>CAZHUE010000057.1:0-13417 GCA_964535875.1 uncultured Methylomarinum sp.
GCGGATTTCTTAGCGAGTTGATTTTTGTCGATAGCAAGGTGCTGAATTGGGCGCATAACTAACTACGCAACTATTTCAGCAATACAGCCTATCGGCAAAAAGCAACCAATAAAAAACCGCATCCGTGACCGCGCGAAGTATATATAAATGTTGAGTTGCCAAACAGATGGCAACCCAACCTCAACTAAGCTAAAGTAAACAATTTATCAAAATTGGCTATTTCCAAAATTTTTTTCACATCTCCTTTCATGTTTTTGATCTTCACTGCCCCTTTAACATCACCCACTTTATCTCTTAAAATTAACAGCATACCAAGTGCTGAACTATCTAAATAATCCACCTTCGCCATATTTACAATGATCGAACTAACACTGTTACCTATTTCATCAGTGACTTTACGAAAATCTTTATGAACATCAAAATCAAACCGCCCTGAAATATTAATTTCTAATGTTTTTGAAGATGAATCTAATTGTGTATCAATTGCCATTTTCTTTTCCTTTTCTAAAATAATTCAATTTCACCTTCATCCATAGAAGCTTGAGAAACTGCTTTTTTCTCTTTGTCATTCCATTGTTGTTTCATATCATTTAAGCGAGTAACCCCATCTTCTAACTCATCAATCCATTTAACATTGCCACCCGTTTTAAATGCCCCCATTCCAATACGCATTTCATCACTCATTGCACTAAAGTGCTGGGTATTCCTATTTAAAAACTCTATTATTTGCCTGGTTAAATCTTCAAATTGTAAGCCTCGAATTGCATTACCCACACTTGAATCAATTTGGTCTGTTAAACCAGATACTTCTGCCATTTTATTTGCAACAGAGTCATTCATTGCTGAAATATTCACCATCATATTATTGATATTAGCCTTAGAAGTAATAGCAACCGTCATATCTTTTGATGCCATACTGCCAATCATCGACTGTGCTAAAGCAATGTTTTTCTTGGACGAATTGACAACAACTCTAATTTCCTCACTAAATTTATCTGAATTTTTTGACAAATTACGTACTTCATCTGCAACTACTGCAAAACCTCTACCAGCCTCTCCAGCTCTAGCTGCTTCTATAGCAGCATTTAACGCTAGTAAATTGGTTTGATCAGCGATTCCTTGCACATCGGTCAATAATTCTTCTACTTGCGACATATGCACACCAACATCATCAATTACCCCGACCATTTCCATACTTTGTTTACTAATTTGTAAAACATGATCAATAAAAAATTTTAGAACCTCATCAGTTTCCTTTGCAAACTTAGAAAAATTTATACCATCTTCGTTGGTTGCCGAGTCACCTAAACTACCCATTAATGAGTGAACGACTTTTGCTTGACCTTCTGTTAAACCATGCAAATCATTAAAGCTTCCTGACATGGTGACGACTGCATCAGCCATCACTGTTTTTAATTGATCCAACTCTTCTTGAAATGACTGGACTTCCTGCTCAATACAAGACTCGATACCGGAAATATAGTTATCAATTGTTATTTTTAACTTTTCTTTACTTGCTGCATTCGATGAAAATTCAGCCTGTTCCAACCCACTATTTTGATGCTGATAAAAATATAATACCCATACAACTGTCATAATGGGTAAAACACCCCAGTATAAAAATTGTATGGAGAAAAAAAGTGGTAACAGCATAGCTGCTATAAATAAAACCAGAGGAAACCAAATTATTTTTAATATACCCATTATTAAGATCTCTTATATTACTTAGCTAAAGCCAATATTTTTTCAGCAATTTTATTTAAAGGGGCAACGTGATCCGCAGCTCCTAATTTAAATGCCTCACCTGGCATGCCCCAAACCACACTACTCGCTTCATCTTGTACGATATTGACTGAACCTGCTTCTTTCATTTCCAACATTGTTTTGGAGCCGTCTGCGCCCATCCCTGTCAACATCACACCAATTGCATTTTTCCCTACATTTTGAGCAACTGAACGAAACATCACTTCTACTGAAGGTTTGTGCCTATTAACAGGTGGCCCATCATTTAATTGACAAATATATCGAGCACCATCTCTAACCACTAACAAATGCTGATCACCAGGAGCAATATAAATATTACCTGGTAAAATTTGTTGTCCATTTTGAGCAATACAAGCTGTCATCTCAGTTGCTTCATTTACATGCTTAGCAAAAGAAACGCTAAATGAAACAGGCAAATGTTGAGAAACAACAATGGCAGGTGTATTTCTCGGCAATCCAGCCACCACATCTTTTAGTGCCTCAGTACCTCCTGTAGATGAACCTAATGCAATAATTTTATCAGTGGTTTTAAAATGTTTTGTTACTGGGTTTGCTGGAATAATGGTATCAGCAGAATGATTTTTAGAGATAGACGCCTTTTTTTTTGGCGATTTTTCCTGATAGGGTATTACTTTAGCTCTTGCTGCCATTTTAACTTTAGAAATAATATCCTCAGCATAGGCATTAAGTGAATTTGACACGTCAACTTTTGGCTTGGCGACAAAATCTACGGCACCAATTTCTAATGCTTCTAAAGTTACAGCAGCCCCCTTTTCTGTCAGTGTTGAAATCATTACAACTGGCATTGGTCTTAATCTCATCAAATTGCGTAAAAAAGTCAACCCGTCCATTCGAGGCATCTCTACATCCAGAGTCAACACATCAGGGTTGAGTCTTTTAATTTTTTCTCTTGCCGCAATAGGGTCAACCGCAGACCCAACCACTTCAATATCATTAGAAGAGCTAAATATCTGTGTCAACATCTGCCTTATTAGTGCAGAATCATCAACAATTAATAGTCGTATTTTTGACATTCTTATTTCCTAAAACAATTCAATTTCACTAACAACAGGTGCATTTTTAATCGTTGACCGGTATTTTGTTTCACGTATTGCAATTGTTTCATTATGCAAGTCTTTAACTTTTTTCATTTTAACTTTCCCCGTCTTTGGAAAATAAATTACTTTTCTTGGATAAATATCGCCTAAATCTTGAGAGACCAAATTTAATACCTCTGTATCAATATAATCCAGTGCAAAACCAATATTTTTTAAGCCTATATCACCTAAAGTTGGAAGGATTTTTCCTCCACCAAATAATTTAACTTCCAAATTTTTCCGTCTGCCGCCATTCGATAAAATATCATTAATCAAATGCTCCATTGCATAATTGCCATAACGTGTTGCATTACCAACTACACTTTCAGCACCAGCATTTAGTCTTTGTTCATTTGTTTCCGGCAGCATAAAATGATTCATTCCTCCAATACCTAGTACCTTGTCTCTTATACAGGCAGAAATACATGAACCTAAAACCGTAGTCACTAACTCATCATCCTTAGTTACATAATATTCACCAGGAAGGATTTTAGCAGCGACAATATTGTATTCCTTATTCCAATATCGTTTAATCGTTTCAAAACCTGATAGTGAAGGACGTTCCATTTGTTTTTTTACGCTCATTTGATTTTTTTATAGATGGTATTTCTAATTAAATTAAAATCTGTATCCAGTTTATTTAACGACTCTGAATGCCCTATAAACAAATGAGATCCTATCGCTAATAGATCTCCATAACGCTGAGCTAAACGCTCTTTAGTATCTCTATCAAAATAAATCAATACATTTCTACAAAAAATCAAATCAAAATTACTTTTAAAAGGCCATTCCTTCATCAAATTTAATTGCTTAAATTGAATAAGCTGTTGGCAATCCTTACTTATTTTTACTTTATTAGCATTATTTCCTGAGCCTTTTTTAAACCATTTTTTTATCGTATTCGCAGGTAAACCATTCACTCTATCGCTGTTATAAACTCCGGAGTCCGCCATTTGCAAAACATTAGTATCTAAATCTGTTGCAAGAATTTTTATATCCCAACTACTTGGTATGTTTTCTAATAGTGTCATTGCAAGAGAGTAAGGTTCTTCTCCTGTCGAACAACCTGCTGACCAGATTTTTATTGTTTTTGTCGTATTATTCCTTTTTAAGAGTTCAGGAATAACTATCTCTTTAAGATAGTCAAAATGATGTTTTTCTCTGAAAAATGAAGTCAGGTTTGTTGTCACTGCATTAATAAACTCAGTAAACTCTGTGCTGTGATTATTTTGTAAATAATTACAGTATTCTTTAAAATTTGCTAACCCATACATTCTGACTCTTTTCGACAGCCTGGAATAAAACATATCAAATTTATCATCAGGCACTAAAATTCCTGAGTGATCATTGGATATTTTTCTTAAAAAATCAAAATCTTCTCTAGTATAGTCAAATTCACGTTGATTTTTTTCCATTGTTATTCTTTTCTCTTTGCTTAATTATATTTATTCAAACTACTCATCTTCTAAGAACCTGTTCAAAATCGTTATGAGCCGCTGTCAATTGTTTGCGGACGGAGTGCAGAAACCGGAGTTTACATGAAGTAAATGAGGGTTTCGAGCACCGTCCAAGCACAACTGGCGGTGGCGCAGTAGATCTTGAACAGGTTCTAAAAAAGACCTGCAGCGGGCTGATCTACTTCCAGCAACTCTGTCAATCCTAATATTTCTGCTGCTTCAACAAACTTATCTGAGGGAAAATCAATTGAAATTTCTTTTTGTAACTTAATCCCTTCCTGCTTAAACACCGTGATCAACTGCAATGTTGCTGTGTCAATTGATTCAACAAAAGAGGCATCAATTTCAATAATATTTTGAGTATCGAGCATTTTTAGAAACTGATCGTATAAGTTGCCCACTGTCTGGATATTAAGAGTGGCATCTAATGTAATTTTAGACTCACTCGCTGTCTCAACACCTTGCTCTATTGCTTCAACTGAGTCTTCTTTTTCTATCTCAGAATTCTCGTTAGCCATGACAATAGCTTCTACTTCAACAACTTCTGTTTCACCTTGAGCTTTATCCACAACAGAAGCTTCAGATACTTCTATTTTTTCATTCTCATCAGTCACTTTTTCAGCTGTAACTTCAGGATCATCCTTAACTTCACTCGTAGAATTAATTGAAGACTCTTGTTGATCTACTTGCTCATCATTCATCCATGCCAACGGATCATAACCGACAGTTTTTTGCTCTAGTACTTTTACCATTACATAACCCTCTCTTCTAAAAAGTCTTGTGATAAACTTCTAAAATCTCTGGCCGATCGACTTCCCGGTCGGTAATCTAAAATAGTTTTTCCATAACTTGGACATTCTGCTAATAAAGCCGCTTCTCTTATCACTGTTGATAAGACTTGTTTAGGAAAATATTGCAATAGTTGACTCAATACATTTTTTGACATCTTTCTTGTAGAAGAATATCTGGACATAACGATAAATAATTTATATTTTTTCTTTAATGCCGCTTCAAATTTTTTTACCGTCCCCATCATATGGGACAAACCTTGTAATGCTAGAAAATCACCAGCCATCGGAATTAATATTTCATCCGCAGCAAATAATGCATTAGCAACTAATAACCCTGAAGAAGGAGGACAATCTATAAACACAAAATCCTGATCATTAAGGTTTTCATGTAAAACGCATCTCAATAAATCACCACGTGTAGCACCACCTTCCGATAACTGTTCAATATCTTTTAGTCGTGTACCTGCAACAACCAACTGTAGGTTTTCTCTAACTTTAATCAGGTTTTCTACAATACCTTTTTCCCCAAGCATAACTTCATCAATACCCGATATTCCTGGATCAACAACCCCAAAAGAAACCGCTAAATGACCTTGTGGATCCAGGTCTATTACTGTCACTTTCTTACCTGATTTAGCCAAAGCATGGGTCAAATTAGTTGATGTAGTCGTTTTACCTACACCGCCTTTTTGATTAATAATAGCGACTACTCTTTGTGCCGCCATTACAAATTATTGATTACTTCAAACTCTTCTGAATCTAATAATTTATCGGTATCTAATAACATCACCATATTTTTTTTCCCTACATGCATTCCTCTCATGTAACGGGTATCAATTTTTGAACCTAACTTGGGACTTGCTTTAATATCAGTAATACTAATATCCAGTACATCCGATACTGCATCTGCGACAATCCCCATGACGTTAGTCCCTTGTGAGCCTTCAACACAAAGCACAATAACAACGGTAATTGGAGAATATTCGGTTTTTTCCATCCCGAATCGTTCACGTAAATCGACAATAGGCACAATCTCGCCTCGTAAATTTAATGCACCCTTAATATAGTCTGGTGTATTAGGTATCTCTCTTACCGATTCCCAACCTCTTATTTCCTGAACCTTAAGAATTTCTATTCCATAAGCTTCACCAGCAAGTTCAAAGGTTAAAAACTGTTCTATTTCTATATCTATCACTGCTTCAGCTGCCATATTGTTGACTCTGTAATAAAAATTTAAAGTATTGCGTAGTTGGGCTGCCGTCTTTTTGGCAACCCAACATAAGTTTTTAAAAAAGCGTTGGGTTAACGGTAGAGCTGTTAGCCCAACCTACAATCGCATTCATCCCAAATCACTTATTCTTTATAGATATAAAATCATTAAAAATCTTCCCATTCATCATCGGCTCCTGCACTACTAGAACTAAAAGAAGGCTGCGATACGGCTTGTTGTGGAGCAGGTCTTGCTATAGTTCGTGGCGCACTTGCCCCCCCGCCAGAAACACTTTGTTCTATATCCCCTAATAAGCCAACAATCTTATCGGATAAAGAAGACACCGTATTATAGTCTTGCGATGCAGCCGACTCATTTCCCTGATTTTTATGGCTAATACACAACTGAACACTGCCATGCATTTCTGTGTGCAGCTTTTCTAATTCTTTCATTGCTGGCAAATGACCTTGTTCTGCCAAGCCAGAAGAATATAACCATTTTCCTAAATCACAATCTCTATGAGAAACAGCTTGATCTAACGTTAGTGCTTCTGAGCCATCAAGAAAGTTTCTTAATCGTGATTTCCACGATAAATGTTTACTTTTTGCCAAGGCAAAATCTAAAGAGCCAGATGCATGGCTATGTTGATGATTAGCACTTCCGCCAGCAGATTTAAAGAATGATAATAATTGAGACATTGAAGTAGACTGATCACTCATTGCAACACTTGATGCTGAGGCTTCTTCTGCTAACGCTGCATTTTGTTGTGTAATCTCATCCATTTGTGACACAGCTTGATTCACTTGCTCAATACCTTGCGATTGTTCAGCACTAGCCGCAGCAATCTCGGCAACAATATCACCTACTTTTTTAACCCCTGTCACAATCTCATTCAGTGAGCTTCCTGTTTGATTAACAAACTCAGTCCCTGACCTGACTTTTTGCAAACTGGTTTGAATCAAATCCTTACTTTCCTTAGCTGCTGTCGCACTGCGTTGTGCTAAATTCCTTACTTCTGTCGCAACAACTGAGAACCCTCTACCTTGTTCACCCGCTCTAGCTGCTTCAACCGAGGCATTTAGTGCTAATAAGTTAGTCTGGAAGGCAATCTCATCAATCACACCGATAATTTCAGCTATTTTATTACTACTTACATTTATTTCATCCATCGCAGACACTGCCGAGGTAACAATTGCTCCTCCTTTTTCTGCTAACTGTCGAGCTGATGTAGCCACTTGGTTGGCTTGTTGTGCATTATCTGCATTGTTTTTAACAGTACTGGTTAGTTCTTCCATACTGGATGCAGTTTCTTCCAGATTAGCAGCCTGCTGTTCGACTCTATTTGATAAATTGTTATTCCCACTGGCAATTTCTTGTGCAGAATTATTAATAAACTCAGCGGAATCATTAACTTGACTAACAATAGCCGCTATTTTTTCCATTGAAGTATTAATATTATTTTTACAGTCCAAGTAAGTGCCTTGGTAATTACTTGTAATTCGATTACTCAAATCACCTGATGCCATACTTTGCATAGAATTGCTGATATCTGAAAAGACGTTCTCAATATTTTCAGTTAGTTCATTAAAACCTATACTAAGTGTTTCAAAAAAACCTTCTTTATCTGCCGTTTCAAGACGTGATCTTAAATTACCTGCCTTTACATCTTCAACAATGGCTTCTATTTCTCTTTCAATTTTAACTTCCTGAGTTCTATCTAACCACTCAACAACAATACCTACTTTTTCACCATCTTCTGTATTCACAGGATTAGCAACAATATCCAGGTGCCTACCACCAATCACTAATGTTGAGCGAAATGTTGTTTTGAGTTTCTCTAACATTCCTCGCTGATGTGCGGGATTTTCATGAAACACATCAATATTTGTGCCTAATAACTCATCTGCTTTAAACTTGGGCAACTGCTGCTGAATTTCTGCTTCAGCATTTTTAAACATCTCTTTAACCGTCTCATTCATATAGATGATCTCGAGATTATTATTAGCAACCATCACACAAGATTCCACTGTATCCAGTGCTTGCTGTATTCTTTGCCCACTAATTGCTTGTTCCTTAGCTTCTGCCAAATCAACATTCAATTTGACCTGCATTCCTTGCATACCGCGCATCATACCTCCAAACTCATCCTGGCCAGTTAAATCCAATGTATTTCTAAACTCGCCATCGGTAAGGCTATAGAATGTATTAGAAATAATACCTATTTGCTTTTTAAAATAACGTATCAATAGATAGCCCAAGAAGGATACCAATACGATTAAACAGGCAATGCCAGCAAGACTGCTATACAAATGTTTCTGAAACCCTAATATTCTGTTTTCTAATAAAGTTTTCAAATTTGGTGCGGTTACATCATAAAGTTTGTTAACCAAAGTAATTGATGTTGCTCCATGACTAAATATTTCTTCTGCAGTAACTTTACTTGTCTCTGTCATTAAATGATCAATACTGGTCAAAAATATATTAATTTCCTTGGATAGATTGTGTTCTATATCAGAAAAATCAGAGCTTAATGCGTTGTTTTCAGCTACCGCAGTCTTTATATTCGTTATGACTTTATCCAACCGAGTAACCACATGCTCCTTCAGGACAATCAGCTTAATCAGCTCTGTCTGTGTTAATGACTCATGTCCTACCAACCCTGCAGCATAGCCCCATAACAGACCTAATTTCTCAATTAACTCAGGTAACCGAATAACTTGCATATCCATTAGGTAAAAACTATCCAGGTCGGGGTCAAGAATTAAGTTAGAATTATCCCCAACTGTTACAAACAGTGATAACACATCATTAATTAATGCTGTATGCTGTTTAAAACTTTGTTCCGCCGTTAAATTTAGCACATGACCTTCTAACTGCTTCCATTGCTCTTTGATTGTATGCCATGATTGACTAGTTTCTAACACTTCGCCGTACAATGCCTCCATTTTTTCTACGGCTTCAATACCAGTTGCGACACGGTTTCTTGACTGCATAATAGCCCCGGCATTACTATTTCCTGACTTTAAGTAGATATTAGATAAGCCTCTATGCTCTGCTACATGCAATACAAATTGCTGTAATGGCACTAAATACTCGGACCCATATATTTCTTTCTGGGCAAAATCTATTGCTTTATTTTCTTCATGATAAAGGAGTCCCATTAAAATCAGTGCAGGCAACAATAAAGTACATCCCATTGCAGCTAATTTTTGACCAAATGACATTCTTTTTACAAAATTTAATTTATGTAATAATCCCGTTGGCTCCAAAGATGCTTCTTTCTTTTTAATTTTGTCATAGAGCATTTCAGCCTCTCTAACCTGTTCTCTGGAAGGCGCATATCGACAAGACATAATAGAATCAACCCGCCCATTTTTATAAATGGGCGTAACATTTGCTTCTACCCAATAATAATCACCATTTTTACATCTGTTTTTTACGAGACCAACCCAGGGTCGTCCTGCTTTCGATTTTTTCCATAGATCTGCAAAAGCTTCGGGAGGCATATCAGGATGGCGAACAACATTATGATTTTTTCCAATCAACTCAGTCTCGCTAAAACCACTTATATTGACAAACGCTTCATTTGCTTTAATAATGATTCCTTTAGCATTTGTTTCTGTCACCAGAATTGTGCCTTCTTTCATATGAACTTCATGATCAGTCACTGGCTGGTTAATTTTCATGGTATAGCTCCTTCCCCAACAGGAATAATTCGTTGTTTGTTTTAACTCTCATTATCATCATCCAGATTCTCTAATTTTAATAATTTTTCAACATCAAGTAGCATCACCATTCGTTCATTAATTGATGCTAATCCATTAATGAATTCTGTACTGACTTTTGTTCCAAAATTTGGGGCAATTTGAATGGTTTTTTTATCTATATCTATGACATCGGAAACCGCATCAACGACAACCCCCATAACCCGAGTCGGCCCTATTTCAGTTTGCATTTGTAAAACAACCACCACGGTTAAAGGTGAATATTCCAAATGCCCTAAGCCAAATCGTTCTCGCAAATCAATAATTGGAACTATCGCTCCTCTTAGATTAACAACACCTTTTTCATAATCCGGGACATTCGGTATTCTTGATACAGGTTCCCAACTACGAATTTCCTGCACACGAAGAATATCCACACCATATTCTTCATCGCCTAAGGTAAAACTTAAAAACTGAACAAGATTTTCTATTTTCTTTACTTCAGTTGCTTCATTTTCAATTTGCTCAGCTTGTTCTGCCATAATCTGTTATTGATTTGATAATCTTACTAAACCCGGGATGTCTAAAATTAGTGCAACTGAACCATCACCCAATATAGTTGCTCCGGAAACCCCTTCAACTTTCCTATAATTTGCTTCTAAAGATTTAATAACTACTTGTTGCTGTCCTAATAAATCATCAATAAATAATCCACAATGCATACCTTGTCCATCAACCACGACTATCAGACCTTCTGTTAAATTTGTTACTTCAGTTTTTATATCGAAAATCTCATGCATTCTGACTATCGGCAGATATTCATCTCGTAATCGAAATGTTTCTCCTTTACCCGCGACACGATTGATCATTTCTTCAGTGACATTGACTGATTCCAAAATAGCGCCTAATGGAATAATGAAACGCTCATCACCCACGGCAATAGATTGCCCATCTAATATAGCCAAAGTTAGTGGAAGATGAATGGCAATGGTTGAGCCTTTACCCAACTCAGAGCTTATTTCTATATTTCCACCTAAAGATTGAATATTTCTTCTAACCACATCCATTCCAACGCCACGCCCTGAAACATCGGTTAGTTTTTCAGCGGTAGAAAAACCTGCCATAAAAATAAGTTCATAAATTTGTTTATCCGATAGAACGGCATCCTCTTCAATCAGACCTTTTTCTATCGCTTTCGATTTTAGAACCTCTTTATTTAAACCTTTACCATCATCCCTTACTTCTATAACAATGTTACCGCCTCTATGATAGGCTTCTAAAGTTATTGTCCCTGTTTCCGGCTTTCCTACAGCAATTCGAACTGCCGGCATTTCTATGCCGTGATCCAAACTATTTCTAACTAAATGAACAAGGGGATCACTTAGTAGTTCTACAACCGTTTTATCGACTTCTGTATTTTCTCCGATTAATACCAGTTCGATTTTTTTTTCCAGCTTTGTACTTAAGTCATGAACTAATCGTGGGAACCGACTAAAAACAAAATTGATCGGCAGCATCCTGATATTCATTACACTTTCTTGTAATTCTCTGGTGTGGCGTTCCAGTTGCGACAGACCATTTTTAAGCTGGTCTAATTTATTTAATTCAAAGTTTTCACCTACCAGACTTAACATTGATTGGGTAATCACTAGTTCTCCAACCATATTAATTAAAGTGTCGATTTTTCCGGTATCAACTCTTATTGAACTGGATGTTTTAGCGGCTGGTTTAGCTGTTTCTTTAGCTTTTTTCTTTACTACCGGTTTTGTTACTGCTTTAGTTTCATCTACTGGATTGTTATTTGTTTCAGCAACTTCTTTTATTGTTTGATTTTGTGCAGGTAATTCAATAGACTTCGCTACTGTTTGTTCTGAAATTGGGCTAATGGCTAAATCGCAATCATCTTCCACCCAATCAAATATTTCATCAATATCCTGTCTTGGAATATTACCAGCAAGTTCTAACTTCCAGGATAAGTGACATTCTTCTGGATCTAAATCATAAAAATCAGGGACTCCTTGTAAATCAACGACCGTTTTTAAATTTCCTAACCCTGAAAGTTCACGAAACATTCTAACGGGGTCATTACCCGTTTTAAGTAAATGCGTATGTGGGCTAAATGCAATATTCCAGCCTTGTTCATTTACCACTTCAGTAGAACCTTCTTTTACTGACTCTTCGACTAGTTCAGAGGGGTTTGATTCTACCTCACCTTCATTTCCATTGAGTTCTATTTCAAGTGACTTTTGGTATTCAGCTACGCTTGCAGCATCAATATCTTCTCCGTCCTGGATAGCTGTTAACATTTCTTTAAGGCAGTCAACAGAACCAAGCAACACATCAACTGCTGGCTGAGTAACCTTTCTACGTCCATCCCTCATTTCATCCAATAAGGTTTCCATAACATGGGTAAAATCAGAAACAGAAGTAAACCCAAAAGTTCCACTTCCACCTTTAATTGAGTGTGCGGCTCTAAAGATAGTATTAATATCTTCAGCATCAACATCTCCCATATCAAGGTTTAACAACCCTGTTTCCATTATATCCAGGCCTTCGAAGCTTTCTTCAAAAAAGACTTGATGGAATTGTTCCATATCAATAGACATAGACTTTCCTACTTATCGAATATTCATTAACGACTAACCCAAGACTTTCTTAATTGTTTTTAACAATTGATCGGGATTAAAAGGTTTTACTATCCACCCTGTTGCTCCAGCAGCTTTGCCTGCTTGCTTTTTATCCATTCCTGATTCGGTTGTTAGCATCAACATTGGGATAAATTTAAAATCGGGTAGTCCTCGTAAATCCTTTATTAAGGTAATACCATCTTTATTTGGCATGTTTACATCCGTCACTACGCAATCAAATTTTTGTGTTTTCGCTTTATTTAAAGCATCGATACCATCAACTGCTTCTACTACCGTATATCCAGCACCTTTTAAAGTAAACGATACCATTTGTCTCATTGATGCTGAATCATCAACTGCTAGAATAGTTGCCACTGTTTTCTCCTAAAAAAATCAATTAAACCAACAAAACTACAATTCAAATTTGTAACTTAATTTAAGTGTAGTAGAAAAAGATTTTTTTATTGTGTATCTGATGGTGAAAATGTGATGTATTTACTATGATTTAACCCAGAAAAAGCAGTTGAACGCGGAGTTATAGCGCAAGATATTGGTTTCACAGTGCTTTAAAAAATGTCCGCTTCCGCCCCATAGGTTAAGCGGACATTTTTTGATGTGCTCTGGATTCAAGAGCTTGTGCTAGCAACCGTGAGTAACTGCTTTTTTTAGGTTTAAGAGATGATAAAGAAAAACTCTTTATAAACTGTGGTAATAACTTTGAAATAGAGTTAACTAGAAAGTTATAAGAAAAATAAAGTATTAAAAAA
>CAZHUE010000058.1:0-8815 GCA_964535875.1 uncultured Methylomarinum sp.
ACATACTTAAAACTGTTTTACCTTCAATATGTTTGTATGCTAAAAAGGGCTTGGTCTCATTTAAACCATCATGTGTTAGTTGTGGTAGGCCGCTGTAATGCAGGTTTTTGAGTAAAGATAATTCTTGCTGGAATCGGTTTGTATGCACGGGGCTTTGTAAAAGAGTTTGCTTCAAGAATTTTATACATAAACATGGCTTTTTATTATCTTTGGGTGAAGCGATATAAAGCTTGGCATATCCTCCAGAGGCTAGATATTTTAGTCTGTATTCATTGAAATTTAGATCTTTATTCACAATGTTTTTATATTCCCAAATAGGGTGTATAAATTCAAATTTTAGTTATGGTATGAGGTTCTTGGGAAGAGTTTTGATGTTTTATTTAGCCTATTTCGATTATGTTATTAGTTTATGATTGGTACGAAACAGTAAAATCATTCATGGTTGAAAGAGCTGTATTGAGTTCTTCAGTATTCTCTAACTGAAAGGCGTTGACACCAACACTAGATAAATAAAAAACCTGATCTGGCATATAGTTACCTATGGCGCGTATTTCGCCATTATAGCTGTATCGGTAACGTAATAGTTTTGCATGGGAAAAAGACCTTCCATCAGTGAATGCAGGAAACTCAAGGACTACTATTGATATTTGTTTTAAATCACCAGCAATATCTTCAACTTTGTCTGATGGGGATAGCCTGATACCGATGTTTCCTTCATGGGTAATGAGCTTTGTTTTTTCTTCTTTCCATCTGCCTAAAGAGACAGTTATATTTTCATCGGATATTTCGTCATTATCAGCAAGATGAGTCCAGTTGTCTTCTATAATTTTTTTATCTTTAATGATTTTCATAGCTCTTTCTTAATAGACAGCTTCTTTAAATGGTGTAACACCAATACGTTCGACGGTATCCAGAAAAATTTCTTCATTATGCCGCTGTTTAATATAAACATCTAATATGGTTGTGATGGCTTCGGTGATTTGGTCTTTTGCAACTGCTGGCCCTAATCTTTTTCCTAGCGCAGCTTCATTTTCTGATGAGCCTCCCAGAGTTATTTGATACCATTCAACACCTTTTTTATCAACACCTAAAATACCAATATGGCCGACACTTTGATGCGCGCAACCGTTCATGCAGCCTGACATATTTATTTTTAAATCACCTATGTTGTGAATATAGTCTATATCGTCTAATCTTTCGTTAATTTCTTTGGCTATACTAATTGAGTTTGCATTTGCAAGTGAGCAAAACGCCAGGCCAGGGCAACAAATCATGTCAGTTACGGTACCAATATTAGGCGTTGCAAGTGATAATGTATTCAGTTTTTTCCAAAGATCAAACAAGTCGGCATGTTTAACGTCAGCAAACACCAAATTTTGTCTATGGGTAGTTCTGATTTCGCCAAAGCAAAATTGGTCGGCTAGCTCTGCGACTGAGTCTAGTTGTTCGGATGTAATGTCGCCCGGTGGAGTGTCCGGCGCTTTTAAGGATAGATAAACTGCTCGATAGCCCGGTGTCTTATGTGCTGCCGTATTATGTTTGATCCATGTGGCAAAGCTTGTGTTTTGTGTTTTGTTTAATTTAAAACTAGTATCCTGACTGGCTTTTTCTTCATAAATTGGTGGAGTGAAGTGAGCTTGTATGTCTTTAATGCGTTCATCGCTTAGCTCCATACCATTTTTTATTTGTTGCCATTCAGCCTCAACCCATTCAGTCATTTTATGTATGCCGCTTTCTCTCACTAGAATTTTGATTCGAGCTTTGTATTTATTGTCACGGCGACCATTTAGATTGTAAACACGTACAATGGCTTCCAAATAAGAGAGGAGGTGTTTTTTTTCTAAAAATGGCCTGATAACCTTACCAATAATAGGTGTTCTGCCCAGTCCGCCACCGACTAATACTCTAAAACCCACCTCTCCAGTACCATTTTTAATGATGTGTAAACCGATATCGTGAAGTTGAGTTGCCGCTCTGTCTTGTTCTGATCCACTTACGGCAATTTTAAATTTACGGGGTAGGTAGGCAAATTCAGGGTGAAGGGTGGTCCATTGGCGAATGATTTCACAATACGGACGAGGGTCTTCAATTTCATCAACACACACGCCCGCTAGATGATCTGTTGTGGTGTTTCTTAAACAATTACCGCTGGTTTGAATGGCATGCATTTGAACACTAGCTAAATCAGCAAGAATGTCAGGG
This sequence comes from uncultured Methylomarinum sp., assembly GCA_964535875.1. Taxonomy (GTDB): domain Bacteria; phylum Pseudomonadota; class Gammaproteobacteria; order Methylococcales; family Methylomonadaceae; genus QPIN01. The sequence goes on from CAZHUE010000058.1 coordinate 2,203, forward strand.
ACATCTTTTAATTCAGGCCAATTGAACTGGATATTCTGGCGTGTGGTGATATGGGCATACCCTTTATCATATTTTCTGGCAACATGTGCAAGCATACGGAGTTGTTTTGATGAAAGTAACCCATAAGGTCCCGCAACTCGGAGCATGGGTGCATGTATTTGGATGTATAGTCCATTCATTAGGCGTAACGCTCGAAATTCATCTTCACCTAATTCACCTTTTAGGTAGCGTTCAGTTTGCCCTCTGAATTGGCTGACTCTTTCGTTTAGTATGGTTTGGTCGTCGTGGTTATATTGGTACATTAAATTTAAAGCTAAGTTAGTTTTAAGCAAAAATTGAGTTCTTTAATCATATACTGAGATCGTTTAAATGACAAAGAATATTATATGGTGCTATTATTATTAGTTGATAGTCATAATTATAATGGGTTCTAAAGCGAGGAGGGTTGTTTTGTTACGTTTGTTATTGATGTTTGCCAGTCTACTATTTTTGCCTGAAATGGCAATGGCTGAAGAGTATAAAGAGGACTTTACTAATTTAGGCCTTACGGGAACAGAGAGAGGGATTTATACCGTTCTGATTTTTATTCTCGCGTACGGCTTTGTTATGGCTGAAGAATTTACTGGTTTGCGTAAGTCCAAGCCAGTTATTTTAGCGGCCGGAATAATCTGGGCTCATGCTGCTATTTTGGCGAGAGATGCAGGTGTTTCAGTAGAACAATTGCATGAAGCTTTTGAATATAATTTGGCAGAATATGCCGCTTTGATGCTATTTTTGCTGGTTGCAATGACGTACATTAATGCGATGGCAGAGCGTAATGTTTTTGAAGTGTTAAGGTCATGGATGATTAGAAAGAAGTTTAGCTATAAGCAACTATTTTGGGTGACGGGCATTATTACCTTCTTTTTATCTGCTGTTGCAGATAATTTGACTTCTGCTTTGTTAGTTGGCGCAGTAGTTATGGCGGTTGGTAAAGGCAATGATAAATTTGTAGCTATTGGGCTGGTGAATTTGGTCGTGGCAGCAAATGCAGGTGGTGCTTTTAGTCCTTTTGGGGATATCACAACCTTGATGGTTTGGCAGGCGGGGTATGCAGAGTTCTTTGACTTTTTTGCATTATTTATACCCTCTGTTGTGAATTATCTTGTGCCTGCTGTCTTTATGTATATGGCATTACCGGATGATCAGCCCGTTGCAACAAAGGAAGATGTAGCCGTACTAAAGCCTGGAGCAATACAGGTCTGTGTTTTGTTTTTGTTAACGATTGTAACGGCAGTAAGTTTTAAACAGTTTCTGCATTTACCACCGTTTATGGGGATGATGGTAGGGTTATCTGTATTAATGATTTATGGTTTTAGTATTAATAAGTTATATAGTGGTGAATCATTTGATATTTTTGATAAAGTACGCGATGCTGAGTGGGATACTTTATTTTTCTTCTTCGGCGTTGTATTTGCTGTAGGTGGTTTAGGTTATATTGGTTATCTAGAGCTAATATCAAGTGCAATGTATGATGGTTTGGGCGATACAACGGCAAATATTTTTGTCGGGATTATCTCTGCTATTGTCGATAATATTCCGGTGATGTTTGCAGTTTTGAATATGAATCTGGATATGGATTTATATCAATGGTTGCTGGCTACATTAACTGCGGGTACTGGTGGTTCTATGCTATCAGTAGGCTCTGCTGCAGGTGTTGCGCTAATGGGAACTTCTAACCATAAATATACTTTTTTTAGTCATATGAAATGGACTCCGTATATTGCGATTGGGTATTTTGCGAGTATTTTTACGCATTATTTGGTTAATGGTTAAAAGATAAGAATTTTTAAGGGCATCTGCTGAGCTAGATATTCCTTAAAGTTTTTTATAAATAGCATCTTTTTGGTTTGTGTTATGCTGCGCAAACTGAAAAGGTGCTTTTTTATGTATTAAGTCTTTTTAAAATAACCACTTGGCAGGCAATGGTCTTATTTATTTAGGTTTAAGGCGATATTGTTGTAAGTTTGAAGCGTTTTCCAGCCCAGGCAATAAGAAATAGTACCGGGATGCCCATTAAAGCAGTCGCTAAAAAAAAGCGTGGATAACCAATTGTTTCAACTAATGTTCCTGAATAGCCACCTAATATTTTAGGTAATAATGTCATTAATGAGCTGAAAATGGCATATTGTACAGCGGTAAATGAAATATTTGTCAGGCTTGATAAAAATGCAATAAATGCTGCGCTCGCAAGACCAGCAGATAAATTATCTGCTGAAATAACGATAATTAGCATCATCATATTATGACCAGCTTGAGCAAGTATCATAAAAAGTAAATTGGTTAAAGCGGATAACAGAGCACCTAAGAAAAGAATTCGCATAACACCAAATCTTACAGCTAATAAACCACCAAGGAAACCACCTGCGATAGTCATCAATAAACCAAAGCTTTTAACAACACTAGCAATTTCAGGTTTAGTGAACCCAAGATCCTGATAAAAGACATTAGAAATGACGCCTAATACAATATCTGAAATACGGTAAAGACCAATTAAAGCAAGTAATAGCCAAGCCAGTGACCAGCCAAATCGTTGAAAAAAATCTCTTACTGGAGCAAGGTAAGTTTGTTCAATTATTTGTTGTTGGATAATGCCAGAGCTAATAACAAATGTAGCTATGAGGATTGCTACAGTTAAAGCTAAAGCCAAACGGCATAGCTCGATAAGAAAGGAGGCTAAGGGAGTGTTGGTAAGTAGTGTTGATAAAAAATTGATACTTAATTGCGAAAAACCAGAGCTATAATGAAAAGTTGCGATAAAGCCACTAACCGATAGGATAAATAACAATAAAAATCCAAAGTGATTGCGTTGATTAAGGGGGGCAGTTTTATTGTTTTGGGAAATGGGTTCAGAAATGGTTAATGTGGTAATGACCCCCGTCAACATGATACTTGTCATGATTAAATAAGTCCATTGCCATGCTTGATAATTATAATTCTTAATTGTTGAGCCAAAATAGCTAGCCAAAAATAAGGCACCGGCTCCTGCTATAATCATACCTATTCGATAGCCTGCTATATAGCTTGAAGACATTAAAGTTTGTAAGTCGCTGTCTGCTGATTCAATTCGGTAAGCGTCAATGACGATATCTTGAGTCGCAGATGAAAACCCTAAAAAAACTGCTGCCCATGCCATTGCGTTAAGAGTGTCAACAGCAGGGTTAATGAATGCCATCGCGCTAATTGCAAGCATGACCATCAGTTGTGAAAATAATAACCATGCTCGCCTTCTGCCAAGCATTTTGGTTAAAAGAGGTAAAGGTAACTGGTCGATAAGTGGTGCCCAAACAAACTTGAATGAGTAACCTAGCGCAGCCCAGCTAAAATAAGTGACGGTACTCCGTTCCACGCCTGCTTCTCTTAACCAAAGGCTGAGTGAGGAAAAAATCAACAAGATAGGTATTCCAGCAGAAATACCTAAAAATAGCATAGTCAATACCCGAGGGTGTGAGAGTGTACTTATTGTTTCTCGCCAGCTTTTAGAGGGAATTGTTTCATTCATTTTGATGGCAAGACGTAATCATAATCAATAATTAATGGAGCATGGTCAGAAAACCGTTCGTTTTTATAAATATCTGTGGATAACACTTTACCCTTTAAGTTGGGTGATAAAATTTGATAATCAATGCGCCAACCAACATTGTTAGCCCAAGCTTGTCCGCGATTTGACCACCAGGTATATTGGTGATTTTCTTGTTCTATCTCACGAAAAGCATCGACAAAACCCATTTCATAAAACAATGTATCTAACCAGGCACGTTCCTCAGGTAAAAAGCCCGAGTTTTTTTTGTTGCCTTTCCAGTTACGAATATCTTCATTTTTATGAGCAATATTCCAATCCCCACAAATAATATAATCTCGCCCCGTGGTTTTCATTTGTGCTAATTTTTCCATCATATGATCCATACAACGATATTTGACCAGTTGACGTTCTTCTTTTGCTGACCCAGAAGGCATATATAAAGATATTACGCTTAAATTGGCAAATTTAGCTTCAATATACCGGCCTTCACTATCAAACTCTTCATTACCCATGCCAATAATAATTTCATCAGGTTTTTTTAGGCAGTATATAGCGACACCACTGTAACCTTTTTTTTCTGCATCATGATAAGAACAGTGATAACTTTTAGGCCAAAAAGCTTCCGCGATGAGCTGATCTGTTTGAGCTTTGGTTTCTTGAATACAAATAACGTCAGCATCTTGTTGTTCTAACCAAGAGAAAAAACCTTTACGTTCAGCTGCTCGTATGCCATTTGCATTGAGTGAAATAATACGCATAATAAAATGAATGTTGCAGAATTATTGAGTAAATCGTATTATACTTAGTTCTCTTTTAAGTATGTAGCCCATTTTGGGTAAAGTGGAAGCAAAATGAAACCAGAAATTCATCCGGAATATAAGCAAATTACTGTAACATGCGGTTGTGGTAATAAATTTGAAACAGGCTCGGTATTGACTGATGATTTGCATGTAGAAGTATGTTCTTCGTGCCATCCTTTTTATACTGGAAAACAAAGAGTTGTTGATACAGCTGGGCGTGTAGATAAGTTTCGCAAGAGATTCGGTAAATAGAATATTGTGTTTGTGTTTTTCTTGTAGATTGTTGATTAGTAGATCAAAGGGCTCTGGATTTATGGCTAAAGATACGGTAACAATAAGGAATAATACTAATGGTAAAGAGGTCGATTTTTCTTTATTGAGAGGTACGGCTGGAACACCTGCGGTAGATATAGGTTCTTTGAATGATGAGCTAGGCGCTTTTACTTTTGATCCTGGCTTTATGTCTACAGCAAGCTGCAAAAGTGCTATTACCTATATTGACGGTGAGAATGGTATTTTGCTTTACCGAGGATACCCTATTGAGCAGTTAGCAAAAAATAGTACCTTTCTGGAAGTCGCTTATTTATTAATGAATGGGGAACTTCCTAACGAGACTGAATTGTCTTCCTTTAAAGGTGAAATCAGACAACATTCAATGATACATGAAGCATTAAGGGTGTTTTTTAATGGCTTTCATTATGATGCCCATCCAATGTCCATGATGGTGGGAGTAATGGGCTCATTATCTGCTTTTTATCATAGCGAGCTAGATATGAATGACCCAGAGCATAGACGTATTTCAGCAATGCGAATGCTCGCAAAGGTTCCTACAATAGCAGCAGCAAGTCATCGACACTCAGTAGGTTGGCCCTTTATCTATCCTAGATTAGACTTGGGATATTGTGAAAACTTTATGAATATGATGTTTTCTCTACCTGGTCAGCAATATATTGATGAAAATAATTATATAGACCCCATTGCCGTGAAGGCTTTAAATTTATTATTTATTTTACATGCTGATCATGAGCAAAATGCTAGTACTGCAACTGTAAGATTAGCGAGTAGTACAGGTGCTAATCCATATGCATGCATGGCCGCTGGTATTGCTGCTTTATGGGGGCCGGCGCATGGCGGAGCAAATGAAGCTGTTTTAAGCATGTTGGCAGAAATTGGAACTGTTGACCGGATACCTTTATTTATTGAGAAGGCAAAAGATAAAAATGATCCTTTTAGGCTGATGGGGTTTGGGCACAGGGTTTATAAAAACTTTGATCCAAGAGCGACAATAACTCGTGATACTTGCTATGAAGTGCTAGAAAAATTTCCAAGTGATGACCCATTGTTTGAGTTGGCTTTGGCTTTAGAAGAATTTGCCTTAAAAGATGAATATTTTATTGAGAAAAAGCTTTACCCTAATGTAGATTTTTATTCGGGCATTATTTATAAGGCTTTAAAAATTCCAGAAGATATGTTTACTGTTATGTTTGTGATTGCACGAACAGCAGGCTGGGTTTCCCATTGGCTGGAAATGATGGCTGAGCCAGGTCAGCGTATCGGCCGACCAAGACAAATTTATATTGGATACGATACTCGTAACTATTTAGATTTGGCGGATAGGTGATTTTATTCCTAATATTTATTAAAATAAGCTTTCTTCCTCTTCTTCACTATTCTCCTCCTCGTTCCCTGGGCTTATTCCTCTATCTGGGGAAACTATTTCGTTTTGAAGGAACGAGAATTCAGTAGGTACATTTTCTTCCAGGAAAAATTCCCAAATACCATCAGAAGACTCTGGTTGAGCTAGCAGCCCCGTTTTAGGATCAATAAAAGCTCTAGCTATTCCTTGTGGAACAGAAAGAGCATGATTCGGTTTGTTTTTTAAAGCTGTTTGCATAAAGTCTATCCATATGGGGAGGGCCGCTTTGCCTCCTGTCTCATGCCGACCTAATGGGGTTGCCGCATCAAAGCCCAGCCAAGCAGTTGCTGAGATACCCGCACTAAAGCCATTAAACCAGGTGTCCCTTTGATCATTAGTTGTTCCTGTTTTCCCCGCTAGGTCTTTTCGGTTTAATATTTTTGCGCGAGTGGCTGTTCCTCTTTGAACAACATCTCGTAATAAAGAATTCATAAGATAACTAATTTGAGGGGAAATAATGCGAGGAGCAGCATTTGGTGATTCTTTAGTATTTTGTTCTTGGCATAAAGGACAAGCAGTTTTAGGTTCAGCTTGAAATAAAATATTACCTTTATT
>CAZHUE010000058.1:8875-13286 GCA_964535875.1 uncultured Methylomarinum sp.
GAGTACATGGTAGCCATTTGTAGTGGGGTTGCATGTCCACTCCCAAGTGCCAGAGAAAGACTGTTTGGTAATTGGTTTTTAGTAAAGCCGAAACGTAGAGCTGTTTTAGTTACTTCCTTAATCCCCATGTCTCTAAGGAGACGAATTGAAACAAGATTTCTTGATTTTCGCAATGCTGTTCTTAGCGGGGTCATACCGAAGAATTTTTTACTGTAGTTTTCTGGTCTCCATTCGCCCTCCTGTAAACGATCTTCAACTACAATGGGCGCGTCATTGATTAAACTGGCTAGTGTAAACCCTTGCTCTAAGGCGGTAGTGTAGATAATAGGCTTAAAACCAGACCCAGGCTGACGCTTTGCTTGAGTAGCGCGGTTATATTTGTTATTAAAAAAATCAAACCCACCTGTTAGGGCTAAGATAGCGCCATCACTTGAATTTAATGCCACGAAAGCCGCTTCTACATTAGGGATTTGTGCTAATTCCCAAGTATTACCGAAACCTTTCCTAACTTGAATTAAATCATTGATGTTTAAAACATCAGTAATTGATTTTAAATTTGGCCCAAGTGAATCTTGTGTTTTAAATTTTTTTGCCCAAAGGAAGCTGCTAAAGGGTAATTTAATTAAGGTGTTATCCTTTAGTCGGGCAATTGCAGTATTTTTTTCTATTTTGATAATATGTGCTGATTGAGTATCACCAGTTGATGAAAATTCAGATTTATCAAATTCAGGCTTGTTTTTGTGGGGTAGAGAATGATAGCCATGTCTTTGATCATAATTATGCAAAGCTGATCTTACGGCTTTTATAGCTGATAGTTGTAGTGAACTGTTAATCGTTGTATAAACTTTAAGTCCACGATTGTATGTTTCTTCCTCTCCGAATTGATTAAAAATTTGCTGTCGAACCATTTCCGAAATAAAAGGTGCAAGAGATTTTGATTTCGTTGAATGAATTTCAGATGAAATGGGTTGGTTTATTGCATTATCAAAATCTTGTTGACTAATATGATGGAGTTCAAGCATACGACGTAAAACATAATTTCTGCGCTGTAAAGCTCTTTCAGGGTTAGTTATAGGATTAAAAATGGATGGTGCTTTTGGTAAGCCAGCAAGCATAGTTTGCTGTGAAAGGTTTAGCTCGAATAAATTTTTTCCGTAATATATTGAAGAGGCGGCGGCTATTCCATAAGCTTGATGTCCTAAAAAAATCTTGTTCAAATAGAGTTCCAGAATTTTGTTTTTAGAATATTTTTTTTCTATTTTCAGGGCTAAAATTATTTCCTTAATTTTTCGTATGTAAGTCTTTTCTCTGCTAAGAAGAAAATTTCGCGTGACTTGCATTGTAATTGTGCTGCCGCCTTGTTTTTTTTTGCCTGTCATGATTAGCTGGATAACTGCGCGAACCAATCCTTTATAATCAATACCTGTGTGAGAATAGAAATTACCATCTTCTGCAGCAAGAAAGGCGTTAATTAATTGTTGTGGAACTTCATCAATGGTGATTGGAATTCGTTTTTTTTCGCCAAATTGTGCCAATAATACTTCATCACTGCTATAAATATTTAATGGTACTTTATATTCAATGGAGTGAAGTTGTTCTATATCAGGGAGTTCATCTTGTAACTTATTATAAAAATAATACCCAACTATTGCTATGCAGAGGGAGGCAGTGGTGAATAAGAAGAAAGTCCACTTAATAACCTTAAATAAAAAATGATGAGTAGTCACAATAATTTTTTGAAAAAAACAGGAAGAAATTTCACAGCACAGTCCTTTGTAAATGAATGATTCGTAAGGTATTTGGTAAAGTTTCTAGTACCTGTAAGGATTTGATTGTACTGCATTATAATGATTATTGATAGAAATGTATTTTCTATCAATAAAAGTGCTTATTTTTATTTATATTTTTTGGAAAATAAATTTAAAAATACTGTTATTAATGCCTACTTTTTTAACTATTTTACTCTATAAATTCTTTTTAAGAATGAAATATAAAAATTTTAAAAATAAAAAAAAATTAATAAGCTGTTGAAATAACAATATTTATTATTTAATTATGAGTAAAGACTTTTCAGTTGGTGTAAAAATTTAAAAGACTACTATACTTTGGAACTAAAGTAACTTCGATTGTTACAACGCAATAAAAAATGACATTAAAAAAACCTAATGCAAGTGAATAGTTATCTAAGTTTTTATATTATTAAAAGGGTTCATAAATGAACTGGTTAAAAAGAGGGCAATCTGCCGTACTTGGTGTTGATATAAGTACTGCAGCCATTAAATTATTAGAATTGAGCTGGGCTGGGTCTCGATATAAAGTCGAAAGTTACGCCGTTTCTCCTTTACCTCTGGATGCAGTGGTTGATAAAAGCATAACTGATGTGGATGTTATTGCTAATGCGATTAAAGCAGCAGTAAAACAATCAGGGACAAAGACTAAAAAGGCATGTGTAGCAGTGGCAGGGTCATCAGTAATGACCAAGATTATATCAATGCCTGCAACGTTAACGGAAGATGAGATGGAAGATCAGATACTTGTAGAAGCTGATCAATATGTTCCTTACTCGTTAGATGAGGTTAATCTTGATTTTGAAGTGCAAGGGGTAACTGAAAATGACCCTGAGATGGTTGATGTTCTATTAGCCGCTTCTAGGCGTGAAAATGTTGAGGATAGAGTTGAGGCGTTAGCTAAGGCAGGGTTGGAAGCTTCAATTGTTGATGTTGAAGCCTTTGCAATGGAAAATGCATTTTCAGTATTTTCAGAACAATTGCCCGAATCAACTAATAACCAAGCTGTGGCAATTATGGACATAGGGGCAACCATGTCTACATTAAATGTTGTTCACAATGATCGAACAGTCTATACACGAGAGCAAAGTTTTGGAGGTAAGCAGTTGACTGAGGAAATTCAACGTCGTTATGGCTTATCATTTGAAGAAGCTGGGTTAGCTAAAAAGCATGGAGGCTTGCCAGACAATTATAGTGTTGATGTTCTGGATCCGTTTAAAAAAGCAGTTGTTCAACAAATCTCTCGGTCATTACAATTTTTTACCTCTTCAAATGTTAATGAAAAGATCGGCAATATTGTCCTTGCTGGTGGATGTGCATCAATAGCGGGAATAGATAAAATAGTTGAGCAGGATTTAGGAATACCGGTTTTTATTGCAAATCCTTTTATAAATATGGCATTATCGAATAAAGTAAAACCACAAAGCTTAAGTAATGATGCCCCTTCAATGATGATTTCTTGTGGACTGGCATTAAGGAGTTTTGATTAATGGCAAAAATAAATTTACTTCCATGGCGTGATGAACTTCGCCAACAACAACAACAAGATTTTATCGCAAAATTAGGTTTGGTTGTTGTTATGACTTGTTTAGTCTTTTCTTTGGGTTATTTTTATATTGAAAGCATGAAAAGTCATCAGCAAAGGCGAAATAAAATAGTTGAAACCGAGATCGAGATAGTTGATAAAAAAATAAAAGAGATTAAAGATATTGAGCAAAAAAAGAGCCAATTGCTGATTAAAATTGAAGTTATTCAGCAACTACAAGAAAGCCGGCCACAAATTGTTCATTTATTTGATGAGTTATCAAAAAGTACACCTGAAGGTATTTTTCTAACTAAATTTGTTCAATCAGGTAAAAACTTATCATTAACTGGTAGTGCACTGTCAAATGCCCGGGTTTCCGCTTTTATGCGTGGCATAGAGAAGTCTTTATGGCTTGATGATCCGGAATTAAAAGAAATTCAAGGAAAAAATCAAGGAAAAAATCATCAATACAATACATTTTCTATGCTTGCCAAACAAAAGGGATCGGAGCTAACGAAGCAGGGTGGTAAAAAATGATAAATTTATCAGAAGTTAATTGGGATTTTAATGCGGCAGGAGCGTGGCCGCAACCGATAAAAATAGCAACATTCGTTTTGGTTTCTATTCTGGTTGGAGCTGCAGGTATTTATTACATAACGCTTGATCAACTTAATGAGCTGGAACAATTTGAGAAAAAAGAGACTGAATTAAAAACTTCATTTGAAAACAAACAAAAGAAAGCGATTAATTTATCAGATTATCGAGAGCAGCTGACACAAATTGAAGCATCCTTAGGGGAAATGATTAAGCAAATGCCAACACAGGCAGAAGTTGCGAATTTGTTAATTGATATTTCTCAGACCGGTTTAGCAAGTGGTTTAGAATTTCGACTTTTTAAGCCGGCAGCAACAATTAGAAAAGATTTTTATTCTGAGTTACCTATTAATATAAGGGTAATCGGTCGATATGAAGAGATAGGGCTTTTTGTTAGTGGGTTGGCATCTTTGCCTCGTATAGTAACAGTACATAACGTTAATATTTCGCCTTATGAGAAGGCAACAGATAAGAATCCTTTATTGATCATGGATGCAATTATCAA
>CAZHUE010000059.1:0-13254 GCA_964535875.1 uncultured Methylomarinum sp.
TATCGAGTTGATTTTTGTCGATAGCAAGGCATTGAAACGGGCGCATAGCAGGCTACGAAACTGTTTCAGTAACGTAGCCTACCGACGAAATCGATCGATAGAAACCCGCATCTGTGACCGCGTGAAGTATAGTTTGGTTAGAAACTAAAATTCTCGGTTACCTTACTCCTTCTTTGATTCTAAATCTTACTTGACATAAAAGCTCAAGGAGTTGATTATAATGACCTTCTTAAAGTATTGAAAAATTAGGATAAATTATGGCAATATCGGTAAATGATCTGCGTGGAATTAAAGCGGACGCAGCTAATAAACTTCAAGACCTTAAAATAAAAGATAGTGATCAGTTCCTGGCGGCAGCAACAACGCCAGCGCAACGAAAAACACTTGCCAAGCAGGTTGACCTTGATCCTAAAGAGGTACTTCGACTAGCTAATAGTGCTGATTTGTCCCGAATTAAAGGGATAGGAGGTGTATTTTCTGATTTACTTGAAAAAGCCGGTGTAGACACTGTGAAGGAATTAGCCATGCGGCGGGCAGATAATTTACATAGCAAAATTTCAGAAATTAATGAAAATGAAAACCTGGTAAAGCAAGCTCCATCTGCATCTCAAGTAGATTCGTGGGTGGAAGAAGCAAAAACACTACCAAGAGGTCTTGAGTATTAAATTTTAATTGGTTTGCTTTCATTTAAAATTTAAAACAAAGAGGGCTGGGTATGCTAAAAAAAATTATAATATTTATTGCGATTTTTGTTATTATTTTGCTAATTATTTCACGCTGTGGGTCAGATACCCCAATAGAACAAGACCCATTCTCAAATGTCGCTAAAAATGCAGTTAACAACATAGACTCTGCAGTGGGAGATGTCACAGGTTTAGCAAAAGGTGCTGCAGATAATGCACTGGGAACTGCTGGAAATGTCGCTAACAATATTGTCTCAACTGCAGAGGGTGTGGCCGGTTCAGTAGAGGGTGGGGCGAGTGATGTACTAGATTCAGCCAAAAATACTGTTAATAATATTGGTCCAGCAGTAGGAAGTGCTACTGCTGGATCAGGAAAAGAGACTGTGGGTAATGCATTAGATGCTAATTTATATAAGCCTCAAACGAGAGATACGATTGACTCTAATATAGATCTTAATAGTGTTACTTTTGATTTTAATTCTAGCGAATTAGAACGTGTTTTTTATACAACTCTGGATGCAGAAATCAATAAAATAAAGAGTAGTAATAATGCTATTGAGGTTGCTGGGCATGCTGATAATATTGGTTCGAATAGTGTTAATATGAAGCTGTCTCGGCGCAGAGCTGATGCAGTAATAGATTATCTGGTTTCAAAAGGAGTCGACGCAAGTCGACTTAGTGCAAAAGGATACGGATCAAAATATCCAGTTGCAGATAATTCAACAAGCCTTGGAAGAGATGCAAATCGTCGTGTAGAAATTCATAAGCAATAGGACGCCCCTATCTATATCCCTATGTAAGTGACGAAGTTATCGAATATTTTTATGTGTATAGAGATCGTCATAATTCAAGGTGCCTTTAAACTAATCTGGCTAGATACAGAAGGTTCATTAAAAAGTCCAAATAAGAATTAAACTGGAATATTATGGAACTCAAAAGCATATTTTTGAATTAATATAAAAACTATTTATGATTCATATTTGTTTTTTATTTATGAGAATTTAATTTATGGTAAAATTCTCATCGTTTTCTTTTCACACATTTTTTTAAAAATAGAATTTTAAATATGGATATTATCCAAGCCATTTCTCTTGCCATATTACAAGGATTAACTGAATTTCTACCTATCTCCAGTTCAGCCAATTTGATTTTATTACCTATTTTTCTAGGCTTGGAAGATCAAGGGTTAGCGTTTGATGTGGCAGTTCATATTGGCACTTTAACAGCGGTTGTTGTTTATTATAGAAAGGATATTTTTCAAATAATAAAAGCTTGGGGCTTATCAGTTATAGGAAAGGGGGTGACTGATGACTCTAAATTAGCATGGTATATTGTGTTAGGCACAATTCCTGTTGGGTTAGTAGGTCTTTCTTTATCTGAAACGGTTGAAACAACACTTCGGTTTCCTATCATTATCGCAGCTGCAACGATTATATTTGCTATTTTACTTTGGTATGCGGAAAGAGAAGCTACAGAAACGCGTGCTACGGTTACATTAAAAGTTGCGATAATTGTCGGTCTATTTCAGGCGATTGCATTGATTCCAGGTACCTCGCGCTCAGGCATTACGATAACTGCCGGTTTGCTCATGGGGTTAAAGCGTGAATATGCCGCTCGTTTTTCATTTTTATTATCTGTTCCTGTTATTGCATTGGCAGGTATGTTGAAAGGGTTGGATCTTTATAATTCGACGGAACCATTAATGTTGAACTATATGATACTTGGTGCCATAGTATCTGCTGTCGTTGCTTATTTTTCAATTGGCTGGTTTTTAAAATTATTAGATAAAGTGGGTATGATGCCTTTTGTTTATTATCGTATTTTATTAGGAATCCTCCTCACCTTTGTATTTTTCGGACAGCTTCAATAAAACAAAAATCGCACCGGATCCCCCATCTTTAGGTGATGTTGAGCAGAATGCTTGTACATCTTTATGTTGACGTAACCATTGATTGACGTCATTTTTTAATACGGGATGGTTTTTAGATGACCCATACCCCTTGCCGTGGATAATATGTATGCAACGAAAACCGTCTTCTATACTGAAATGTAGAAATCTGGATAGTTGATGGCTCGCTTCCTGACTTGTTAAACCATGTAAATCAATGGATGTATCTATACCAAAATAACCTTTTCGTAATTTTTTTAAGACATTCTTTTGCAAACCAGGGGCTAAAAAGCTAAAACTATCCTCTTGGGTGAGTTTTTCTATTTCTTTATTAAAAGAATTTTCAAAATTATTAATATTTTGAGTTGTTTGTTTTGTGGGATATGGCTTGGGCTTATCTTTAGAAGAAAACGAAAGGGTTTCAGTTTTTAGTTTATTAACTTTTCCTATTGATTGTCTAAATAGTGCTGAATCTTCTGATGATAGTTTTTTTTTAGTCACGATAGCTAACTGCGTTGTTTAAATATTTACCAAGGTGGAATGTTTATGGTGCTTTATTGTAATGATGATAGCTTGAAAGATAGATTTTAACACTTTCCCATAAGATTAATTACCAGCTACAGAGTTCAATTAAGTTTTTTTAATTTAGGCAATATGCATATTCTAATAAGTAATGATGATGGCTATCTCGCAACTGGGCTTTGTGCCCTTGCAGAGATTTTAAAACAATATGCAACAATTTCAGTTGTTGCTCCTGATAAAAACCGAAGTGCAGCGAGTAATTCATTAACACTGGAGATGCCACTTAGAGCCTATGAATCAGAAAATGGATTTATTCGAGTTGATGGTACTCCAACAGATTGTGTACATTTAGCAATAACAGGTTTATTAGAACAAGAGCCAGATATGGTTTTTTCGGGTATAAATCATGGGTCTAATCTAGGTGACGATGTGATATATTCCGGTACTGTTGCGGCTGCAACAGAAGGGCGATTTTTAGGATTGCCTGCGGTTGCTATATCTTTGGCATCACATAACCCTAAACATTTTGAAACTGCCGCTCATGTCGCAGCTTATTTGTTTAAAAAAATTATAGAAAACCCTTTGCCAAATGATACATTGTTAAATGTTAATGTACCTGACCTACCCGTATCGAAGTTGCAAGGTTATCAATCAACTCGTTTAGGGCAAAGACATAGAGCAGAACCTGTTATTACTGCAACTGACCCTCGAGGAAGAAAAATTTATTGGGTCGGGCCACCTGGAGCAGAACAGGATGCGGGACCAGGAACTGATTTTTTTGCAATTAAAAATGATTATGTCTCTGTTACCCCTTTACAATTGGATTTAACACGTTATGAGCGAATGGATGAAATAAAACAGTGGTTACTTTAGCCCAACAAGCTGTTACTCAGCGAATTCAAGGGGTAGGGATGACTTCCCATCGAACCCGAGGAAGGATGGTTGATCGTCTGCAAGAGCAGGGGATTACAAACTCTCAAGTCCTTAAAGCAATGAGAAATGTACCAAGACATATTTTTGTTGACGAAGCTTTAGCTAGCCGATCCTATGAAGATACAGCATTACCCATTGGTTTTAATCAAACAATTTCCCAGCCCTATATAGTCGCTAGAATGACAGAATTACTATTGGAGCATGATGGCTTATCTAAAGTACTGGAAATAGGCACAGGCTGTGGGTACCAAACAGCTATTTTGTCTCAGTTAGTAGATGAGATCTACTCTGTAGAAAGAATTGCCAGTTTAATAAAAAAGGCTAAAGATAATTTATGGGATTTAAAAATTAAAAATGTTAAATTTCAACATAATGATGGGGGTTGGGGTTGGCCAGAATTTGCTTCTTATGATGGTATATTAGTCGCAGCTGCGCCTGATGAAGTACCAGAAATATTATTACAACAATTAAATATAGGGGCAGTTATGATTATTCCTATTGGACAAAAGCGGAAACAAAAATTACATAAAATTACTCGGACATCAGAAGGGTATGAAAATCAAGAGCTTGATATGGTTAGTTTTGTCCCATTTTTAACAGGAAGAAGTTAATGTTTAAAAAACTTTATGATAAAACATTAGTATGGGCAAAACATCGACATGCTGAGAAATATTTATGTGTATTAAGCTTTGCGGAGTCATCATTTTTCCCCATCCCTCCGGATGTTATGTTAGCTCCGATGGCCTTAGCCCAACCTAATAAAGCATTCCGGCTGGCCTTATTGACCACATTATTTTCTGTTTTAGGTGGAATTCTGGGCTATGCGATTGGTTTTTTTATGTTTGACACGATTTCGCCATGGCTTCAAGAAACACAGTATTGGGATAAATATTTGACCGCAGAAAGTTGGTTTAAGGATTGGGGCTTTTGGGCAGTTTTTGTTGCTGGTTTTTCGCCAATCCCTTATAAAGTATTTACTATAGCTGCTGGCGCATTAAATATGTTTTTTATACCTTTTGTATTAGCTTCAATTGTTGGACGTGGCGCACGTTTTTTCCTGGTTGCCATGTTAATAGCTGCGGGGGGTGAAAAACTTGAATCAAAACTCCGTCAATATATGGATTTCATCGGCTGGGTTGTTGTAGGGATAGTTGTTATTGGCGGCATTCTCTATAAGTTCGTTTTTTAACGTTGGCAATTGGGACAGAAATAACTTGCTCTTTGTGCAATCTTAATTTGTTTTATTAGTGATGAACAAACTAAACAAGCTAGTTCTGATCTGTCATAAACTGATAAAGATTGCTGAAAATAGCCTGGTTTTCCTTGTTCATTAACAAAATCTCGTAATGTTGTACCGCCTTGATCGATTGCTTGTTGTAAAACAATCTTGATGCTATCTGCTAATTTTCTGTAGCGTTTTAGTGATATTCTTCCTGCTTGCCTCTTGGGATGTATTCCCGCCATAAACAAAGATTCACTGGCATAAATATTTCCTACCCCAACAACATAGTGTCCATCCATAATAAAGGCTTTTACCGTTGTTTTTTTATTTCTGGAAAGTTGGTATAAGTGATCGCCTTTAAACTCATCAGACAAAGGTTCTGGTCCTAATGAGCCGATTAGTTTATGCTGAAATATTGGCTCTGAAGTAGATAAAATAGCACCAAATTTTCGGGTATCATTAAACCGAAGGACTGTTCCATCAGTAAACACAAAATCAACATGATCATGTTTTCCTGGAGCTAACTGAGTGTTAACGATTCGCAAATTCCCTGACATTCCTAAGTGTAAGAGTACGGTATGAGCGTTATTGGTTTCTAGTAATAGATATTTTGCCCGTCTAGTTACCTGTTTGATAACGAGGCCATGCAATGTTTCACTTAGGTTTTCCGGAATTGGCCATCGAAGTTGTTTTTGTCGAATAATAATTTCAGCGAATGTTTTTCCTGTGATATGAGGTCTAATTCCTCGGCAAGTTGTTTCTACCTCGGGTAATTCTGGCATTAAATTAAGAAATTTCTGAAAGAAGCAAATCTATTTCATCCTTCAGTTTTATACGAAATAACAAAAATTTCCAGCGCGCTCCTCCACATTGCCTCCACAATAAAGTAGCACGGATACCTGATAACAATAATCCTCTAATTTTATTGACAGTATTTGCCTGAGCAAGGAACTCTTCTTCACCATTAACCATGATACGAGGCTGTAGTGTGCTTATTGTGCTATGGTAAAGATCACCCAGTTTTGCTAAAACATTTTCATGCATAACGCTTCCAAAAGACTCTGATTGAGCTTGTGCTACTTCTATACCATTACGAATAACCGTTAACATCTCTGGTCTATTAGAAAGCTGCTTTTCCAAAAAAACTAACGATGCCGCATATCGGGCTTGTTCTGGATCAGCAATAGTTTTCGATGCGAGTTGTGCTTTTAACTGTAGTAAACCTGGTTTAAGTTGTTCTAAATCACCATAGATATCAATAACTTCATCCGAATCAAGTTTTAAAATACTATTAAGACTGGTTTCAACGGCTGTATTATCGGTTGTGCCTGTCATTGCTAATTGTTGAACTAGCAAACAAGCCTGAGAAATTCCAGCTAGAGCAATAGTTTGGTTTCTTATGGTATTTAAAGACATAGTAAAAAATTATTTAAACGCAATTCAGAAAGTTCAATCCTTAGAAATTTTATTTCCAGATTTTACCCAGGATTTGATTCCAGTAGATAAGTGATAAATATTATTCATTCCTTGTTGGTTGGATAGCATATTCCCTAACATCCCACTTCTGCCACCTGACCTACAAACTAATATGACAGGTTGGTCGTCTGAAGACTTTAATTTGTTTAAGTCTACTAACCACTTTTCGGTATCAAACTTTCCTTCAGGAGAAAAAAACTGTAGTTTATGGCTACCAGGAATAGTTCCTGTAGCGTTCCATTCTTTTTCGGTGCGAATATCTATCACTATGGCATTTTTAATAGTTTGCATTTCTACTAATTGCTCTGTTGTTAAATCGACGAGTCCTTGAGCCGCAAGAAAAGAAGAAAAAAATAAAATGAATAAGAGTAAAGTAAGTTTGATTCTCATATCTTTATGGTTAGTACTTAAATTTGATATTTTATTAACGCTTTAATATTAATTTTACTTATAATATTAAGAGAAATATTATACAGTAAAACATTATTTAATCTATGTATCTAAATACTATCAATTCGTAAGCATTAATTAATGAGGGATTTTAATCATGCCCACAAAATACTTCGGGGATATGATATAAGTACTAACTAATAATCAATTATTTTGGAGAAAAATATGTCAGAATCAATTTCATTAGATGTAACCGGCATGAAGTGTGGAGGTTGTGAATCAAATGTGACTACTAAACTTAATTCAGTTGATGGTGTTATATCTATTAATGCTATGAATAAGGAAAATAAAGTTGAAGTGGAATTTGATGCAGAAAAAACAAATATTGAGGAAATTTCACGAGTTATAATAGACGCTGGTTTTATAGTGGAATAAGGTTTGGAAATTATTATATCTGGATTTTAAATGAGCGAAAAAAAACAAGTAAATACTACAGAGAATAAACTAAGGCTATCAATCTTAGGTATGAGTTGTGCCGGTTGTGTCGGTGCAGTGGAAGGTGCATTAGCATCGGTAAATGGAGTCACAGAGGTCAGTGTTAATTTCGCAGATCACTCTGCAATAGTAAAAGGAGATGTTGAACCGGAACTATTAAAAAAAGCAGCTCAGGATGCAGGCTATGATGCCGCAGTCATGGAAGGGTTTGAAGACCCAAGGGAGCAAGAACAACTAGAGTTACAGCGTTATCAAAAATTAATGCAAAAAGCTAAAGTTGCAGCAATTTTTGGTATGCCTTTGATGATTTTTAGCCATTTAAGTTGGCTTCCAATGATTGCTTCAGATGCTGGGCGCTGGTTTTGGCCAATAATTGCTCTTGTTACATTGGGTGTTATGCGGTATTCCGGTGGACATTTTTTTTCTAGTGCCTGTAAGTTATTAATGAAAGGACAGGCAAACATGGATACCCTAATTGCCTTAGGGACTGGTTCCGCCTGGTTTTATTCCTGTGTAGTCATTGACTATTCCAGTCATTTAACACAGTTAGCCCCCCATGCTTATTTTGAAGCATCCGTTATTATTTTAGCTTTTATTAATTTTGGTTCTGCATTAGAGACAAAAGCCAGAGGTACAACGTCTTCTGCAATTAGAGAACTAATTGGTTTGCAGCCAAGAACTGCAAGAGTAGTCCGTGATGGAACTGAACAAGATATTGCAATTGAAGAGGTTGGATTAGGGGAAACATTAAGAGTCAGACCGGGTGAAAAAATAGCAGTGGATGGTGTGTTGATAGAAGGTCATTCCTCAGTTGATGAGTCAATGTTGACGGGTGAACCAATGCCCATAGAAAAAATCAAAGATTCAGAAGTGGTTGCTGGCACAATGAATCAGCAAGGTAGCTTTTTATTTAAAGCCACGCGGATAGGTCGAGACACAGCATTAGCTCAAATTATAAATAGCGTGCGGACTGCTCAAGGTAGCAAACCAGCCATTGCTAAGTTGGCTGATAAAATAGCGAGCATTTTTGTTCCTGTTGTTGTTTTAATATCTATTTTAACATTTTTGATTTGGTATTGGTTTGGACCTGAGCCATCACTTGCATATGCTTTTGTTACATCAATGACCGTATTAGTGATCGCTTGCCCCTGTGCTTTAGGGTTAGCCACACCTATATCTGTTATGGTTTCAGTTGGAAGAGCTGCTCAAATGGGTATCTTGATACGTAATGGCGATGCACTTCAAAGTGCAGGAAAGGTGAGCTGTTTAATTTTAGATAAAACAGGAACAGTGACAGAGGGGAAACCAGTTGTTTCGACAATCGAATCCATAGGTAAATATGATTCAGAAACCGTTTTACGTTTAGCAGCCAGTGTAGAATCAGGTTCAGAACATCCTTTGGCAGCAGCTATATTAGCTGATGCCGAAGAAAAAAATATAAAACCAGATAAAACAACAGGATTTGAAGCTATTCCAGGACACGGTATTACTGCAATTATTGATAATCAAAAAATATTTTTTGGCAACCAGGCTTTAATGGATGTGAAAGGTGTTAAATATGCTCGGCACAAAAAGAAAATAGAAGGATTATCAGCACAAGGGCAAACTGCTATGTTGTTAGCTGTTGATAATAAAATAGCAGGGATAATTGCTGTATCAGACCCAATAAAAACCGATTCAGGTATTGCAGTACACCAATTAAATAACAGAGGTGTACGGGTTATTATGGTAACTGGGGATAATGAAATTACTGCAAAAGCTATAGCTGACCAGGCTGGAATTACAGATGTTAGGGCACAAGTACTCCCTGAGGAAAAAGCAGAAGTAGTCAGGCAATTACAACTTTCTGGTGAAGTTGTGGGGATGGTAGGTGATGGTATTAATGATGCACCTGCTTTAGCCCAGGCAAATGTTGGTTTTGCTATTGGGACAGGAACTGATGTGGCAATTGAAAGTGCTGACATAGTCATTCTTCAAGGTTCATTATTAAAAGTCCCAGAGGCAATTGCATTGTCTAAAGAAACCGTAACAAATATCAAACAAAACCTGTTAGGTGCTTTCTTTTACAACACTATTGGGATTCCAGTAGCTGCTGGTGTGCTTTTTCCTATTTTTGGAATTTTGTTAAGCCCGATGATTGCCGGAGCAGCAATGGCAATGTCATCTGTTACTGTTGTGACAAATGCTAATCGCTTACGGTGGGTTGAGTTAAATAAATGATATAATATAAAGTTTTAGTTCCCATGAACTAAATGGGATTTAAACTGCTGTGAGCGAAGAATGAGTAAATTGAAGTGTGCTGTTATTGGCATAGGTTATTTAGGTAAATTTCATGCTGAAAAATATGCTGGTTTAGAAGATTGTGAATTAGTTGCCGTTGTTGATATAAATGAACAAGCGGCTAATGAAGTTGCTGAAAAGCACGGGGTGGAATCGCTCACTGATTACGAGTCTTTATTAGGTAAAATAGATGCTGTTAGTATTGTTGTCCCCACTCGACTTCATTATTTGGTAGCCTGTGATTTTTTAAATGCAGGGACCCATGTTTTAGTTGAAAAGCCTATCACTGTCACTGTAGAAGAAGCAGATGAACTGATTGCAATCGCTAAAGAAAAAAATGTAATTCTACAAGTCGGTCATTTAGAACGTTTTAACCCGGCCATTATGGGCTTGGATAAAGAAGAAAAACCTTTATTTATTGAAGCTCATCGTCTTTCCCCTTTTAATCCTCGAGCAAATGATGTCAGTGTGGTTCTTGATCTAATGATCCATGATATTGATATTATTTTAGCGATGATTGACTCTGATATAGCACATATAGATGCTAGTGGAACGGCTGTTTTAACAAAAGGAACTGATATCGCTAATGCCCGAATTACTTTTGACAATGGTTGTGTCGCCAATGTGACAGCCAGTCGAATTAGTATGAAAATGGAACGTAAAATGAGAATGTTTAGGCCTTCTTCTTATGTATCCGTTGATTTTCAGAATAGAGTGTTAACTAAACACAAAACTGGGGATAAAGAAATGTTCCCTGGTGTGCCAGAAATTATTAGTGAAGAATCTGTATTTGAAGTTGGTGATGCATTATTAGCAGAAATAAAGCACTTCATTAGCTGTATTGAAACAAGTACAAACCCACTGGTTTCAGGTGAAGCAGGCAGACGCGCATTACAAACAGCAATTGAAATAACAAACCTTTTAAAGCACGGATGATAGATTAATATGGTACCAATGGTTAATTTGCAAGCTCAATATGTGGACATCAGAAATGAAATTGAGCAAGGTCTTGCAGAAACAATCAAAAATTGCTCCTTTATATTAGGTCCTAATGTACAAGCATTTGAAAAAGAAGCAGCTGACTATCTTGGGGTTAAACACGCAATCGGATGTGCTTCTGGTACTGATGCATTACATTTAGCGTTAAGAGCTGAAGGAATAACATCTGGTGATGAAGTTATTACCAGTGCATTTACTTTTATTGCCACAGCAGAAGCGATTAAATATGTCGGGGCAAAACCTATTTTTGTTGATATAGATGAAAAAACCTTCAACATTACTGCTGATAAAATAGAAAAGGCAATCACTTCAAAAACTAAAGCTATAATGCCGGTACACTTATTTGGTCAACCAGCAGATCTATTCAAAGTTAAAGCGTTATGTGATAAATATAATTTAAAATTGATTGAGGATTGTGCCCAGTCGTTTGGAGCAAAAATTAATAATAGGCAAGTTGGGTCAATTGGAGATGCATCTGGATACAGTTTTTTCCCAAGTAAAAATTTAGGTGCTTTTGGTGATGGAGGGTTAGTTGTCACCAATTCTGACGAAACAGCAAGGATGATAAAAATGCTGCGTAATCACGGCTCTGATGTACGATATTACCATGATGTTATTGGCTACAATAGCCGCTTGGATGATATTCAAGCCGTTGTTTTGAGAGCTAAATTAAAACATATTGATCAATATAACAATGCACGTAGGTATGCTGCGCATTTATATTCAGAATTAATGGCAGACCTGCCATTAACAATACCATTTGAAGATGGAATAGGACAGCATGTTTATCATCAGTACACATTATTATGTGGTCGGCGTGATGAAGTTATGCAAGCACTGCAAGATAAAAAAATTGCTTGCGCTGTCTATTATCCTGTTCCATTACATCAGCAGAATGTATTTAAAAAAGATTGTGCTGGCCTTTCTTTACCCATTACAGAATCAGTTGCTGCCAACTGTTTTTCTCTGCCTATCTGCCCATCACTTTCACAAGAGACTATTAAAGAAATTGTTGCTATTATTCGTAGTGTATTAACTAAATAAATATTTTCGCATAAGGTAAAGTTAAAAATATTGGGTTAACGAAAAAGCTGTTAGCCCAACTACAAAAACCATTTTTTAAAGGCTTTCTCTTTGACTGAAACACATAACCAGACAATCATGTTTAGCGCAGGTGAATCTTCTGGTGATAAACATGCCGCTAATATGTTTTTGGAGCTAAAAAAACAATTACCTGCATTAAAAGGAATGGGTATGGGTGGTGTAAAAATGCAACAAGCAGGGATTGAAATACAGTATGACTCTTCGGGTATTGGCGTTATTGGTTTAATAGAGATATTGAAGTATTATGGAGAAATTCGTAAGGCTTTAAAATTAATGAAACAGCTTGTCGTTGCAGAAAAACCTGATTTACTAGTTTGTGTGGATTACAAGGAATTTAATTTTAAATTAGCTCGCTTTGCAAAACAGCAAGGGATAAAAGTGCTATTTTATGTCAGTCCACAAGTATGGGCATCGCGCCCAGGTCGTGTGGTTAAGTACGGCAAAGTAATAGATATGATGGCTGTTATCTTTCCCTTTGAAACAGCATACTATGAGTCTGAAAATATACCCGTTAAATATGTAGGTCATCCATCTGTTGATAAAGTTAATCCTAATCGCAGTAAGACAGAAAACTTAATTCAATTCTCCTTACAAGCAGATAAACCGATTGTTGGCATAATGCCTGGCAGCCGAATCAATGAAATAAACCGGATGTTACCGGTTATGCTAGCAGCAGCTGAAAAAATTTCAAAATCTCATCAAGGTATCCAGTTTATATTGCCTCAAGCAGATTCTATAGCGGATGAATTATTGCAAAGTTACCTGCAAAATTCCATTATTAAAATTATTGTTATCAAAAACCAAACTTATGATGTGGTGCAATCCTGCGATGCGATCATGACCACTTCGGGTACAGCAACATTGGAAATTGCTTTATTAAAGATACCCATGGTTATTACCTATAAACTATCAGGCATCACCTATTTTTTAGCTAAATATATTGTGATTACTAAATTTATTGGACTGCCAAATATTATTGCTGGCAAACAAATTGTCAAAGAATTAATACAGAAAGAAGCAACTGAAGAAAATTTGGCCAATGAAATAAACCAAATTTTAGGCAATCCTAATTATAGAAAAAAAATGCTAGCTGAGTTAACAAAAGTAAAAGCGAAGCTGGGGCAGGGCGATGGTTCAAAAAATATGGCTGATTTAGCCGTTACAATGTTAAAAACTAGCATTTTTGAATAGTAAATAGAGAATGTAAATTATTTCTAGTGAACTAAATTAATCACTTTATTGTCTTCTTTCTTCCTTTTCTT
>CAZHUE010000060.1:0-13228 GCA_964535875.1 uncultured Methylomarinum sp.
CATCTGCGTTAAATAATTCTACTGACTCAAGTTTCACTTACACCGTCAACGATGCCGGCACCGGTGTGACTTCGGCAGTCATGAACATTACTGTGAATGCAGTGAATGATGTCCCGATTGCCACCGGTAATACCGTCATTGCAGCTGAAGATGTGCCCTTAGTCATCAATGCTTCTGATTTTAGCTTTACTGATGTTGAAAGCGATAGTTTAACGTCGGTGACCATTACCGGTCTGATCTTGAATGGTGGCACGTTAACCCATAGCTCAGGGACTGTGACAGTCATCAATGGCATGACCATTACCGCCGCTCAATTAGCTGACTTGACTTTTACTTCGGCTTCGAACGATTCAACTAACTCAAGCTTTACTTACACGGTCAATGATACGGGTACAGGAACGGCTTCATCGGTGATGAACATTACGGTCAATGCCGTCAATGATGCACCGGTTCTAGCGGCTATTGGTAATCAGTCTGTTGCTGAATTTGCCACGTTAAGCTTGACTGCGTCGGCCAGTGATTCCGATGCCCCAGCGGATACCTTGACTTATACACTGGATACGGCTTCACTGGCGCTGGGCATGACGATTAATGCCAGTACCGGTGTCTTTAGCTGGACCCCCACTGAATCTCAAGGCGGCTTGACGCCGTCGGTGACCCTTACCGTGACCGATAATGGCAGTGGAACCTTGTTTGATGCCGAGACGTTTAATATTACAGTTGTCGAAAACATCCTGGTAATTAGTGGAATTGATACCGGTACAATCACAGAAAATGTCTCGCAAACCTCTGGAAACCTTATTTTGTCTGATAGCTTTCCATCTACAAACCCTAGTCTTAATGATGCCAACTTTATTGCTGAAACTATTGTTGGCACTTATGGCTCTCTAACTATTGATACTTCAGGAAACTGGAACTATAAGATAACTAGTCAATCAACTGTTCTACAACTTGGTGTTGGCGAAAGTATTTATGACACGTTTACAGTTTCCACAAATGAAAGAATAATTCATAATGTTATTATTACTCTTAAAGGACCTAATGACATACTTGTTTCACCCTCATCTCCTTCTGAAAACTACAAAACAAGCCTTTTTGGTTTTTATACTTCAAACTCTACAAATACGTCTATTATTAATACGAATTTAAATACCGATCAAAACACACATTTAATAACAGATCTTAATTACTCAAACCCAACTACAATATCAACCAGTAATCAATATAAATTATCCTCAATTGCTGCTGACGAAAGTACCACTTTGCCAGCTAATTTCTCTGAAAATAAATTTCATTTAGAATTAAAAAAATCAGTTAAAAAAACTGAACCTATAATACAGGACGAAATTGTTCAACAGGAAAAAGCCCATAAACCAAAGCAAATACAAATACTTTTAGACCAACTATCAAACAAAAGCATATTTGATTTTAACATTGACACAGAAAATGACTTTGATACTGAGGAGGAACAAGCACTTTGGGATAGAATCGATAAAATACGGCATCAAATGGATGATAGTATTACCTCCTCAGAGGATAATATTGATGTTCAAATTGTATTAGGTACTTCTATCAGTTTAACCGCAGGTTTTGTTAGCTGGTTCTTACGTGGAGGAGCTTTGCTTACTAGTCTAATGTCTACCATGCCATTTATGAGTCGTTTTGACCCTTTACCTATTCTAAAATCACGACGATCAAAAAAACAGCCTATTTTTGACAATCTTGACAAAAAAAATCCTTCCGAAGACAATCGGAAACTAAGAAATTTTTTTAATAGAAAAAAATAGGTCTAACGATTATATCAATTAAATTGCCCTTAAAGAACTAGACTCCTTATCAAAAATAAGGCTTAGTTACTGCCTATAGTTCTGTATCTAATTATTAATTTATTTTTTTGCGACTTACTTACCTATTTTTTTTTGCATCTCCTTAGTTATTTAGTAGTTTCTACTACAATTACAGGGATGCCCTTATAAATTTAATAATCTATTAAGGAATGCGCATGGAATAAGTTGAGCAATTGGCGTAGAGTTTTTGCTCGTATTCAAAGCGTGACAGCAGGCGAATAGCAGGCTACGTAACTGTTGGCATAACGTAGTAAACCTGACAATTAATGCTACACCACTTTTTATAAATGAATGTTCTGAAAAAATCAATTGGCACGATATTCCCAGCCATGCGCATCAGTTTTGCAATGGTTTTATTAACCACTTGCATTTTGCTGGGTGCTGATTTACTCGGCTTTACCCCCAACGAAGTTAAATACATTTTAGATTCTCGAAAGCAAGTAAGTGAAGCATTAGCAATTCAATTCACTCTGCTTGCTTCTGACCGAGATACTAAAAAAATACAAAAGCTTATTCGCTATATTGTCAAACGTAATCCAGAAATATTATCTGCAGGTATTCGGTCAACCTCGGGAAACCTGACCTTTCACTCCGGGAATCATAAAATACTATGGAACGGTTATGATGAAAATAAATCTACTTCAACTCATGTTCTTGTCCCTATTATGAAAAATGGGCGCTTATGGGCTAATGTAGAGTTAAGATATTCTGAGCTTGTTCAGGATTCTTTTCAAGGTTTTTTTAAGCGTCCTATTTTTAAAATGAGTGCCTTTGTTCTGTTAATAGGTTTCTTTTCCTATCTAGTGTTTATGCTTAGAACACTTAGACAACTTGACCCTTCGGCAGTGATTCCAGAAAGAGTTAATGCTGCTTTTGACACACTTTCCGAAGGGCTTGTCATTCTTGATGAAAAAGAACAAATTGTACTTTCAAATAAAGCTTTTAGCGAAAAAACAGGACGTTCGGTCAGCTCTCTTCTGGGAATAAAAATGTCTGAACTTAATTGGAAACACATCTCAAAACATCAATCTGGGTCTAAATACCCTTGGGCTCAAGTTTTGGAGAGTGGTATTAATTTAGTAGGTTCTCAACTTCTATTTAAAAAACCTGATAATAAAATAATAAAATTCGTTCTCAATATCTCTCCAATCAGTGGTAATGATCAATCGTCTCAAGGAGTTTTAATTACATTAGATGATGTTACTCATATAGAAGAACGAAACACTGAGTTACAAACGATAGTAAAGCAATTAGAAGAAACGCATGCCCACGTTAAACAACAAAACAAAGAGCTGCACTACCTTGCTACAACAGACCCTATGACAGGTTGTTTAAACCGAAGGGCTTTTTCAGAGTTATTTGAAAATTTATTTACTGCAGCTCGCCAACAAAAACTAGAACTTAGCTGCATAATGACTGATCTTGATCATTTCAAATCTGTTAATGATAATTACGGACATGCTAAAGGCGATAAAGTCATCAAATTATTCGCTGAAATATTACATTCGAATACTCGTAAAATTGATTTGGTTGGACGCTATGGTGGCGAGGAGTTTTGTGTTGTATTCCCTGGGTTATCAGCTAAAGACGCTTTTATTGTTGCAGAGCGAATTCGGATTCGAATTAAAGATGAATCTATTAAACGATTTGCAGAGGGACCCAAAATAACTGTAAGTATCGGCGTAGCAAGCATTTTTGATACCCCAGGAACACCAGGTAATTTAAGCAGTTTTGCTGATGAAGCTCTTTATATCTCTAAGGGATCAGGACGAAATTGTGTATCTATCTGGAAACCTGAAAATACTGGTATTCATTCAGCCGATAATAAACAACTTGTAGATTCAATTGATGTTGTTGAACCAACAAATATCATTAAATTACAAAACCGAATAGTTCAACTTGAAGATCTCGCCACACAATTTTCTGCCGAACTGGAATATAACAAAAGCTATGATACTTTAACTGGATTACCCAACCAAATTTTATTCTTTGACCGTGTTTCACAAGCTATTGAACGAGGATATAGGCATGACCAGTTAGCCGCTGTACTTATTTTTGATATTGGAATGTTTAGTCAAATTAATACTAATTTTGGCCGATCTATTGGAGATAAATTATTACAACAAGTAGCCGAACGCTTAGAAACTATTTTTCGTAAGTGTGACAACATTTCTCGTTTATCAATATCACGCGTTGTTGGTGATGAGTTTGCAATACTATTAACAGATTTATCAGATAAGGAACAAGTGACCTGGACAGTAAAAAGATTATTAGATGAAATCAACATTCCCATAATTATTGAAGAAAATACCATTAATATGTCCAGCCGTGTTGGTATCAGCTTGTATCCAACTGATGCCAGTACTGCCGATGATCTTTTAAATAATGCAATGACAGCTAAACAATACTGCAAAACTGTTAAAGCAGATTATGATTACCAATTCTATGACCATCAAATGCAGGATATATCTATTAAACATTTACAATTAGATAAAGAAATAAGACATGCTATTGAGAATGAACATTGGATACTTTTTTACCAACTAAAATGGGATATTAAACAAAATAAAATTGTTGGCGTTGAGGCTTTAATCCGCTGGAACCATCCTCAACGGGGCATTCTTTCTCCTTTTGAATTTATTGATTTTGCAGAACAACGTGGATTAATAATTCCTATCGGTAATTGGGTTCTAAAACAAGCTTGTATGCAAATTAAGGAATGGATAGATCAGGGTATTTTTGATTGTAAAATTGCAGTCAACTTGTCAAGTGTACAACTTATGCAAAGTAACATTGCAAATAACATCTTTAATATCCTGGAAACCTATTCGGTTCCGCCTCGCTTGCTTGAACTAGAAATCACTGAAACCACCCTTATGGATAACTTGACAACAGCAATAGAATCTTTAAGAAAGCTGAATGCAAGAGGAATAAGTATTGCTATTGATGATTTTGGCACGGGATATTCTTCACTAGGCTATTTAAAAAACCTTCCGATAAATACCCTAAAAATAGATAGATCTTTTATTAAAGATATCTGTCAGGATGTAAATGACAAAAAAATTGTCAAGACTTTGATTTCAATGGCGCACTCTATGGAGATGAAAGTGGTTGCAGAGGGTGTTGAAGAAAGAGACCAATTTGATTTGTTAAGCAACTATTCTTGTGATGAAATTCAAGGCTATATGCTAAGCAAACCCATTCCAGCTGATGAGATTACCAGGTTATTGAAAAACCCCCAATCCATTATCAACATCCTAAAAAACCAAAACGAGTCTATTGCTATTTGACAAGCTATGCTATTATGGGTAAATTTAATGATATAGGACTAGTAAAATGGCAAAAGAAGATCAAATTGAAATGGATGGGAAAGTAATTGATACGCTCCCTAATACCATGTTTCGTGTAGAACTGGAAAACGGTCATATTGTGACCGCACATATCTCAGGTAAAATGCGCAAACATTACATTCGTATTTTGACTGGTGATTCAGTTAAAGTAGAAATGACCCCCTATGATTTAACAAAGGGTCGTATAACATTCCGCATGCGCTAAACTCATTCCCTCTGTTCCCCATTAAGGTCAGCGGGAAACAAAGCCTAAGCTTTAGTTATTTTCTGTAACAATCAATTCTTTACCTTCTATAGTAAAAGCAAGTTCCTCTCCCTCAACATATATTCGCACATGGCCTCCCTTTTCCAGCTTTCCAAACAACAGATCATTTGCCAATGGTTTTTTAATTTTATCCTGAATTAAACGTGCCATTGGTCTAGCACCCATTTTGGGATCGCAACCATGCTCAGAAAGCCATAACCGAGCTTCCGGGTCAAGCGCTAATGTTACATTTTTTTCAGCCAGCAAATGCTCAAGCTCAAAAATAAATTTATCAACAACACTACCCACAATCGAAATATCCAAAGGCTTAAATTGAACAATCGCGTCGAGTCTATTTCTAAATTCAGGAGAAAAATTATTTTCTATTGCTTTTAAGCTATCTGAAGAATGATCCTGTTGAGAAAAACCAATGGACGCCCTACCTCCCTCTTCTGCTCCAGCATTGGTTGTCATCACTAAAATAATATTTCGAAAATCAGCTTTACGCCCATTATTATCAGTTAATGAACCGTGATCCATTACTTGTAAAAGTAAATTAAAAACATCCGGGTGAGCTTTTTCAATTTCGTCAAGCAATAAAACTGCGTGAGGGTGTTTATTCACTGCTTCAGTTAATAACCCGCCTTGATCGTAACCTACATAGCCTGGAGGAGCTCCAATCAAGCGAGACACTGTGTGACGCTCCATATATTCGGACATATCAAAACGAATCAGTTCAACGCCCATGACTTTTGCTAATTGTTTAGTTACTTCTGTTTTTCCAACGCCTGTTGGTCCTAAAAACAAAAATGAGCCTATTGTTTTAGTGGTATCTCTTAAACCAGCACGAGATAGTTTAATTGCCGAAGCCAACTCTGAAATCGCCTCGTCCTGTCCAAAAACCAGCATTTTTAAATTTTTTTCTAAAGTTGCCAGTTTGTCTTTATCACTACTAGAGACTGATTTTTCTGGAATTCTAGCAATTTTAGCAATAATTTCTTCAATTTCAGAAATATCTATCACAGCTTTACGATCATCTTCTTTAAAAAGACGTTGTCTTGCCCCTGCTTCATCAATCACATCAATTGCTTTATCTGGCAAAAAACGATCTGTAATAAAACGATCCGAAAGTTCAGCCGCTAACTTTAAAGCTTCTTTTGTATACTTTAGCTCATGATGTTCTTCAAAACGAGAACGTAAACCTGTTAATATTTTGATCGTATCTTCAACGGAAGGTTCAACCACATCAATTTTTTGAAACCGTCTGGCTAATGCGTGATCTTTTTCAAAAATACCACGGTATTCCTGATAAGTTGTTGCACCAATACAACGTAGCTGCCCAGAGGCTAAAACGGGTTTGATCAAATTTGAAGCATCCATTACCCCACCTGATGCGGAACCAGCACCAATAATAGTATGAATTTCATCAATAAACAAAATAGCTTTAGGCTCTTTTTTCAGATGGCTAACCAAAGCTTTCAAGCGCTTTTCAAAATCACCCCGATATTTTGTACCAGCAACCAAGGCACCTAAATCCAGTGAATAAATAGTATTATCAAATAATACCTCTGGAACATCTTCTTCAATAATTCGCTTAGCTAACCCTTCCGCAATGGCCGTTTTCCCTACCCCGGACTCGCCAACTAACAGAGGATTGTTCTTCCTTCTTCGACAAAGTACCTGTATTGTTCGATCAACCTCTTGCTCTCTTCCTATTAAGGGATCGATTCTTCCTTGAATAGCCTCTTCATTAAGATTGGTTGTGTATTTTTCCAGTGCTGTTGTTTCGACAGGCTGTGTCCCTGTTCCTTCAGCATCTACCGCATCTTCAGCTACTTGTTCTTCTTTTTCCTGATCTGCTTTAGAAATGCCATGTGCAAGATAATTAACTACATCCAGACGGGTAATATCATATTTATTTAAAATATAGACAGCATGAGAATCTTGTTCACTGAATAATGCAACAAAAAGATTAGCACCAATTACTTCTTTTTTATCAGATGCTTGAACATGAAAAACGGCACGTTGAAGAACGCGTTGAAAACCCAATGTAGGTTGGGTTTCACGTTTTGTATTT
This sequence comes from uncultured Methylomarinum sp., assembly GCA_964535875.1. Lineage (GTDB taxonomy): Bacteria > Pseudomonadota > Gammaproteobacteria > Methylococcales > Methylomonadaceae > QPIN01. The sequence goes on from CAZHUE010000060.1 coordinate 7,519, forward strand.
TTAGCAATTAATGAAACCGTTTCATCTATAAATTGACTTAATTCTCCACGTAAAGCCATTGAATCACATCCACATGCTTGAAGGACTGGTTTTACTGTAGCATTGTCAAGAAGAGCAAGAAGTAAATGCTCAACGGTAATAAATTCATGCCGTTTACTATGTGCATTGGTAAACGCCTGATTTAAAGTGCTCTCAATTTCTTTGCTTAGCATAATGCTGTTCTCTAGTCTTAAAAGGGTTACTCTTCTTCCATCGAACACATTAGTGGATGATGGTTTTCCCGTGAATATTCATTAACAATCTGTACTTTTGTTTCAGCAACATCCTTTGTAAATAGACCACAGACACCCATTCCTTGAGTATGAACCTGAAGCATAACTTGAGTAGCTTTTTCTTCACTCATATAAAAATATTCAGTCAAAATTTCAATCACAAAATCCATGGGTGTAAAATCATCATTCAATAATACTACTTTATACAGCGGAGGTCGCTTTAATTTTGGCTTGGCCTCTTGTATAGCAATTCCACTTTCATCTTCATTTGGATCAATACCAGACATACTATAAATAATTTTTTAATTAAAATCTAATGTTTAACATAGTGTCTACGCTTGTATATTTCAATCTTTGCACACCAAATCAATCAATTCTTGTAAAATATTACAATTTGAAACTGGATGCAGTTTAATGTTAGCTATAATATAAAACCTTAGAAAGATTATCCATTAAATTTATCTCATTTTCATCCAAAATAGACATTAATTAATTCAATATGGTTTGGAAACCCCATTTAACAGTTGCTGCAGTGATTGAAAAAAACAATCAATTTTTATTAGTTGAAGAAAACACTGCCAATGGCATTGCCTATAATCAACCTGCTGGCCATCTAGAGCAAGGTGAAGACATAATAGCCGCGGTTAAGCGCGAAGTTAATGAAGAAACCGCATGGCACTTTGAACCAGACCATATTGTTGCTATTCAACTATGGCGTAAAAATATTAACTTTCCTAGCTTTGTCAGAGTCTGTTTTGCGGGTTACGTTCACTCTTTTAATGCTGACCAAGCACTTGATGACGATATTATTTCAACCCATTGGCTCACTCGAAGTGAAATTTTTGCAAAAAAATCATGCTTGCGTAGTCCTCTGGTATTAAAATCAATCGATTCCTATTTAGCAAAAGAACTTTATTCTTTATCACTGTTAAAATCTTATTTAGATTTGGAATATGAGTAAAAATATTATAGTCGGCATGTCGGGTGGCGTTGATTCATCCGTAACCGCACTTAAACTATTAGAGCAAGGTCATCAAGTTACTGGTTTATTTATGAAAAATTGGGAAGAAGATGATGGTACCGAGTTTTGCACAGCAATGGAAGACCTGGCTGATGCCCAACAAGTTTGTGATAAATTAGAGATAGAATTAAAAACCGTTAATTTTGCAGCTGAATACTGGGATGAGGTTTTTGAAGTTTTTTTATCTGAATTTCAGGCAGGAAGAACCCCAAACCCTGATATTCTTTGCAATAAACATGTTAAATTTAAAGCTTTTTTAAATTATGCCATTGAGGATTTAGGGGCTGAATATATTGCCACAGGACATTATGCCCGTGTAAAAGAAGTTAATGACGAATTCTCTTTATTAAAAGGCCTTGATCCAAATAAAGAACAAAGCTATTTTCTATACACACTTGGACAAAAAGCCTTATCTAAAACGCTTTTCCCAATTGGTGAAATGCATAAACCAGAATTAAGAGCGTTGGCAAAACAAGCTGGATTTGAAAATCATAAAAAGAAAGACAGCACAGGCATTTGTTTTATTGGGGAAAGAAAATTCACAGAATTTTTACAACGATATTTACCCACCCAGCCAGGCGAAATGAAAACGCCTGATGGGCAATATATTGCCAAGCACCAAGGCTTAATGTATTACACTCTAGGGCAACGGAAGGGATTAGGCATTGGAGGTGTTAAAAATGCCCCCGATGAACCTTGGTATGTTTTAGAGAAAGACCTTGAAAATAATATACTTATTGTAGGTCAAGGACACGACCATCCATTGATGTTACATAATACTCTAGAGGCAGGACAAATAGACTGGTGTAACAATAAACCTTTAACTGGAACATTCAATTGCAAGGTAAAAACACGTTATCGACAAAGTGATCAAGCTTGTTTAGTTGAACCGCTGAGTGATGGCCGGTGTAAAGTTAGTTTTGAACTCCCCCAAAGAGCAATCACCCCCGGGCAGTCTATTGTTTTTTATGATGGAGATATTTGTTTAGGTGGTGGGATTATTGAGCTAAAATATAACAAATAATTTATTAAGCAGGACATATATTTTCATGACTAATTTTGCTCTAACCGCAATTTCACCTATTGATGGACGATATGGTAGTAAAGTCGAAGATTTTAGACCTATTTTTAGCGAATTTGGCCTCATTCGTTATCGTATTGAAGTTGAAGTAAGATGGTTGCAAGCTTTAGCAAAACATCCTCAAATCATTGAAGTTCCTAAATTCAGTAATGTGGCAGCTGAACTGTTAAACAATATAGTTAGTCGTTTTTCAGAAAATGATGCTCAGCGGGTTAAAGATATTGAAAAAACTACCAATCATGACGTTAAAGCCGTTGAGTATTTTCTAAAAGAAAAAATTGCAGAGAACGAAGAGTTGCATAAAGTGAACGAGTTTATTCATTTTGCCTGCACCTCTGAAGATATTAACAACCTATCTTATGCTTTAATGCTTAAAGATGGACGAGAAGCGCTTCTTCCTCAAATAACAGAATGTATTGCTGCTATTAAAAAAGTAGCGTTGGAAACAGCCAGCCAACCCATGATGTCCAGAACCCATGGTCAAACAGCTAGTCCCACAACCACAGGTAAAGAGTTTGCTAATACTGTTGCTCGATTATTACGTCAAAAAGAACAATTCGACAGTATTGAAATAATGGGCAAAATTAATGGAGCTGTAGGTAACTATAATGCCCATAGTATTGCTTATCCTGAAGTTGATTGGGAAGGATTTGCCAAATCATTTGTAGAATCACTCGGTTTATTCTGGAATGCGTACACTATTCAAATTGAACCACATGATTATATTGCAGAATACTTTCATGCTCTATCACGCTTTAATACCATCTTAATTGATTTTAACAGAGATATCTGGGGCTATATTTCTTTAGGCTATTTCAAACAAAAAACGATTGCGGGTGAAGTTGGTTCCTCGACTATGCCTCATAAAGTCAATCCAATAGATTTTGAAAACTCTGAAGGTAACTTAGGATTGGCCAACGCATTGTTTTCTTTTCTAAGCGAAAAATTACCTATTTCACGTTGGCAACGAGATTTAACCGATTCAACTGTTTTGAGAAACATTGGTGTCGGCATTGCACATACCAGTATTGCTATTCAATCTAGCTTAAAAGGAATATCTAAATTACAGATTAACCCTGATGCTTTAGAAACCGATCTAGACAATAATTGGGAAGTCTTAGCAGAACCCATTCAAACAGTTATGCGACGTTATGGAATTGAGAAACCTTATGAGAAGCTAAAGGAATTAACCAGAGGAACTCGTATTACACAGGAAGACCTTAGTTTATTTATTGATAGCCTTGAAATTCCATCAGAGGCAAAAACAGCATTAAAACAGCTTACTCCTCGTCGTTATATTGGCTATGCGGAAAAATTAGCAAAAGAAATTGAATAAGAGCTTAGAATTGTGATCAACCCCCCAGTTTAATCTTTCTATTTTTGAAATAATATGTCCGAGGTTATTGATTTTGTTTCTTTTCTCTCTCTACTCCTTCGATAACCTATACTTCAAGGCTATGTCTCTGACATAGCCTTTTTTTTGCTCTGAACTCTCCTTTTTTGTTAGATTTCGTGCAAAAACAACCTCGCCTTTCTCTTCGTACCACTTCAAAATAAAACCACTGGATTATTTATCATAAGCTACCTAAAATAACAGTCCTCTTTATCAAAAAATTATTTCTGTGCTCAACCTAATCTGGATCTTCTTTTTTATTTCGGCTTTTATTACCGCTCTGATTAAACTGCTATTTTTTGGTGATCAACAAGTTTTCAGCCAATTAATAACTGCCATGTTTACCCTATCAAAAACAGCATTTGAAATATCCTTGGGCTTAACAGGTATACTTGCCCTATGGCTAGGTATTATGCGTATTGGAGAAAAGAGTGGATTTATTGTTTTACTGACTCAGGCACTTGCCCCTTTTTTTAGTCGATTAATGCCAGAAGTTCCTAAAAACCACCCTGCTCTGTCAGCTATGGTGATGAATATTTCAGCTAATGCTTTAGGCTTGGATAATGCAGCGACACCTTTAGGGATTAAAGCAATGAAGGAGTTGCAAACCTTAAACCTAAACCCGGAAACAGCCAGCAATGCACAAATCTTATTTTTAGTCATTAACACATCCGCAGTTACCCTATTCCCAGTGACTATTTTTACCTATCGAGCGCAATTTGGAGCGCAAAATCCAACTGATGTCTTTATCCCGATTTTAATAGCCACTTATATATCAACCATGGCGGGTTTGTTAGCCGTAGCCACAGTGCAAAAAATTAATTTATTCGATAAAGTGATTTTTTCATATTTAGCAGGGTTTACCTTACTAATTTTTGCAATACTGAGTTATTTTTCTCAATTAAGCCAGGAAGATATGTTGTCTCAGTCAGCAGTTATCAGTAACGTTATTTTATTCTCTCTGGTTATCACCTTTATATTAGGCGCAGTACGAAAACGTATCAATGCTTATGAAGCCTTTATAGAAGGTGCTAAAGAAGGTTTTGAAACGGCTATCACAATTATTCCCTATCTTGTTGCTATGCTTGTCGCTATAGGCGTATTTAGAGCTAGTGGCGCATTGGAATTAATCACAGACTTTATTCGCTATCTTGTTCAATTAGCAGGCTTAGATCCACGTTTTATTGATGCTTTACCTACCGCATTAATGAAACCATTTAGTGGCAGTGGAGCAAGAGCCATGATGGTCGATACCATGCAAGTTCATGGTGCTGATTCATTTGCTGGTCGTTTGGCATCTATCGTACAGGGAAGCACAGAAACTACATTTTATGTCTTAGCCGTGTATTTTGGTTCTGTAGGCATTAAAAATATTCGTCATGCCGCAGGCTGTGGGATAATTGCAGATTTAGCTGGTATTATTGCCGCTATTTTTATTGCTTATTGGTTTTTCGGTTAATGTTAATTCATCTCAAAACATTGGGCTGTCGTTTAAATGAAGCAGAGTTAGAAACATGGGCTCAAGCATTTCAGCAGGCAGGTCACCAAATCACTCGTAATTTAAGTGATGCTCATGTTGCCATCATCAATTCTTGTGCAGTCACGGCTGATGCAGCACGTAAATCAAGACAATTGATCCGTCGTCTACATAGAGAAAACCCTACAACTAAACTTGTTGTCAGTGGATGTTATGCCACTTTAAATGAAGATGAAGCCGCTCAGTTACTGGGGGTTGATTTAGTCATTAGTAACAAAAATAAAGACCAATTAGTTGAAAAAACTTTATCAACGCTTAACTTAAAAACGATGCCTGTTATGTCTACTGAACCAGGCGCAATCTCATTATTTAGCCGAGGACGACAACGAGCTTTTGTTAAAGTACAAGATGGTTGTCGGTATCGTTGTACATTTTGCATTGTTACTGTAGCCAGGGGTGATGAAAT
>CAZHUE010000061.1:0-12883 GCA_964535875.1 uncultured Methylomarinum sp.
GCTCATGAGATATTACATACCGTTGGCGCAAGTGATAAATATGACACAAATAGCCAGCCAATCTATCCTGATGGTTATGCTGAGCCAGACAAATCGCCTCTATTTCCTCAATCCTTAGCAGAAATAATGGCTGCTAAAATCCCTCAATCCACCAATCAAGCTGAAATGGCTGAAAGCCTTGATTTTTGTATTATTGGCGAGAAAACTGCTACAGAAATTAATTGGATTCAAAGTAAAATTCAAGATTAATAGCCAACTCCTTGTATTCCAATAATCTTCATCTAAACTAAAAGCACTAATTAACAGGAATAATAGAGTGCAATTGTTTCAAAAATTTTTCACAAAGAATAAAGCCAGCAAAGGTATAACTGCCATTAGTTTTACCTCAGAAGGTATTGCGCTTGCTATTTCTCAACGTTCGAACAATCAAAAACCAAAACTAATTCATTGTGAATTCATTCACACAAACAATAAGCAATTCTCTCTTAAAGAACTAACTGAAACCCATCATTTGAAAAATTACGATTGCCATCTTGTTCTCGCTGCAGATGATTATCGTCTAATAACAATAGATCCACCAGCAGTTACAGAAAGTGAAATGCCAGAAGCCGTCCGCTGGAAAGTGAGTGATTTAGTTGAATTCCACATTGATGATGCAATTATTGACCACTACCCCCTTCCTGCTTCACAGCGAGCAAATACCGAAAAAAAAATGGAAGTTGTAGCCACGCCTAAATCGACTATCCAACCTTTGGTTGATTTATGCAAGTCTTGTAATTTACAAATAAAAGTCATTGACATACAAGAAACCAGTCTTAGAAACCTGGCGAGTTTACTCCCTGAAAACAAGACAGGCATAGCCGTACTCCATCTACAAAAAAATACGGGTCAAATTATTATTGAACAAAAAGGGTTGATTCACCTTAGCCGTAAGTTAGCAATGGGTTTTGACAGGTTAGGATTCACTGATTCTTTTATGAGTGATGGACAAATTGAGTTAGAAAGAAATAGCTTAGCACTAGATATACAACGCTCTTTTGATTATATAGAAAGCTATTATAGCCTTCCGCCCATTTCAGAACTTGCTGTGATTCCGGTGATAAAAAACACTCAAGAGATTTTAGACTTCCTCAACAATAACCATGGTATTACTAGCAGAATCATGGATTTATCTACAATGCTTGATAGTGATATTTTATTGAGTGATAGCACTCAATCCCTTTGTGCCCCAGTCATTGGCGCCACGTTAAGGGAGGCTATAGATTAGCAATGATACAACAAATTAACTTATACCAGAACGCATTTAAACCCGAGACTAAATCAGCTTTAAAAAACTATATTTATGCTTTGATTCTGGCAGTCATCTTAATTTTAGGTTTCAGTATTTATTTATTAATAGACCAGAGCAATACTGAAACCAGCATTCAACAAGCTCATCAACAACTCAGTGATGCAGAGCAACAAGTACTCTTTATGCAAGAGCAATACCCAGAACAACAAGTCAACCCACTTGTTCTGGAAGAAATATCTCGCTATCAAAAGATACTTAGCAGTTTATCTCAAGTTGTTTATTTATTATCCGACAATGAATCAGATCAGACTCAAGGATTTTCCAGATATTTTTCTGCCTTAGCCAGACAAAGTTCTTCTGAAATCTGGTTAACTGAAATTTCTATTGATGCTGAAGAAAATAATCTTTCCCTACGTGGAAGTACATTTAATTCAAAAACAATCCCTGAATTTTTACAAAAATTACACAGTGAACCTGTTTTTAAAGGTCGTATTTTTGAATCATTAGACATGAGTCAGTCGGCCAAATTAAAAAAACAACTTGATTTCTATGTAAGCACTATTGCCAAAACTTTAGAAGAAAAGCGTGTTCCTAATGGGTAATCTTATTAAACAATTTAACCTCCTAACTATTAGAGAACAGTCAATAATACTGGCCACACTAACCCTTGTATTTTTAGGTGCTTGGGATAATTATTTTTATCAGCCTCTTATCACTAATCATAGCAAATTAAAAGATCAGTTATCTTCCTTAAAACTTCAAGTGTTAGAACAACAACAGTTGGCCATTCAGATTGAAGTATCAGGAAAAACAGACCCTAACCAAACAAACAAGAAAAAACTGGCTGAAATTAAAACGGAACTTAAAAAATCAAAATCTCAGCTAGGTATTGGAGAAAAATTATTTGTTTCGCCGCGTGTAATGGTAGAAGTTTTAAGCAATATACTAAAAGAAAATAGCACATTACAACTACTAAAACTGGAATCGATTCCTGTCGCCTCCTTATCTAAATCTAAACAAGAATATTCAGGCGTGTATCGACATGGCCTATCTATTACTTTAAGAGGTAACTATCTAAACACTCTTAATTATCTAAAATCTTTGGAGTCACTTCCTTGGAAATTCAGTTGGGATACCATCGATTACAAAGTTAAAAAGCACCCCGTTGCCGAAACGACTTTACGTGTTTACACCTTAAGTTTTGAGGAGAACTGGCTTGGCTTATAAAAAAATATTATTTTTGATAGTTAGCCTGTTATACAACATGGGCTGTTTTGCTGAATTTAAAGACCCGACTCAACCCGGTTCCTATTTTCCAAAAACAGGTGCTATTTCAAATAAATCAAAACAATTAAAATTATCCTCCATCTGGATTTCCGGTAACTCCAAACGTGCGACCATCAATGGAGTTACTGCTCAACAAGGGGAATTTATTTTCTCTACGATTAAAATTTTAAAGATTGAAAATAATTCTGTGTTGATCAAGCAAAAAGGTAAAACTCACAAACTTAGCCTTTTTTCTAAATCATTCAAATCCCGGTAAAACACTTGTGCTATGAAAAAACTTATCTTATTTTTTACAATAACCTCTTTATTGCTTTCGTGTTCAACTATACCAACTGCAACAGAAGAAACTATTGATGAAGCATTTTCTGGCTCATCTACTTCTACGCCATTTGAGAAGACTCAAGAAGTACCTGCAGAAATCAGTCATGCATTAGTGCCAAATTATAACCAAACACTTTTTAGTCAAAATAGCCCACTAAGCCCCAAACAATTTAATATTTCAGTTCATCAAGCTAACGCGCGTGATTTTTTTATGGGATTAGTCGTAGATACTCAAGAAAACATGATGGTTCATCCTGAGGTCAAAGGCTTAATTTCTTTAGAATTAAAAAATGTAACGATTGATCAGGTGATGAATGCCACACAAAAAGTATACGGATATAATTTCAAAAAAAATGACATCGGCTATATTGTTTATCCATCCACCCTACAAACAAAAATATTTAAACTTAACATTCTAGACCTTATCAGGGATGGCCAGTCAAACACTCAAGTGACCTCGGGTCAACTTGCAAGTAGTAATAGTGAAGGTAGCTCAGAATCATCAGGTGATAGCAATTCAAATTCCTCAAGCTCTGGAAGCTGGATCAGAACTAAAACAAGTTCTGACTCCTGGAGTGAAATAAAACTGGCAATACAGTCAATTATTTCAATAGACCCACAAGCATCCGTAGTTATTAATCGCCAATCTGGCGTTGTTGTTGTTCGCGCACAACCAATGCAACTCAGAGAGGTAGACGATTTTATTTCTCATACTCAAAAACAAATTAGCAAACAAGTGATTCTGGAAGCAAAAATTATTGAGGTTATTTTAGATGATAGTCACCAAGCTGGAGTTAATTGGCAAAATATTATTCGAGAAGGTATTAATAAGGCACCCTTGTTGACAGGTATTGGTGCGTTAACAGCATTAGATTCGTTTAGAAATGTTTTTACAATCGGTGGAAGCTGGGGGGACTTTAGTGCCTATATTGAATTATTAGAAACTCAAGGTAAAGCAAATATATTATCCAGTCCAAGAATATCAACTTTAAATAACCAAAAGGCAATTATTAAAGTTGGTCAGGATGAATTCTTTATTACTGAAGTTTCAACTGATACGGAAACGAGTCTTTCCGGCATACCCACTCAAACTCAAGATATTACTTTTACCCCATTCTTTTCCGGTATTTCTTTAGATGTAACGCCTCAAATTAATGATAACAATGAAATTACGCTTCATATACATCCTTCGATTACACGGGTGAAAGACCAAATAAAAAATTTCACTCTTAATGGAAAAGAAGGTTCTTTGCCTATGGCATTAAATACTGTACGAGAATCGGACAGTATTATTAAAGCTAAAAATGGACAGATTGTTGTCATTGGTGGATTAATGCAGGAAATGAAACAGGAAAACAAAAGAGGTATAGCAGGGCTTTCTCAAATCCCTTATTTAGGTAACTTATTTAGAGTAAGCACCGGTGAGACCAAAAAATCGGAATTGGTTATTCTTCTTAAACCGACCTTAATTAACAACGAAAGTGATTGGGAACCTTCCCTAAAGGCTGGAAAAAAACAGATTAATCAATTACGAAACCATTCCTTATGGAAATAATTACCCTATTTTCGGCTTCTATTATTTCAGTAGATTGGACAACAAATAATACTATCCAATCAACATTAGGTTCAAACAAATGTATCTAAAACATTTTAGGCTGTCAGAGTTTCCATTTGGCTTAACGCCTGACACACAATTTTACTTTAACTTGCCCAGTCATAAAGAAGCAATAAATGTTTTGCGCATTGCATTACAAAGTGGTGAAGGCTTTATAAAAATAACTGGTGATGTAGGGACGGGCAAAACCATGCTATGTAGAATATTACTTAACTCACTAAAACACCCCTTTGTTACGGCCTACATCCCTAATCCACATTTAACACCTACTGGGCTCCGCTTAGCAATTGCTGAAGAATTGGGTATCCCCTATTCTAAAGCTGTTATTCGACGCATCAATATTGCTGACGAGCTAGGCATAAAACATTCTCGTGACAGCGGTCAAAGCCAGATTTTACAACACATTAATACACATTTACTAAAAGCAGCGGCAAAAAAACAAAAAATCGTCATTATTATTGATGAGGCTCAAGCAATGTCCGAAGAAAGCTTGGAAGCTTTAAGGCTATTAACTAATTTAGAAACGGAAAAGCAAAAATTATTACAAATTATTTTACTAGGTCAGCCTGAGCTTGACACCTTATTGCAAAAAAAATCAATACGCCAATTTAGGCAACGTATAACGTTTAGCTATAATTTAAAACACCTGACACTCAAAGACGTTAGTGCTTATGTTAAGCATCGTCTAAGCGCTGCAAATATTGAAAACCCGAATATTTTTTCTAAACCAGCACTATTTGCTTTACATTATTTCAGCAAAGGCACTCCCAGGATAGTCAACATACTTGCTCATAAAGCGATGTTATCTGCTTATGGAAAAGATTTAACTCTGATAGGTTTTAAACAAGTTCTATTAGCCGCACAAGATACTGATGTAACTTACAATCGTTCTCATATTTTTAGACTTAAAAAAGGTTTTTTCTTTACTGTTATGGCCAGTCTGGGCTTACTAGTTGTTCAACAAACTGGTGTTTTATTATGAGTTTATTGAATCAGGTTTTACAAGACTTAGAAGATAGAAATGCCAGCAATAGTCCTAAGCAAAAAAAGATAAACCAGGTTAAAGCGGCTACTGCTTCTCAAAAAAACTCATACTTTTATCTGATAATACTCCTTTGTCTTACTGCAGGGGTTGCTTTATTCAACTTTTATATTAATAAAAAATCTGCTCCCCTCGTAGTACCAAAGTCTAATAAAACATTAGAAATTTTGCACAAAATTCCAGCTCAAAAACCAACCACTCTCCCTGCAATCAATTCGTCTAGTGCTAATAATCAATTAAAAAATGAACCACTAAATATTAAGCCTGTTATTCAAGAAAAAACCGTACCTGTAGAAAGCCAAGTAATTTCAACAAGACAAGCAGAGAAACTTACAACTAATAATCAACAAGTAAAAAAAACATCAGTCAAGGTCACAAAAAAGCACCAAACAAAAAGAAAAAAAACAGACAAACAACAAAAAATACAGGTCACAAAAAAAATCAGCAGTATAAAACAAGCTGAAAAATTATTTACTCAGGTAAAAAAAGAAACCAATAAAATAATCCTTCAGTCCAAGCTAAAGCAGATACTTAAACTTAACCCAAAACATGTAGATGCAAGGCTATTACTAGCGAATAACTTGTTAACAATTGGGCTACTACAAGAAACAATTGAAACCCTGGATCAGGGGTTGCAACTATTTCCTCAGAATATTCAATTTATTAATTTTCGGAGTCAATTGTTTTTACAAAACAATCAACCGCAATCTGCTTTAACTATTTTGCATCAAATAGATTCAAGATACAGTCAGGATGAAATGTACCTTAGCCTTTTAGCTGCTGCATACCAACAAAATAATGATGACTTGTTGTCCTTAAAAACTTATCAAAAACTTTTAGCAATCAATCCTCAAAAAGCTGAATACTGGCTAGGACTTTCCATTGCCCAAGAAAAACAAGGGAATAAATCAGAAGCACTAAAAGGCTATCAACAAGCACTTGATAAAAAAACATTACAAAAATCAATAGTAAGCTATATTAAACAAAGAATAAGCTCGCTAAAAAGGCGATAAAATTATGGAAGTGAAAAAGAAAATTCGTATCGGTGATTTGCTGGTTCAAAACCAGATAATCACTCATGATCAACTGATGTCTGCATTGGGAGAGCAAAAGAAGACTGGGAAAAAACTTGGTAGGACGCTTATTGACCTGAATTATCTTACCGAACTAGAGCTACTTAACTTCCTCTCAAGACAGCTTCAAATTCCATATATAGATATTACGCAATATCAGCGTGACGATAAAGTTGTCCAAAGCTTACCAGAAAACTTAGCCAGACGTTTTAGGGTCATGCTTTTAGAAAATAATGAGCAGGACGTGCTATTAGCCATGGCCGATCCAACTGATTTATTGGGACTGGATGAACTGACTCGAATTCTTAAAAAAAGAATTCGCCAAGCCGTAGTTAAAGAAGCAGATCTTTTACATGCTATTGATCAAGTTTATCGCAGAACGGATGAAATTAATGATCTGGCAGACCAATTACAAGATGAATTAACTGCAAATGATTTTGACTTTAATTCACTCATCACCTCAAACGAAGTCGCTGAAGCTCCAGTAGTTAAGCTATTACAATCAATTTTTGAAGATGCTGTGCAAGTCAGTGCTTCTGATATTCATATAGAACCCGATGAAAAAGTTCTAAGAATTAGACAACGCGTAGATGGTATTTTAAATGAGCAAGTTTTAAATGAAGTTAAAATTGCCTCTGCTCTAGTGGTACGTTTGAAACTAATGGCGGGATTAAATATCTCAGAAAAAAGGCTGCCTCAAGACGGTAGGTTTAGTTTACAAATTAAAGGCAAGGTACTGGATATTCGGTTATCTACCCTACCCATCAATACCGGTGAATCAATCGTTATGCGTTTGCTTGATCATTCACAAGGCTTATTAGATCTAAGTAAACTTGGTATTCCTGACGACATTCTCAATTGTTTTAAAAAACATATCAGAAACCCGCATGGATTAGTTTTGGTTACCGGTCCTACGGGTAGCGGAAAAACCACAACTCTCTACGCTGCGTTATCAGAAGTTAACTCCCCAGATACTAAGATAATCACCGCAGAAGACCCAATAGAATATAGTATTTCGCGCATCAACCAATCTCCGGTTAATGAAAAAATTGGCTTAACCTTCGCCAGAGTATTGCGTGCTGCTTTACGGCAAGACCCTGATATTCTACTGGTAGGTGAAATTCGGGATATCGAAACAGCTGAAATTGCAATCCGCGCCTCCATTACTGGACATTTGGTTTTTTCTACCTTACATACCAACAATGCCATTGAATCCGCCACGCGTCTTTTAGATATGGGTGTAGAAGGCTATATTCTTGCTAGCGCGATTCAAGTCATTATTGCACAACGATTAGTTCGTAGAATTTGTGAACATTGCATTTCAGATGCAACAATAGAGGAACCTCTACAAATTTGGCTAAGTGATACGCTTAAAGTTGACAGCAATACCATTAACTTTAAACAAGGAAAAGGTTGCCAGCATTGTAATCATACTGGTTACAGAGGCCGAATTGGTGTTTATGAATTACTTGAAATGACTCACTCTACTTTGGATGCGTTAAGAAAAAATGATTCAGCTGCATTTACTCAAGCCGCCATTAACACACCATCTTATCAATCCTTTTCAGAATGCGCATTAAACCTTGTCCGTCAAGGTGTAACAACACTGGAAGAAGTGATACGAATTACCGGATCAGGAGTCTAAATTGTCATCCTATCAGTACAAAGCCCGTGACAATTCAGGCGAATTAGTTGAAGGTATTATTGCAGCAGAAGATAAAACATTTGCTGCTCAACGACTTATCAGTCAAGAGATGATTCCTATCACCATAGAAGATGATACGAGTAGTCCTGATGTTATGGAACAGCTGAATCAATGGCAAGACCTTAACAGCTTAAAAATTGATGACCTGATAATATTCAGCAGACAAATGTATAGCTTAACTAAAGCAGGCGTGCCGATCATCCGGTCTTTACAAAGCCTTACTCAATCAACAAGAAACAAAGCTCTGGCTCGCGCCCTTAAAAAAGTTTCTATTTCCTTGGAAGCAGGGCAAACATTAGGTGTGGCCTTAAGCCAACACCCTAAAATATTCTCTACTTTATTTGTGAGTATTATTAATGTAGGTGAAGAAACGGGTGGACTAGACTTGGGTTTCCTACAAATATCACAATATTTAACAAGAGAAAAGGAAACAGAAAGCAGTATAAAGTCAGCCCTACGTTATCCAACTATGGTTTTAATTGCCATCAGTGTTGCTATGGCAGTTGTAAATATTTATGTTATTCCCTCTTTTAAAAGCGTCTTTGATAAAGCAGGATCTGAGCTACCTTGGCAGACAAAAATGCTAATGGGAATATCTGATTTTACGGTAAGCTACTGGCCACATATTTTAGGTGGTTTATTGGTCACTGGTTTAGCTCTTTCTCAGTTTGTCAAAACCTCAGCAGGGCATATGCTTAAAGACCGTCTAGTTTTAAAAATACCTGCTGTTGGCAGTATTATTCATCGTGCCACTATGGAGCGGTTTTCCCGTTCTTTTGCCATGATTTTAAGCTCTGGTGTTCCGATTATTCAAGGAATCACCATTGTTTCCAAAGCTATCGGCAATATTTATATCGGCTCTAAATTAGATACCATGCGAATTGGTATTGAAAAAGGTGACAGTATTAGCCGTATGGCGATGAGTATAGGTTTATTCCCCCCTCTAGTCATACAAATGATTATGGTCGGTGAAGAAACTGGCAATATCAGTGACATGTTGTTAGAAGTTGCTGATTTTTACCAAATTGAAATTGAAGCGGAACTCAAAAATCTAGCCAGTGTCATTGAGCCGTTTTTAATTGTTGTGATAGGTATTATGGTATTAATATTGGCTTTAGGTATCTTCTTGCCTATGTGGAATTTATCCAGTGCTATAACTTAATTTGTTACTGTACATTTTCATAGTATTTGCATATCAACCCTCAGTCCTTATATATTCATTTATAAAAAATGAATCACATAGCAATAACTGTAGAATGCACTAATTACTTTTTACCAAATTAATTTATTTAAAAAACGTCTCTGCTGTTACACAAACAAACTAGAGAAATAACACGAAGCTAGTGATAAATATTACTTTACAACAGAAACCCCAATCTTTCTAGAAATGTAGCTAGTACTATTATAGGTTCCAAACTCACTCAAAGCGGTAATATGATAATAATTTAGAATGACACCATTCTCTAAAACTGACAGAGGGGGATCGCACTTCAAAGTGACAGAAAACCCATTAATATCCGTAAAATTCAAAGGCGAAGCAGAAGTTATATCACTGCAACCACCACCAGAAGAAATTTTTGCTATAGACCAGCTTGCTCCAGCTCTTGCTGCTTGATAAGCCCTTGCTGACTGAATGACATTTACTGATGTTGAATGCTGTACTCCACTTAACTTTACCATGTATCCACCTAGTAAACTAAGTACGACTAAAATAAAAATAGCCATGATAATAGAAAACCCTTTTTGCTTCTTCATGGCAAATTATCTACGTGGACTTGATGAACCAATTTTATGGACTCACCAGCATCATCTTTTAAAGTAATATTGAGCGTTGTTACCGCTGTGCTTGAATCATAATTAAAGCTACAACTACTAATTTTATTTGCTTGCAAACTGTTAATTCCGCCTGAAGGAGGGTTAGGTTGGGAGGACGAAATATTATAGCCTTGATAACGAACTAACTGATGACTCGTTAAATTACAACGATAGCTGATGGGCATATCTACAATAAAAAAACGATAAGGACTTGTTTCTAATGTTGGTGCAAAATTCTTGCTTGAAAAATGGACTTTAGTTGCTGTTGTACTACCATTCAAAGCCGCTCTGTTATTGATAGTGTAAGCATTAGCCCCTGAAAAAATCAACCAATCATTAGACAAATTAATATCTGAAAAATTTTCTAACTGGCCAATAACATCGAAACAGCTATCTGAAGAACCAAATAATAAAATATTGTCTCCACTATCTGAACAAGCAATATCCGGGACTCCAGAAATCTCATGTCGATAGCGACCACCATTCACAATATGTAGCATTTCTATTGAGGCAGTTGTCGCTGTAGATGTTACTCGAATACTACCCGGTAGCGCCTGCCTAATATCCCGCTGCATTCGCCTTAATGCCATCTCAGCGGTATCAACTAAGGTTGTTCTTCTTTCTTGAACAAGATAACTTTTAACGGGCTGGATAATAATACCTGTTGTCATGGTCGCTAAAATACCAACGATGACTATTACCATGATTAGCTCAATTAAAGTAAAACCTTTAGTTACCTGTCTACTCATATTTTTCAGTTCTGTAGATCACATCCCCTGCAAACTCGTTAGCAACGTAACCCACTAAGTTTAGACTAACACCAGAACCTGAAACACTCACACTTGCTTTTTTTACTGGCATACCAGAAATAGTATCGGTCAAAACAGCAAGTGATATAGTATAGCCATCCACTGTATAAGTAGAACTACCAAGGGTTATGGAGCTGTATGGTTTCGATAAAGTTGTTTCTAAATAAGATTCAGCAAGAGTAATCGCCTTATACCTGACAATGGGATCAGCACTATGACTAACCGTTTGGTTCATCACCGAGAGTATTCCAGTTAATGAAATACTGATAATAGTGATGGAAAAAATAAGCTCGATTAAAGTGGTACCACTTTGTGATTTATGGGGTACTATCATAGACAAATCCCGTTTCAGCGATGACCTTAATCGTTCTAAAACCATTAACGGTTAATGTTATATCTGCCGATGCAGAACCTGATGAATAAAAATAAAAAGGGGTTGATGAACTAGACAAAGTAATACCATTTTCACTACCCGAATAATTACTTGCTCCTGTGCCAGGATGTGGTATAGCCAAAGAATAAACAGAACCAGTTAGCGGGCAACTTGTGCTGCTTGCGGTTCCCCGTCTTGCTAAGGAATAGCTATTTGATAAAATAGAAACTCTAACAGCACATCCAGTGGCTACAGCAAGTTTTTGTGCATATTGAATAGCATGTAAAGTGTCATCAAAAAAAGCCCTTTCTGCATATACATTTTTGTCAAAAAATTTTGGTATTGCAGTAGCAGAAATCACGCTTAATATAACAAGCACCATAACTAGTTCAACTAAGGTAAAACCAGATTGTTTATTCTGCTCCATCGTAGCAATATTTGGTTAATCACATTCAAATAATATCACTTGCACTTAAAACACCCAATGTTAATAAGCAAGCTTAAATGAAACCAAGCATTTAAACAACTTTAACAAGCAGTATCAACAATAGTATAAGTTGGTGGTGAACTAGCACTAATCGCAGTCGTGTATTGAACCTCACAATTATCAACACCGTTTAATCTAAACTCTCTAGTAACAGTATTCCCCGCACTAGTAAAGCCATCCATCTCCATCGCTCTCTGAACAAAATCTGCTCTTGGATAAAGAAAAATACTATAAATATCACCATCAGCGTTAGTCGCGGTACCATTATTATTGATATCTACATAACCTGCAGCACCATTAACACCATCTATCAATGCTTGCGCATGGATCATGGTTGCAGCTGATCGCAAACTACCTTTCATCCCTTTTAAAGAAGAAATTTTAGCTGACCTCTCTAACCCGACAAACTTTGGCAGTGCCGTAGCCGCTAAAATCCCTAAAATTACGATAACCATTACTAGTTCAATTAGTGTAAACCCTTGCTGATTCTTTTTTAACATTTCTTACCCCTAAATTTATATAAATAATAAATAGTAAAATCAAAATACTCTATACTTCCTTCCAGTCTAGTAGAAAGTACATTTAGTATGAGTAGGGTTTATGTTTTCTGGTTATAATTGTGAACTGACCCTCTTTTTTAGCAGGCTTTTTATAAAAAACCAATCATGAGTATTAAAACTTTTATTTTTTGTGATATTTGTAATCCACAAGGGATTAGAACAATTGAATTCCGCCGTGCACCCAGAAAAGACAACCGCAATGGCAGACGTATATGTGATGGTCGATTTTGGTTTGATGGCAGTTTAACGACTGCGTTGAAAAATGGTTGGCATCTTGACTCCTTAGGCAGACATCTTTGCCCTTACTGTAAAAACAATGCCTAATCTTAAACTGACTGGTTTTTTAGCGTTAAAAATAAAAACTATTTATATTCATACCCCTCAGATAGTCTGGGTAGAAATTTAACCCATAAACGTGGTCTTGCTTTATCTCCCGACTTTTTCACCCATCCCATTTTGCTTAGCAATCCCCCAAACCAACTATTAAATCAATAAACTGCTAACA
>CAZHUE010000062.1:0-12878 GCA_964535875.1 uncultured Methylomarinum sp.
TTTATTACAATGAATTAAACCTATATCTTAAATTGTTTTGTTAGCATTGAACAGCTCTGCTTTGACCCCCACCCTATGGATCTGCAAAAGACCCTGTCAATATGGCAGGCTTCATCGCCTCAAACTTTCTTCGAGGAGATATAACATTTTGGTACGCAGAATATTTTCCAGATAAAATCACAAAGGGTACATTGCTTGACTTGCGTGGTCATAATGAATTTGAAAAATGGAGTATTCCCGGAGCGATCAATATACCTTTAGGCGAACTGCGCTCCCGCCTTGATGAGCTGCAACAAGATAAGCCAATTTACGTTTATTGCCAAGTTGGTTTTCGTAGTTATTTAGCTTATCGTATTTTACTACAAAGAGGATTTAACAAAATAGCAATGTTAGCGGGTGGCTCTAAAACTTTTAATTGCTTTTATTGCAATGATTTGTCAACAGGTAAGCTGGGTGTTCCTTTTGTTTCTCATGCTGAGGAAAAGCTGGATGAAACACCTAATGTACTAATCAACTAGGCCAATCGGGCTTAAATTTATGGACAATATAATCAGTAGGTTACACTTTGTAAAAACACTATAAAAAGCTATTTTCTTATGAATTTTAAAAAAATTAACCCCCAACTCATTGATTTACCTGTAATATTAAAAGTCAATATAATTTAAACCCGATTGCCCTGTTCACATAGCTTATTAAACTTGAGCCACAGAGCCAAAAGTGTTTCAATATGTATTTCCACAAAAACCGTAGGCACTATAAATTTAGCTCTGCAATTTCAACAGAAATTTATTTTTGAATCAATTTTCTGCAATCGTGATTCTTGGCAATAAATCTTCACAAGCCACTACTTCACCAATAACACTAAACTGACTACGAAAATCATCATTAAGTTTATCGAAGTGTTTAGCTGATATTCCTGCCAATAACCCTCCTGATGTCTGAGGATCAAATAGTAAATTAAACCGTGCTTGCTGAGTAATAGAATCAGACCATTCAATTGTTTCAAAAAGGTTTCGGTTTTGAGAAAAAAGACTACTTTTAATATTCTTCAAAGCAAGATTCTCAACACCTGACAATAATGGAATAGCATTTAAATTGATACTAGCTGCACAATTTGATGCCAAACACATTTCATTTAAATGCCCTAGCAAACCAAAGCCCGTAACATCGGTACATGCTTTGACATTAAGCTGATTCAACACCATTGCTGCCTTGTCATTAGTTTGCAGCATTGATGCGATAGCTTGATTAAAAATATCTCCATTACATTCAGCCTGCATTGCGGCAGCAAATATTACTCCTGTTCCTAATGGTTTTGATAAAACCAGCTTATCTCCTGGCTTTAAACCCTGTTTATGAAATATATTGTTTTGTCGCTGTTGAACACCATTAACCACTATCCCAACAGAAAGTTCACTAGCTTCGGAGGTATGCCCACCTAAGAAACGACATTGCAGTACATCTAGTTGTGTGGATATTCCTTGCATTAGCGCCTTTAACTGTCTTTTTTGTACCCTTTGGCTGGCATAAGGTAAGCTGATTATAACTTGTGCCGACTCCGGTTTAAGGTTCATTGCATAGAGATCATTCAAAGCGTGATTAACTGCAATTTTTCCAAATAACCATGGATCCTGAATTGGTGTTTTAAGTGCATCAACACTTTGGTAAATAACTTCTGCTTGCGGGGTAATTTGCACCGCATCTTGAGGCTGATAATAGGATTCACCCATGACATCATTAAGTACCTGTTGCAATATATCTGCACCCACTTTTGCCCCACAGCCTGCACAACGTTTTAATGGGTCGTGTTGTTCGTTTTTATCTTCATCATCTATCAGCTGAGGGGTAATTGTTGTGTCTGATGACATTGATAAAGTAGGCAGTTGATGAAATTGATCCATAAATTTAACATCAATAGAATTTTTCCAGCGCCAGACCCAATCACCAGAAAAACTGAAAATGGATTTTGAACCCGTTGCCTGCTTTTCACCCAAAGCCAACAGACTTAAAAAACCATCCTGAGGCTTATAGTCAACTAATGACTGACTAAGTAGCTGTGCACGTAAATTATCAAATAAAATTTCTGCCTGTCTAACCGCATAAACGCCTGCTTTGGGTCTAGGGTCAGCAACCATATTAGCAATATCCCCTGCAGCAAAAATATAATCGTAATGTAGAGATTGCAATGTTTGCCTAACTTTCATAAAGCCCGCATCATCACACTCCAGCCGGCTTTGTTTTAGCCAGGATGAACCTGAAGCCTGTATGCACCATATAATTTCATCCGTCAGGATTTGATTCGAATTCTGACAATGAAGAATGCCCTGACTAAGTTTTTCAACTCGAGATGAAGTATGAATATCAATTTTATATTTTTTAAACTGATGTTTTACTCGTTTAACAACAGAGCGGTTATAGGTAGGTAAAATATCATCGGAAGATGTGACCAGGTGATACTTTAACGATGAATTAATTGGAGTCAGCTTAAAAGCCATAGCCATAATCACTTCAACACTGCCCGCCCCTCCTCCCACAACTGACAAGGATTTAACTCTATTTTGCTGTACCTTTTTCTGAATAAGGCTCCAGCACTGGTAAAAACCACTAATCGGTTTAACGGGGGTGCTAAATTCAGCGGAGCCTTCAATCTGCTGATTGGGAGTAGAACCAATATCAATGGAAACCACATCAAACTCAATAGCAGGACGATTTGCTAGTTTTAAGGTATTAGTTTCAACATCAATAGCTGTCACGCTATCCTGAATAAACCGGATATTTGCCCATAGTGACAGCTTCACTAAGTCAATATGGGTTTCTGCAAAGCTGTAATGTCCAGCAATCAATCCCGGCAGCATTCCTGAATAGGGTGTCATTGCTTGTGGACTTATTAGGGTGATACGCACACCAGGTAACGGATTCATTGCCCATTTTCGTAAAACTAGTGCATGGCTATGTCCGCCACCCACAAACACAAGGTCTTTAAATATTGGTACTTCAATCATAAGTTCATCACCTTTAGGTGTTCATTAACCCAAGCTAGAATTTCAGCTTCTTGTCCTCTAAATAAAATATCAATTTGTTTTTTTTGTATTTGATACCTATACATCGGATCATAGTATTCTACTAACAACAGGGAAATACCTTCTTCAAATAAACTACTTTCTCCTGTTGAAAATAATTTTTTCAATGCCAGTGCAAATGAAGAATGTATTTTTTGGTAACGAACACCACCAAGACGTTTTTTTATACGCGTCAGATTATCCAGAACAAAAGAAGAAAATTTATTATCAGCTGTTTCTTGGTAATGTTGCTGATAGAGAGGCCAGTTCTTTGTAATGTATTCTTCACGAATAATAGAGATACGTTGTTCTAGCCTACATTCAAGAAATATAAATGGCGCTTGAGCCATTTTCTCACTGAAACCATCAGGCAAAATGACACGCCCTATCCTTTTTCCTTCATCTTCTAATAGTAATCCAGAGTCAGGAAGCTGATACTGATACTTAAGACAAGCAATAGATAAAATATTTTCCCAGTTAATTTGCGTTGGTTGATAATCATTAACATCATGTCCAAAAGCTGACCCTCGATGATTAGCCAGTCCTTCCAGATCAATATGATAACGGGTTTTCTTTAGTACTTGCGTTTTTCCAGATCCGGTAAGTCCACTTAATATAACAAATGGAATCTGTCGAAAACTAACCCTTAACTGTTGTAACAAGTAAGTCCGCATAGCTTTGTAGCCACCTGTTATGAGTGGATAGTCAATCCCCTGTTCTTTCAACCAGACTTGCGTAGTACGTGAACGCAAGCCGCCCCTAAAACAATACAGGTAACCTTGTGGATAGTCAGTTATATACTGTTGCCATTGCCTCATTCGTTGTTGTCTGGTTTCTGGAACAGCCAGCTTTAAAGCTAAAGAAATAGCTGCATCTTGACCCTTATGCTTGTAACAAATACCAACAACTTCTCGCTGCTGATCATTTAACAGAGGAATGTTTTGACTATTGGGAAAGGCCCCTTTATTAAATTCAATAGGAGCTCGAACGTCCATGATCGGCGTGTCTTGTAAAAAGAGATTTTGATAGTCGTCCGTATCTTGTCTTATCATTTTATCCTTATTGTCGGGATTTTCTTCGCCTAATGTAAATATAATTTTTTTAAAAAAAATTGAAAAAAGCAAAAAATCATCATCTACCTCTATTTCAAATGAATATGGAAAATATTGATTGTTTAAAAAGGTAATTAATTCACAACTTTAAGGTTAATACTTAACATCTTTTTATTTTTAAAATTTATACAATGAAACCATAATTAAAAAACATCAAACTTATTAATCCTACCAAAATAGAAATCTTACTTTAGGCTTTTTAAAAAGTTAATAAAAATGAAGGGGGCTGTCATGTTAAAAAATATATACATCTTATCAAGCATCTTTGTTTCTTTAAGTTTAATTATCTTTATACTAATGACGAAATATAATGCAAAAAAAATAACCAATAAAACAAGCGATTAAATGATATTTTAGATAGTACAATAGAAATATTCTTAGTATTATTTTTTAAGCTGCTATTAAGTACCTACGCATAACTATTTTAATAGTTTTGCGCAAGATTCTTATCAGATTCAACTAACACATGGATGTGTGTAGGTAGATTAATGCAGGAACAATTACCAAGGCGTATAGTTGACTATGTAACTATTTATGCAATGACGAATATAATAAAAAAGACAAGTAAAATGTTAAAATAATTATGCGTGGGTACTTATACTTCGCGCGGTCACGGATGCGGAATTTATATCGCGTTGATTTTTGTCGATAGCAAAGTGCTAAAACGGGCGCATAGCTGGCTACGCAACCGTTTTAGCAACGCGGTCTATCGGCAAAAATCGACCGATAGAAATCCGCATCCGTGACCGTGCGAAGTATAATTACAGCCTATTAATTATTTTTTCAACCACTGGCAAAGCTTCTTCAATATGCTCAAACCCGTGTGAGCCTCCTGGGTAAGTGATAACCTCTGCAATATCTTGATATTTTTCAACAGTTTTAGATGAGTCAATTAACTCATCAGCCATATCAAGCAGAATGGTTCTTTTGATTCGGGTATTTAGCTGCTGATTTAACTCAGTTTCGTAGCTAATAAATTGTTCACAATGCGCCTTATACCAATTAAAGGGTTCATTCAATTCAAAATTTTCAGTGACACCGATAAACTGAATTAATAATTCAGAAGGTGAAATAGCTGGATTAATCATAATAGCTTCGGACTGGGTTTTCATCGCCATGTATTCACTGGTAAACCCGCCAAGAGATGAACCCATAAATAAAACTTTATAGCCTTTTGATAGTAAATTATCAAATAAATCAGTTGAATAGCTGACAATGTATTTAAAATTCCTATAGTCTACATTGGGTGCGTAAAACTTAATTTGCTTTCCCTTACATAATCTATCCAAGACAAGTAGCTTTTGCTTCGAGGCTAGTAGATCACCTGACTGGTCAAGGGATGCAGAGTTAAACCCATGCAAATAGATTATTGCTTTTTTCATAAGTTCCTGCTTAATATCAATCTAAAAGTTTAAGGCGGTTCTAAGTGTATCTTGATCTAATTGTTGGAGTATTGACGGAGCGGCTTTTGTGTGTAGTCGCTACAAACGCTCAACATCTGGAGTCTATTGATCCGCCTCGCAGTGAATTGTTTTTTGCGACAGAACCCGTAAAATCTATCATGAACTGCGAGATGGCACGCTGTTTTTTGTTTTCAATGAACTTCTCCTAACATTATAATTTATAAACATTATTTATTTGTTTCTTTCTTTGATATTAACCAATACGTAATGCCAAGTGCCAATACAACAGCAGCTGTTGCAAGGATATACATTGGTGTCAATTCTTTAAAATCAAAAATAATGACTTTACGACTGATAGCCATCAGTGCAGTGGCAACGACCAGGTTAACGGGTAAAACATCATTTCTGATATAAAGGGTGATATTGATGAAAATTTCAATGGCAATGAGCACAGCTAAAAAAGCACCGAATGTTGCTAAAATATCTGAAATACTTAATAAAAAAACGGGGGGCGTTTTCAGCCTTTGATAAAGCACATAAATGACATCACCGATTCCCCAAATAATCACAAAAACCATAAGAACGGCAAGTACCTTAACTGCAACTCTTATTGTTCTATGCAAAAATGCAACTAGAGGGTCATCATGATGATCTGGAAGTTCTTCATGGTGGTGCTTATCATTTAACTTGTTTTTGTCTATCATTTTATTTTTTGAAAACTTACTACTTATGATCGTTCATCTATTATACTTCGCGCAGTCACGGATGCGGAATTTATATCGAGTTGATTTTTGTCGATAGCAAGGTACTAAAACAGATGCATAGCAAGTTACGCAGCTGTTTTAGCAACGCAACCTATCGGCAAAAATCGGCCGATAAAAATCCGCATCCGTGACCGTGCGAAGTATAGCCTATTCTATATATTTAAGCGTCAGCAACCTTTCAACCTTAAAAAACATCCAAACAACGCGTACTGAATATCTTCCGTCAATTGTCCAATTTTTGTTCTCGCTTCTGAGCGTTCTGATCTGAACGATCCTCTGCCCATTCGTCTGAGAGCGTTTCTTTTGCAAGCGGTTCTCCTTGATAATAGGCTGCTCGAGTAATGAGATGTGCGCCTACGGGAGCGGTAAGAATAAAAAAAATAATAGCCATAAGACAGCGAGAAACAACCCCTGTTTCACCACTGTCCAAAGCCGCACCCAATAGCAGTAGGGCAACACCCAGAGTTGCCGCTTTTGATGATGCATGTAAACGTTGATAAAGATCAGGCAGTTTGAGTACACCGATGGCTGCAACTAACATAAACAGTGCACCACTGATGAGACAAATAGCAACCAATACATTAATCATCTTTATTTGTCCTTGCATCCCGGTCAATTAACACGGCAAATGCGGCCGTCCCGATAAAAGCTGTTATTCCTACAACGACAGCGACATCAAGCAAAGCGTGTTCGCCAGACCGGACTGCTTCGAATGCCATCATACCCACAACGAGTATTGCTATCAGGTCAAGTGCAACCACACGGTTTACCATCGTCGGACCTATGACCAATCGAATAAAGGTGACAGCAATGGCAAGGGACAGCATGATTTCAACGATGATAAATATTAGAGTCATGATTTTATTTCAGTTATTGCACAGGCCGCTCGCACCTTATTGCCTAAATCAATGTAAATAGTTTGCACTGCGGCATCTCTGTCTTCGGCATACATAAGGTGGACATAAAGGCTTTGACGATCATCTTTTACTTCCAGCGCCAAGCTGCCAGGGGTAAGAGAAATGGCATTTGCCAGTACGGTAATAGCAACATCATCTAAATCGTCGATAGGAATACGAACTATGCGTGGTCTAGCATAAACTGTCGGGGTAAGAACGTCCCAGGCAACACGAAAACTTGAGATCACAAGGTCTTTGAGAATAAAATAAACTAAACGGATCACTGCCTTGAGCTGACTTAGACTGCTGTCCATGCCATTATAAGATACACTAATAAAAAATATAATGGAGCTTATCAATCCACCTAAAACCAAATTACCTAAAGTTACCGACCCTTGAAGAAAACACCAGGCAATGGCCATAAGCCATATTGAGCCGAAAGCCATCATTTTATCTCTCCCAGCACTGCTGTAATATAGCCCGTTGGATCAACCAATTGCTCGCCAGCACGTAAACAAATATCAAACAAAGGCCCCCCGCCCAAGCCAAGAAAAACAGTAATTAACGCTAATAGACTGACTGGAACAAGACGTTTGCCATTTTTACCTAAACTAAGATCCCTGTTTGGGTCGGGGTGGTCTTTCCAGAAAACCTCAACCCAGATTTTTACCATAGAATACAGAGTGAAAATACCGGTAAAAATGGCCGCCGCCATCACCCACCACAATTGTGATTCTACTGTTGCCGAGACAATTGAAAATTTGGCCACAAAACCACTTAATGGAGGCAGCCCCGCTAATGAAAAAGCTGAAATCAAATAAATAATACCCAGTTGCGGCCAGGCTTTCCACATACCGCCTGTTTTATGCAACTTTTCTGAACCGACCGCATCAGAAGCAAGCCCTGCCACTAGAAACAAGTTTCCTTTGGCAATAATATTATGGCCAATAAAAAAGATGGCAGAGGCCAATGCCAGAGGTGTTTTGATGGCTAGTCCCACCACAATATAGCCTATTTGACTAATGATGTGAAAAGAAAGGATTCGACGAATATGCATTTGACTGGCGGCACCAAAAACGCCAATAAGCATGGTAGCAACGCCCATTATAAGCAGTAATTTATAACCAAGCACTTCACCTGGCATTATCAAGGTATGCAAGCGAATCAATGCATAAACACCTACTTTTGTTAGAATCCCTGAAAAAAGTGCTGACACGGGAACTGAAGGCGTGTGATAGCTAGCCGGAAGCCAGAAAAAAAAGGGGAACATGCCCGCTTTGACAGAAAAGGTTACAAAAAAAAGTAGTCCCGCCAGTCTGATAGGCCCTGCTTTGTCATCTGCAACGGCTTGTTGGGCAATAACTGAAATATCCGCCATATTCAAGGTGCCAGCCTTGGCATATAAAAGCCCAAGTCCTGCCAGAAAAATAGCTGAAGAAAGCAAATTAAGGACTACATATTTAACGGCCCCTTCAGTCTGTTCTGCTTTACCCTCCAGAGTCATCAGAGCAAAGCTGGACATTAGCATGATTTCAAAACAGACGTAGAGATTGAAAATATCACCTGTCAGGAATGCACCACTCGCGCCCATTATCAGAAAGTGAACTAGCGGATAAAATGCGGGAGAGAAACCACCCTGTTTACAACTCATCAGAGAATAGAGTAACACCGAAAAACCGATCAAGCCGGTAAACAGAATCATGATTGCAGCAAGCAGGTCTGCGACCAATGTTATTCCATAAGGTGCTTGCCAGCCGCCTACCTGGGTAGTCAGGTAGTTTTGATCAAGAACCTGGCTAATAAGAAAAAACCCGTAAATAAGGTAAAGGGTAATACCTACGAGGGAAATCCATCGTTGAGCAACAACATGTTGGCGAGTTGAAATGCCCAGAGTCGCTGAAATCAGTGGAATCAATAATGGTAGAATCAGTAAATTACTCACGAAACTTTGCTGTCCGTTTTAGAAACAGGATCATCAAGGCTATCTGTATGAATAATCTGGTCAATATCATCGTGCCCCAGAACCGCCACGCATCGATAGGCAAGTGCTAGAGAAAAGCCAAACAGTGCCAGACCAATAACAATAGCCGTCAGAATTAAAGCTTGTGGCAGAGGGTCAACAGCAGTTGACGGCAATCCCTCTGCTCCATTAGGTATAATAGGTACGGTACCACCACCGAGACCGGCAGCGACAAAGATAAGTAAATTGGTAGCATGTCCTAACAACGCTATTCCCAAAACAACCTGTAAAAGCCTTTTTTGCAGCAGTAAAAAAACAGCGCAGGCATAGCATACGCCTATCACCATACTCATAATGATTTCCATTATTGCCCTTCCTCTTTTGTTGTTATCACCGACTCTATTTCCAGTACAAATGAGCTAACAACGCCCAGAACCACGACATAAACACCTAGATCAAATAATAAAGGTGTGCCTAATTTAACGGTGGCAAACCCTAGCGGAAGCTTTATCCATACTGAGCTCATAAAAGCGCTATTCCATTGAAACAGACCCGCCAGAATAGCCAAAATTAATCCTGTAGCGATATAAGAAAGTGGTTGAAAATGGAGCAGCTTGCGACCGGCATCTGCACCATAGGCAATAGTCATGATAATGACAGCACTGGCAGCCAAAAGCCCGCCTGAAAATCCGCCGCCTGGCTCATCGTGTCCTCTTAGCAGAAGAAAAAAAGAAACAATACCTAAAAGAACAATCAACCAGCGCAGTGTTATATCAAGAATAGGCGAAGACTTCATTTTACCTCCTTTTTTGTTTGTTTGAGACTGCCCATTAAAACACCGACACCTAAAGCGGCAATACTCAGTACGGTGATTTCACCCAAGGTATCTAACGCTCTAAAATCTACCAGAATAACATTAACGACATTAGCTCCGTGTCCTTGATTTAAGGCATTTAAACCATACCAGTAACTGATCCTTTGACCATAATCTGTACTAAGTGCCACCAGTGTTAAAACCATCATTGTCAAACCTGTCAGCATAGAAATAACCAATCGTGCACTTTGAATTTTGATGGGCTCTCCAACAAAGTCAGGTAGGTGGCGAAAAGCGACCACCAGCAGAACAACAGCAAGAATTTCAACTAAAAACTGAGTCAATGCCAGATCCGGTGCCTGGGAAACAATAAAGAACAGTGTCATTCCCATTCCCATCGAACCGAGGGCAGCAATGGCTGGTAAACGCTTACGTGCAAAAGCGGTAGCAAGACTGCTTGCCATGATCAACAGTCCTGCTGATAATTCCGCCAGGGTGATTTTTTGTACTAAAGACGGTCTCATCGGCGCATCAACCTGAACCCAGGCATAAAGTATCAACGCACATGTCACGACAATGGTTGTTCCTAGATAAGAGGTTAAAGAGCCGTTTTGAATAATTCGAGTCATGGATCTTGCAATACCCAGCACAGCGTTCCAAATTGCATCATGAATTATTGCGCCGCTTGGCAGTGTAGGCATTATTCTATAAAGGGACAGGCGTTTCTTATAAGCTAACCAGCCAGCCAATACAGCAAGTACACTAAGCCCAAGGTGAAGGGTAAACCCATGCCATAAACCCAGGTCTGAAGGCTTGACACCCAAGGAAATAACAGCAGGTGCAATCAGGTGGTCTTCCAAAGGTGATAGCCCAAGACCACTGACTAAACCAAAGAGACTAATCAATAGCATGGGAGCAAGCATTGACCAAGGCGATTCATGGGCTTTACTAACCAAACTATGGTTTCTTCCAAAAGCGGGAATCAAAACAACACAGCAGGCGACCATGACGAAAGCGGTAACCAAAATAGTCATTAGAGCAGCTAGCCAAGGTGAATAAGATAGACCTGTTTCTAAAATCATTTCTTTGGCTGCAAAACCCAGCATGGGAGGAAGACCAATCATGGAAATGCCTGCTATACAAGCCGTAGCAGTGGTAAAGGGCATTTTTCCCGCCAACCCTCCCAATGTATTAATATCGCGATTATGGACAGCATGATCAATGGAACCTGCAACCAGAAAAAGAGGGGCTTTGTAACAGGCATGAGCCAATAGAAAGACAGTCATTGCATTGAGAGCATAAGGGGTTCCAATACCAATCAGACAGACCATTAGCGCCAATGCGCCAACAGTAGAATGTGCTAAAAGTGCTTTTAAATCTGTTGCTTTGGGAATTGCTAAAATAACGACTATGATACTTGCCGCTGAAAAAATCACCAGTGTAGGTGTCCAGGCCACATGTCCAGAAAGAATCGGATGCATACGAGCCAATAGAATGACCCCTGCTTTTACCATTGTTGCAGAATGTAGATAGGCACTAATAGGCGTAGGTGCGGCCATTGCTCCCGGCAACCAAAAACAGAAAGGCCACTGCGCACTTTTGCTGAATGCCGCCAGACAAATAAGCATAAAAATCGGTATTGCCCAAGGATGATCGTGCATGGGCGGCAATTCAGACAGATTCCAAACCCCTGATGCAAGTCCCAGCAATATCACAGCAGCTAATAATGCAAGACCGCCCACAGCAGTTACCAACAAGGCTGTTTTAGCACCATCTCTGGCCTTTGCATCTCGGTAATTACTGCCAATAAGAATATAGCTAGTAATAGAGGTTAATTCCCAGCTCACAAAAAGTAGCACGATATTATCAGCCAATACCACGCCCAGCATGGAGGCCATAAACAGTAGCAGCCAGCCAATAATGGAGCCTGTGCGAGGGTCATCCCCCATGTAGCCCGAAGTATAGGAAAAAATACCTGCTCCGATCACTGTAATAATAAGTGCTATAAAAAGACCAAAGGAGTCAGCGCGTAGTGTTACATTTAACCCTAGTTGCGGAATCCATTCGAAGTTCAGTATTTGCGGGTTGCCAGTAGATGCTGAGTCCAGCAATGAAATAACCAGCCCTGCCATGATAAGGACAAAAAAGCCCACCAATTTTGACCAGTTTCTTCCCAATAACCGAAAACCAAAGGGAGATGCAACCGACAAAATCATCGGTATAATGAATAACAGGGCTATTGACATAATCGAGTTTAAAGGCAAAAAGTATTTTAGTGTAGCTAGTGTTCCAAATCTAAGAAATGTACTACATTATTAATTTTCCACTCCTAATTAGAGTTTCTATGTTATTTTTCTGCCTAATAGTTTGTAAGATATAACCAGAATGTCGCGTCAAGAGCCAATACTAAAAATAATTCCAAGAATGCTTATACTTCGCGCGGTCACGGATGCGGATTTTATAGCGCGTTGGTTTTTATCGATAGCAAGGCTCTAAAACGGGTGCATAGCTAGCTACGCAACCATTTTAGCAACTCAGTCTATCGGCAAAATCGACCGATAGAAATCCGCATCCGTGGCCGTGCGATGTATATAATAACAGTGATCGCTTTATGGAAAAAAATAATGGGGGTGTTTAGTTACCTTACTTATAATCAATCACACCTTTTTTCTCAATCAGACAAGCTGTCCTGCTATGACCATTCTAATTTTATAAGCTTACATTAACCTTTCACCATTTTTGAAATCTTAGACAACATCATTATATACTTCGCACGGTCACGGATGCGGTTTTCTATCGGTTGCTTTTTGCCGACAGGCTGCGTTGCTGAAATAGTTGCGTAGCTTGCTATGCGCCCATTTCAGTGCCTT
>CAZHUE010000063.1:0-12869 GCA_964535875.1 uncultured Methylomarinum sp.
CTTTTATGTTGTTGCAAAAACTGTCAAAGCTCATCTATCAGGCATTGTCAATTTCATTGAAACCAAAATAACCAATGCTATTTTAGAAAGTATTAACAATAAAATTCAAATGGCTAAGAAAAGAGCGAGGGGGTATCGAAATACGGATAATTTTATCAACATGACTTATTTTCTGTGTGGAAAACTGACATTTGATTATTCACTCAATCTGGCATAGACCCGAATTATCTATAGTCTCAGTTAAAGCCCCTCCTATTTATTTAAGCAGAAATAATTTTCTTCAATTCAGGAATACAAGATCCACAATTAGTCCCTGCCTTAAGTAACAAACCAATTTCTTCAACCGTTTTAGCTGAACCACAAGAAATAGCATCTTTAATTGTATTCTCTCCAACCCCAAAACAAGCGCAAACCATAGGACCTATATCTGGTTGTCCTGCTCCTGGTTTTCCTGCTAACAAACTCATACGCATTTCATCGCTCAGCGTTTGTTCAGAAAAAACTTGACTTAGCCATGTTCTTGCAGGTAAATCATGTTTATCAGCGATAAAAATAATATTTTCCAGTTTGTTATCAATTATTTTTCCAGCTCGGAATCGCTTTTCTCTTTGATCAAAAAACTCTAACCACTCACCCTCTTCACCTAATTGTTTTTTTGTCCAATTCAAAGGATCATCAATTATTGTTTCACCCGCTAATTCATATCGCCAAAATTGTTCGCCCTTAATTTTCACCCAATACTCCGAATCCGTTAGTGTTAAAGGTGTTCTAGAAAACATGAACCCGTACCAGACAGGTTTGTAAGGTTTTATTTTTATGGGTGTATGTTTTGATTCAGGTTGCCCGGAAATCGGATCGACTACCGGATTAACCAAAGCATTAACTCGCCCTTTAGAAGCCAGAAAATCATTCCAGTGCATAGGGACAAAAACACTCCCTATTCGTTGGTCTTCTGTCACAACAACCCTTGCAAGCATATTTCCCCACTGACTATCTAGTCGAGCCAAACCACCATCGACTAATTCATAAGATTTAGCATCACTCGGATGAATTTGTAAAATGGGTTCAGAAGTATGTGTATTTAACCTTGCTGATCTGGCTGTGCGTGTCATGGTATGCCACTGGTCACGCACTCTCCCTGTATTTAGCACCAGAGGATATTCTTGACTGGTTGCATTGACAGGTAAACGAGGAGTGATGGCAATAAACTGCGCTTTCCCAGTTGCTGTAAAAAACTGTTTATCTACAAATAATCGTTGTGTTCCTTTTGGCTTTTCAACTGTGACGGGCCATTGGATAGGTAGCAGATCATCATATTGCTTATCACTTATCTCTGCAAGACCACTAATATCAAAATCACGTTTTCCATTATTTTCAAAACCAGAAAGCGTTGCATGTTCTCTAAATATTTCAGCGGATGATTGATAATTAAATGCATTTCCAAAACCCATCCGTTTTGCAACTTCTGATAATATCCACCAATCTTCTTCTGCTTCACCTGGGTGCGGTAAAAAATTACGTTGATGAGAAATTCGACGCTCAGAATTGGTGACTGTGCCACACTTTTCGCCCCATGCTAGTGCAGGCAATAAAATATCAGCACGAGCAACAGTACCCGTGTTTAATTCACATTCGGAGACAATCACTAAGTCGCACTTTTCTATTGCTCTACGAACTACATCTGCATTTGGCAGAGTCACCACGGGATTTGTAGCAATAACCCAAATAGCTTTAATTTTGCCACTAGCGATGTCTTCAAACATTCCTACCGCCTGTACACCTGCTGTTGATGCAAGCTTATCTGTTTGCCAAAAACGAGAAACTAAATCATGATGCACTGGGTTATCCAATTCCATATGAGCAGCCAGCTGATTACTTAATGCTCCTACTTCTCGACCACCCATTGCATTTGGCTGGCCGGTTATTGAAAAAGGTCCCATCGCAGGCTTACCGATTCGTCCTGTAGCCAAGTGACAATTGATAATGCTGTTTGATTTATCGGTACCTGATGAGGACTGGTTGACCCCTTGAGAATAAAGAGTGATGACCTTTTCAGTAGCTGCATACAATTGAAAAAATTGTTCTACTTCCTGCTCTGATAACTCACAAGCCTGTGCAACTTCTGCAATTGATTGTTGAGCAGAAATCAATGCTTCAGCGAAGCCTTCTGTGTGCAGATTAACAAAATCCCAATCAATAGATTGCTGTTCATTTATATGGTTGAGCAATCCATTGAATAAGTTAGCATCAGACCCTGGTTTAAGTGGTAAATGCAGGTCGGCAATATCACAAGTAGCCGTTTTTCTAGGGTCAATTACCACTACTTTTAAGTCAGGTCGTTGCTGTTTAGCCTTAACAATCCGCTGATAAACAATGGGATGACACCATGCTGTATTAGAACCTTCAATTACAATTAGATCAGCGAGTTCTAAATCTTCATAACTACACGGAACCGAGTCACTACCAAAAGCACGTTTATAGCCCGCTACAGCAGATGACATACATAAACGTGAATTTGTATCGATATTTGCACTACCGATAAAACCTTTCATCAGCTTATTAGCGACATAATAATCTTCAGTCAATAATTGCCCTGAAACATAAAATGCCACTGCATCTGCCCCATGTTTTTCAATCACTTGTTTTAAGCCATTAGAGACTGCATCCAGTGCTGTATCCCATGAAACTTTTTCTCCCTTAACTTGCGGATGAAGCAAACGATCTTCCAAACCTATAGTATCGGCTAAGGCTGAACCTTTTGAACATAAACGACCAAAATTGGCTGGGTGAGATTCATCCCCTTTAATAGAAATTGAGCCATCTTGTTCTTTCGTTGTTTGCACACCACAGCCTACACCACAATACGGACAGGTTGTTAAGCTTGTTGTTATCGTCATTAATCGTTAATCCTGCTATGCTTCAATTTGGTGCCGCCCAAAAATAATATTTTCGCGTATTTCAGAAATATCCTGCTCCTCAGTCAGTAATGAAAAATACCAAAGACCATCAGTAGTTTCACCATAAAGCACAATTCCTACAACCCGATTATTTTTAATCACCAGTTTTTTATAAATATGCCGTACCGCATCTTTAAACACAATATCTTCAGTATTTTCATCACCTATAAAATCTCCAGCTGAAAACAGATCAATCCCAGTTACTTTTAATTTAGTAGAAGTCGCACTGCTCACATAACTGGCAATTCCCATATCCACTAAATGGTTGGCACATACTTTTGCCTGTTCAAACAGAGGGGCAACAAGGCCAAAGGTTTTTTTACGGTGTTGTACACATTCTCCCACAGCATAGATAGCTGGAGTAAATGTTTGTAAAGTATCATCGACTAAAATGCCTCGATCACACCGAATGCCAGATGCTTTCGCAAGGGCAATATTAGGACGTACCCCTATCGCCATAATCACCAGGTCAGCCTTAACTTCTAATCCATCTTTAAAGCGTATTTTTTCAACACGCCCATTACCTAGCAAAGATTCTGTATGATGATTCATCAAAAAATGCATCCCTTTTTGTTCCAATTCTGCACGCATTAAATCAGCCGCTTGCTGATCAAGTTGTTGACTCATTAAGGTATTATTTCTATGGACAACAGAGACATTCATTCCCTGTATCATCAAACCATTAGCCGCTTCTAACCCCAGTAAGCCACCACCAATCACAATCGCATTTTTATGTGTTTTTGCAGTTTCGATCATTTCATTAACATCATTAATATCCCGAAAGCTGATAACGCCGTCTAAGTCATGTCCAGGAATATCAAGCATCACAGGTACAGAGCCAGTGGCTACAATTAAGCGGTCATATTCTGCAATAGTGCCATCATCAGCAAGCACTTGTTGCTGAGTGCGATCAATTTTGGTGATAGTTTTACCTGTATATAAAGTGATTTTATTATCTTGATACCATTGCAAATCATTAATGATAATTTCACTTAGCTTTTTATCACCTGCGAGTACGGGAGACAACATAATACGGTTGTAGTTACCATGAGGCTCAGCACCAAACACAGTAATATCAAATTTATCAGGCGATAGTTTTAACAGTTCATCCACTGTTCTCATACCTGCCATACCATTACCAATTAGGACTAGCTTTTGTTTCATTGTTGAATAATTACTTTTTAATATTTTCAATTAACTAAGAAAATAAAGTTAAATTTAAAACCCTAGTAAGCAAGCAAATATTAAGCCAAGTAACCGACGAGATTGAAGTACTCTTTCCTTCTGCTCCCTCACATTTAAGTTTTAAACCCTTATCTTTAATGATTTTATAACAATCCAATTCCTGAGTTTATTAAACTTACTTTATAATACAATCAATCACACACTTTTAAATACAAAGGAAAAATTAATATGTCTGTAAAAAAAATGGTTGACCTAGATCTATCTGGTAAACGTGTTTTAATTCGCCAGGATTTAAACGTTCCCGTCAAAGATGGCAAAGTAACTAGTGACCTCAGAATTCAAGCAAGTGTCCCAACTATCAAACAGGCCTTAGATGCTGGCGCATCTGTTATGGTTATGTCCCATTTAGGCCGCCCAGTTGAAGGTGAATTTGATGAAGCTTCCAGTTTAAAACCTGTGGCTGAACAGTTATCTCATTTACTTGGAGAACCCGTTCGACTAGAAAAAAATTGGTTAAAAGGCATAGAGGTAAAAGCTGGCGAAGTTGTTCTGTGCGAGAACGTTCGTTTTAACGTAGGTGAAAAGAAAAATGATGATGAACTAGGAAAAAAAATGGCAGCATTATGTGACATCTTTGTTATGGATGCTTTCGGAACAGCCCATAGAGCACAAGCTTCAACTCATAGTGTTGCTAAATTTGCCACAGTTGCATGTGCAGGTCCTTTGTTAGCAAATGAATTAGATGCTTTGGCTAAAGCGTTAAATCAACCTGCAAAGCCACTAGTTGCAATTGTAGGTGGCTCAAAAGTGTCTACAAAACTAACTGTCTTGGATTCTTTATCGACCAAAGTAGATCAACTTATTGTTGGTGGTGGTATTGCCAATACATTTATTGCCGCAGCAGGGTTTCAAGTTGGGAAATCACTTTATGAAAAAGATTTGTTAGACGAAGCAAACCGATTAATGGATGCAGCAAAAAAAGCCGGATCAGATATTCCTGTTCCTGTTGATGTTGTTTGCGCTAAAGAGTTTTCTGATACAGCTGAAGCTACCGTAAAAAATGTTGCCGATGTTGAAGCGGATGACTTAATTTTAGATATTGGCCCCGAAACAGCCAAACAATACGCTAAAATTCTAAAAACTGCCGGAACAATTGTTTGGAATGGCCCTGTTGGTGTGTTTGAAATTGATCAATTCGCTAATGGCACAAAAGCTATGTCAGAAGCTATTGCAGAAAGTTCTGCTTTTTCTATTGCAGGTGGTGGTGATACTCTAGCCGCTATTGATAAATATAATATTAAAGATAAAGTTTCATACACTTCAACGGGTGGTGGTGCTTTTCTTGAATTTTTGGAAGGTAAAGTTTTACCTGCTGTAGCAATATTGGAAGAACGAAACAAATAATATTTTCATTCTATTTTCTCAACTGGTCTGTTGGGCCGGCGTCTTTTGGTAGCCCAACATATTATTTTTTATAGGATAAATTTATCAATTAACAAAAATTTCGGTTATTCAAAACTTATTTTCTCACTCAATCCTCATTATCTGACTGAGCCAACTCATTCAACATCTGTTTTTCTTCTGCGGTCAGCAGGCTGTACATTTGATTTACATAAGTAGAATCAGGTATAGATGTATTTCTAGTTCGTCTTTTGCCTTGTCGACGCGAATTATTTCGCCGATCCGTCCCTCTCCTATCTTCCTTTGGCCATAACAAATAGTCTTTCTGAATTGCGCTAATCCATTCTGGACTTCCAAAAGGATGGTTTATGACTCGCCTTTCCTGTGATCTTCGTTCAGCCCTCCGTCTATTTTTTTTCCTGGAATCTTTTGATGCCATGTAATCAATGGGAAGTAATAAACATAGTTGGCCTTAGTTTTAATGGAATAAATTAATTCAACTTGTACTTTAAAAATTAACATAACCATGAGCTTATAGAAAGCTTTAAAAACAACCATAAAGTATCTATAAAGGAGTAAATGACACGATAGCACAAGCATGGCTAAATATTCAAGGCTCATTATTTCCTTGGTTAGCTAAAGAGTTAGGTGAGTTAACTCAAAAACAGCAAGAATTTGTGATCACACTAGAAATGATATGCATTGAGGAATTTATTCTTTCAAGTCGCAGGGAGTCGCTATTTTTGCGAAAGCTTGTTTTGGGCATCCCAGCCCAAGCAAGCGGCAAAAACTTAACGCGACCGCTATTGTCTTCGGCGCCCCAGCCATCCTGATAAGTATGTTTAACTAAAATGAAGTACTAATAAAATCACTACTTCATAATATGCCCTGTTAATCGCGACCCAAAATTATGTTGATTGCTTAAACGACATTTTATTAATATAATGGGAAGTTACTTTTATTTTTTCACTTTAAAAAAAGATAAAAGATTTGTTTTTTAAATTTAAATAGGTTTTATAATGGCTAGAGTTACCGTTGAAGATTGTTTGGATAATGTTGATAATCGTTTTAAGCTAGTCTTATTATCAGCTCAAAGAGCTCGTCAACTTGCAAAAGGGGCTGAAGAATTTGTCCCTAGGAATAATGATAAAGATACTGTTCTTGCTTTACGTGAAATAGCAGAAGGTCATGTAACTGAAGAAAACATCAATATTCTACATAATACAGGCAGCCTCTCTGAAAATAATACTTTTGATATAAGCTAACGAAAAATGCTAGGTATAGCCACCTCTGATTATAATCATAAAGTTGACTCTCCTGAAGAGAAATTACTTAGACAATTATATTCAAAAGTTGGCGACTATTTAGACACAAAACAAGTAGACAATATCGTCCGAGCCTATCAATTTGGTGCTGAGGCTCACTCTGGCCAAACCCGAAAAAGTGGCGAACCCTATATTTGCCACCCTCTTTCTGTTGCCATAACACTCGCTGAAATGCGCATGGATGGTAATTGCATTATTGCTGCAATACTGCATGATGTTATTGAAGATACAGGCATTGATAAACAAGAACTAACAGAAAATTTCAACTCGGAAGTATCTGAACTTGTTGATGGTGTAACAAAACTTACCAAACTGGATAATAAATCACACGCAGAAGCCCAGGCAGAAAACGTTAGAAAAATGATTTTGGCTATGGCTAAGGATTTACGCGTTATTATTGTTAAATTAGCCGATAGACTCCACAATATGCAAACAATCGGTTCAATGCCGATTGAAAAAAAACGCCGAATAGCCAAGGAAACTCAAGAAATATACGTACCATTGGCTAACCGCCTCAGCATGAACAACATACGCCACCAACTTGAGGCACACTGTTTAAATGCACTCTATCCACAGCGATATAAAGCAATAGATAATGCTGTAAAAACAGCGCGTGGCCATAGACGTGAACTTGTTGAGATCATTGAAAAATCAATAAAAAACAGGCTAACCCAAGCTGGACTTATTTTTGATGTTGAAGGTCGAGAAAAAAACATAGCCAGTATTTATAAGAAAATGAAACGTCAAAAAATTTCATTTTCAAATGTTTTTGATGTTTATGGTTTTCGCATATTCTGTGATCAAGTCGATGACTGCTATCGTATTTTAGGTCATGTTCATAATCTGTTTAAACCTATTCCAGGTAAATTCAAAGACTACATAGCATTACCTAAAGCTAATGGATACCAATCCTTACATACTATTCTAGTCAGTTCTTATGGCGTTCCTATTGAAATCCAGATCCGTACCCATGAAATGCATCGTTTGGCAGAATCTGGTATTGCTGCACACTGGTTATACAAATCTAATGAAGAAGGCGGAACAAATGTCCATGCTCGAGCAAATGAATGGCTAAGAGATCTACTTGAAATCCAAAAAACAGCAGGTAATTCGCTTGAATTTATTGACAACCTAAAGGTTGATCTTTTTCCTCAGGAGGTTTTTGTTTTCACTCCTCAAGGAACAATCATTAAACTACCTAGAGGCGCAACAATAGTTGATTTTGCCTATGCAGTTCATACAGATATTGGTGATCATTGTATTTCTGCTAGAATTGACAATAAATTAATTCCACTTCAGTCTAGGCTTGAAAATGGAATGACAGTTGAGGTCATTACCGCCTCTTGGGCAAGACCTAATCCACTTTGGCTTAACTACATTATTACAGCTAAAGCACGCAGTAGTGTTAGAAATTATTTAAAACATTTTAAACAAAAAGAAGCAGTCAGTCTTGGTCAGCGCTTATTAGAAAAAGAACTTCAGGAACTTAACATCAAATTAAACGATATTGAAGACTCTAAAATTAATAAACTTTTGTCTGTTATGAAATTAGAGTCTATGGATCAGCTGCTGGAAGAAATTGGTTTGGGCAACAAAATGCCTTTATTAATTGCAAAAAGGCTTTCTCAAGAAGATATTAATGCTGCTGTAAAATTAGAAGATGTTAAAACCAATCATGCGCCTTTAATTATTAAAGGTACAGAAGGCATGGTTATCACTCTGGCTAAATGTTGCAAACCGATTCCAGGCGATTCGATAATAGGTTATTATAACCCAGGCAAAGGTATTGTCATTCATCACCATAAATGTCATAACAGTAATGAATTCAGAAAGAAACAAACCTCCTGGATTGATGTCGAATGGTGCCAGGAAATAACGGGGGACTTTGTTACTGAACTTAAAATAGAATTGGTAAACCAAAGAGGCACTCTAGCCACAATTGCTTCAACAATTTCTGCTTCAGACTCTAATATTGAAGCTGTCTCAATGACAGACCAAGATGAAAAGGTTTCTATAGACTTAATTACTTTATCAGTTAAAAATAGGGTACACTTAGCTAAAATTATACGTAAATTAAAAAAACTGTTTATCATTTTAAAAATTACACGGGTAAGAGCATAGGACAAAAAAGACTTATCCTGCTATTTAGTTGGATTCATTGCTTACTTCTTAAAAACCTATTTTTTGATATTCAAATGACAAAATCTATAATCTCAACAAATAAAGCCCCTCAAGCCATAGGCACTTATTCTCAAGCTGTTAAAGTTAACGACACTGTCTACCTTTCTGGTCAAATCCCTTTAGTTCCGGAAACCAAGGAGATTGTTAAAGGCGATATATCTGCTCAAATCACACAAGTTTTTGATAATCTCAAAGCTGTAGCAGAAGCTTCTGGAGGTAATTTTTTTGATATAGTAAAACTAAATGTTTTTTTAACCAATCTTTCACATTTCCCTATTGTTAATGAAATTATGGGCAAATACTTTGAGAAACCCTACCCTGCTCGAGCAG
Organism: uncultured Methylomarinum sp.; assembly: GCA_964535875.1. GTDB lineage: Bacteria > Pseudomonadota > Gammaproteobacteria > Methylococcales > Methylomonadaceae > QPIN01. Next base: position 9,380 of record CAZHUE010000063.1, read on the forward strand.
CTATAGGTGTTGCAGCATTACCAAAAGATGCAATGGTAGAAATGGATGCGGTTATGATTATCCGAGAAGAATACCCAATCTAAAAAAGGCTTTCGAATGGAAACACTGGCGCAACCAGTAGCTTCATTAACAGGTATTGGTTCTCAGTCTGTCGCACGCCTAGAAAAACTAGGGATTTATACCGTTCAAGATTTACTCTTCCATTTACCTCTCCGCTACGAAGATCGTACAAGAATATATCCCATCAATTCATTATCTCCTGGCATGGTTGTATTGACATGTGGAACGATTGAATTTACAGATATATTGATGAAAGGTCGGCGCAGTTTACTATGCAAAATCAGTGACTCTTCTGGTTACCTAACCTTAAGATTCTTTCACTTTAGTGCCAGGCAACAATCCAACCTAAGCCAAGGTACTTTAATCAGCTGCTTTGGAGAAGTTCGGCATGGTTATCAGGGATTAGAAATTGTCCACCCAGAATATAAAATAATTTCATCTACAGATAATATAACAGAACCTCGTTTAACCCCTATCTATCCATTGACAGAAGGCTTACGTCAATCTACTCTTAGAAAAGCAGTCTCCCAAGCGTTAACATTATGCCTAAAAGATAAACAAGAGCTGACTGATTGGCTACCAAAAATTTTATTAGATAAGTTTAATTTCCCTTCTCTAAATAATGCTCTATTATCAATTCACGAACCAGAAGAACAAATTACTGTCGAACAACTTCAGCTAGGTCATTTACCCACGTTAAAAAGACTAGCATTTGAAGAGTTATTAGCCCACCATCTTATTTTATTAAAAAGTAAAAATGCGGTTAAAAAATGGCAAGCACCGGTTTTTAATGTAGATAAATTACAAACCGAAGCTTTTGTTCAAAACCTCTCTTTCCAATTCACTAATGCTCAAAAACGAGTCATAGACGAAATTATTTCTGACTGTATTTCTGGTCATCCTATGTTAAGACTGGTTCAAGGTGATGTTGGCTCTGGAAAAACTGTTGTGGCTGCTTATGCTACCTTGCTCGCCGTCTCTAGCCAATATCAGGTTGCAATAATGGCTCCCACTGAATTACTGTCTGAGCAGTTATTAGCTAATTTCAAACAATGGTTTATAAACACAAAAATACAAATAGTTTATTTAACCGGTCAACTCAAAGTAAAAGAGAGAAAAGAAGCTTTAGAAGCAATTGAACAAGGAACAGCCAATATTATTATAGGCACACATGCGCTGTTCCAGGAAAGTGTGAATTTTAATAAATTGGGTCTTATCATCATTGATGAACAACACCGCTTTGGCGTACATCAACGCCTTGCATTAAGAGAAAAAGGTCAGACAGAAAATTCTCGACCACATCAACTTGTAATGACTGCCACCCCAATTCCCCGAACCCTTGCAATGTTGCAATATTCAGATCTAGATATTTCTATCATTGATGAGTTACCACCTGGCAGAAAACCAGTAATTACAAGTGTTATTCCATCTAATCGACGCGAAGAAGTCATAGCAAAAATCGAACAATGGGCGATAAAAAAACACCAAACTTACTGGGTTTGCACCTTAATTGAAGAATCCGACATATTGCAATGCGAAGCCGCAGAAAAAACATTTAAATATTTAACCCAAGCATTACCCACTGTAAAAATAGCCTTAGTTCACGGTAGAATGAAATCTACAGAAAAAGATGCTGTCATGCAGGGTTTTAAAAACTATGAATATGATTTACTAGTTGCAACCACAGTGATTGAAGTTGGAGTTGATGTCCCTAATGCCAGCTTAATAATTATTGAAAATGCAGAACGCTTGGGCTTATCACAGCTTCATCAATTAAGAGGTAGAGTCGGCCGAGGTAAACAAGAAAGTTATTGCTTATTAATGTACCAATCCCCGCTATCTAACAACGGGAAACATCGCTTAGGTATCCTACGAGAAAGTAATGATGGTTTTATCATTGCAGAAAAAGATTTAGAATTACGCGGCCCAGGTGATGTAATGGGAACAAGACAAACAGGGCTTATGCAGTTAAAAATTGCTAATCTAAGTCGTGATACTGACTTATTAGAACTTGTACAAGAAGCTGCTAAGATTATTTGCTCTCAATATCCTGATAATATTGACCCCATCATTGATCGCTGGCTAGGTCACTCAAATCAATATTCAGAGGTATAATCTTAAGTGCATAAAAACAGTTTCCTATTTACACAAGACCCACAATGGAAAAAAAACCGCCCTGGTTTAAAACAGATACTTCCTACAAATGTACACTCGTGGGTTTACGAGAAAAATTCTTTAACCAAACGTTTACGAAATTATTATGGCCATGCTGTTACAGTGGAAATTTTATTTCATCGCTGGAAACCTGCGTACCTAAGCGAGTGTGATATTCTTAAACTTCCCCACCAACAATTCAATTTAATTCGAGAGGTGTTATTGCACGCAGAAGGAAAACCTTTACTTCTTGCCAGAACTATTCTTCCAGAACAGACCATCAAAGTAGCTAAACGCAACCTGTCTCATTTAGGCACTCGACCTTTAGGCGAAGTCATATTTTCTTACCCCAAACTAGAGCGATTAGAATTAAATACTTGCTCCGTTCCAACCCACCTTTGGACGCACTCCCTAGCTAATAAGATAAATATTAATCAACAAATATGGGGGAGAAGAACCGTCTATAGCATCCAAAAACAAAAGATGTTAGTTAGTGAATTTTTCTTGGCAGGTGCTCTGGAATTGTTCAATTCTTAATAGAAAGTTGTATTACTCCCTCTAAACGTGTTATTTTTAACGATGTTGTCATCGTTTGAGGGATACGGGGAGTCTTTCTGTTGATTTTAGTCAAACTGAATCCAACCCTGCAAGCTATTACAAAAATGAATTCAAAATTCTCATAAAAAAAAGGGCAGGTCGAATGTTTATAAAAAAAAGTACCGTTATTTCACTCAGCATATTAAGTCTAACACTAATTTCTAACCAAGCACTGGCTGTTGAAAAAACTGGCTCAACTACATTTTTGTCAGCTTGGCCTTTAATCCTTCTAGTTGTTCTTACCATTGTTTTCAGAAAAAAAATATTTACTGAAACATCTGTAGAGCTACCAGAAGAAACCAGCCAAGAGGAAATAGCACCTGCTAATGAATCAACACCTGCCCCCAAAAAGTCACCACCGACGACTAAAGAAACCACTAAATCAAAAGCTTCAGCAAGTACCAAACAAGAAAAACCTAAAACCAATACTTCTACCAATGGCTTGAGTGATGATGGACAATGCCAAGGTAGCACAGCCAAAGGTGCTCGATGCAAAAGAACAACAACGTTAGAAAAAATAAGCGTAAAAATTGATAATAAAACATATCAATTAATAGCTTGCAGCCAACATAATAAAGATAAATTTAAGCCTTATCCAGGACTAATAAAATAATTGGATTGCTAAGGCAACTCGCAATAAATAACCCACCATTTTTGCTTGTCTTCTGCGTTGCAACTT
>CAZHUE010000064.1:0-12644 GCA_964535875.1 uncultured Methylomarinum sp.
GCGGCATAAGTGGGTCATCCCAGCCATTAACATGATTATCATTAACTAATTGAGCTAATTTACGTTTGCTGACAATAGTGTATTCAAGTTGTAATCTGGCAAATTCAATTTGTTGTGGGTGGTTTGGTGTTTGAAGCTTGTCTAAAATCCAGTCATATAAAGGCCGGTGATCCTCAAACTCAAGTGTGCATAGTGAATGGGTGATTTCCTCTATTGCATCAGAAATACAGTGGGTAAAGTCGTACATGGGATACAAGCACCAATCATCACCAGTACGAAAGTGATGCGCTCGTTTTATTCTGTAGAGCGCTGGGTCACGCATGTTGATGTTTGGGGAAGCCATATCAATTTTTGCGCGTAATATATATTCTCCATCAGCATAGTCGCCATTTTTCATGCCAGCAAATAAGGCTAAGTTATCTTCAACAGAACGGTTTCTATCTGGACTTTCTTTGCCAGGTTCAGTTAAAGAACCTCGATAGAGTCTAATTTGTTCAGCATTTAAACTATCAACATAAGCGTCCCCAGATTTTATGAGTTGAACAGAAAAATCATAAAGTTGTTCAAAATAATCTGAAGCATGGTGTTTTTCTGTCCAGGTAAAGCCTAACCATTGAATGTCCCGTTCAATAGACTCCATAAACTCAATGCTTTCTTTTTCCGGATTGGTATCATCAAAACGTAAATTACATTGGCCATTAAACTCCGCGGCCATCGTAAAGTTTAAGCAGATTGATTTTGCGTGACCAACGTGCAGATAGCCATTAGGCTCTGGTGGAAATCGAGTGTTCACCTTTCCATCATTTTTATTATTACGTAAGTCATTGGTAATAAGATGTCGAATAAAATTTGATGAAGGTTTTTTTGTTGTTGAGATCATTGATTTAGTTGAATAATACGCAATATGTTGGTCTGGTTGGCTGATAGTGTAACCTAACATTCAAGGTCATGTATCTTACTGCAATTAGATGATTTGGAAAAGCCAAAGCCATTGAAAGTAGGTTGGACTAACGGCTTTATCGTTAACCCAACATTTTAGTGTATCTTACAAAACCCTATTTATAAATTATAATGGCGGCTGTTTTAAACCAGTCTGAATAATGCTTACAGAGTTACCGACAGAAAGTTCCCCTGAAATATCATGTAAAGCATTCTGACCAAAAAAAACTTTGTTATTCCAGCGACGTAATCGACTGAGTGTAGTCAAAGGTTCTTTGTTTGTTTGTGCCGTTTTGGTATCTATTGTAGGTACCGAACATCTGGAGCAAGCTTTAGGAAGTCTAAAACAAATGTCATTGATCTGTATTTTACGCCAGCTATCTTCTGTATAAGGTTCGCAATTAGAAATAACCAGGTTAGGGCGAAAACGCTGCATTGGTAAAGGTAGTTCCATTTCCTTATTAAGTGCAGTTAGTGATGCATCAGAGACAATTAAAAAAGGAAAGCCGTCTGAAAAATTAACTTTATCGGTGTCTGTTGCATAGTCTGGGTCAACAGGACGGACAATATTCTCGGGCTGGTAGACCAGTTTGCAGTCGATCTCTAAAAAATTACTTACCCATTGATCTACTTCCAGGTTGGTTGTTTTTGCAAGGCATTGGTCTTTCCATATTGTGGTGTTTATATCATCGCCATTATCCGGGTTTAAAGGTAGTGATATTTTGCCAGAGCTTGCAGTGCTTAAAATCAGAGTGTCGTCAATGATCTCCGTTTTAATCAGTGTCATTTTGGGAAGACGGCGTTGGCTGAGAAATTGATTATCACTATCTATTAACATCCATTTACGGTCATGTAATAAGCCTTTACCACTAACTTCCCATGTCGCCACTTTTATTCCTGCTAGAGATTTAACGGGGTAAATATAAATATCACTTAAAATTAATTGTGTCATTGTGTTTTTCTGGGATGATAAATGATCTAAAGCCATCATAATAAGGACTAAGCCCTTTAGAATATTTTGTAGGGCAATAGTGATAGTTATAGAAGAGTCGTAATATTCTTGTATTGTTGCAGGAAAAAATCCTTTTTTTGTTTCGTGACTGTCATCATTCTGTCATTTTTTATATTATAAGCTATTTATAAATAAGTGTGAGAGAGTGATGAAAAAGCTTGTACAGGGAATAATTCCTTTATTATCCATAACCGGGATAAGTGTAGCTGTAGCAGCGGAAGAACCAGCTGCTGTGTCAGAAGCAGTTGTCTCGGAAAATGAAGAAACCCCCGTTGTGTTAGAAAAAATGGATGTGTTTGCCATCACACCTTTAACTGGAAGTGGGTTAGATATTGATAAAATACCAGCCAACGTACAAAGCGTGACTTCAGAACAACTAGACGAAAGGCAAACAATAACATTGGCTGATTATATGAATCGTTTTATGGGCAGTGTCCAGATTAACGAAGCGCAAAATAATCCTTTACAACCTGATATTTATTATCGCGGCTTTGTCGCATCTCCATTATTAGGACTACCCCAAGGCTTATCAACTTATGTTAATGGTGTTCGATTTAACGAGCCTTTTGGCGATACAGTCAATTGGGATTTAATTCCACAAGGCGCAATTGAAAGTATGAGCTTAATGCCGGGATCAAACCCCCTGTTTGGTTTAAATACACTGGGTGGAGCTATCTCGATACAGACTAAAACGGGGTTCACCGCTCCTGGCCATCAACTAAAAGTTTATGGTGGATCTTATGAGCGTCACTCAGAAGAATTAACAAGTGGCTGGAATGACGGTACGTGGGGTTATTTTATTGCTTTACATCATTTTGAAGAAGAAGGGTGGCGTGATTTTTCACCCACTGACGCGAATCAGGTCTTTGGTACATTAAGCTGGAAAGGAGACAGGGCAAATCTTGATTTAACTTTGGGAGCTAATGATAACAATATGAAAGGGAATGGTGCGGTCCCAATTCAATTACATGAACAGGAACGGAAAGCAATTTTTACTCACCCTGATCAAACTGTTACTCGAATGTTTTTCTCTGAACTTTCGGGTGCTTTTGATGTAACAGATGCCATTCAATTGAGTGCTAACGGTTATTTTCGTCAAAATAGAGTCAAGTCCTTTAATGGTGATGATAGCGATTACGAAGGCTGTGAGTCAGGCAATGGTTTTTTATGCGATGAAGAGGGAGAAGTTGCCGTTGATGTTTTTGGAAATAATATTGCTGAAAGTGATAGCGTAGAAGGAGCAACAAATAACACTGGTCAGACCCATATGCGTAGTACTGGAGGAACGTTTGAATCAATGTTCAACAATGATATTTTTGGTTTTCAGAATAACTTTATTTTCGGTGCTGCGTATGATTATGCAGATGTTCATTTTGAATCTAATACTGAATTAGGCGAATTGACGGAAAATAGAGGCACCATTGGAAGTGGTATTTTTCTGGAGGAATCAAAAGTACGGTTAAATACCATCACAGAAACCTATGGTTTTTATTTTAGTGATAGTTTTTCAGTGACCGATGCACTGACGATTAGTTTTGCAGGGCGTTATAACCACACCAGTATTTCTCTGGAAAACCAATATATTAGTGGTGAAGATAAACTAAGTGGACATCATAATTTTGATCGTTTTAACCCATCGGCAGGTTTTACTTATAAGTTAGTCGAAAACCTGGGCTTGTACGGGAGTTACAGTGAGTCATCCAGAGTACCAACACCGATGGAACTCAGCTGTGCCGATGAGGATGATCCATGTAAATTGCCAAATGCTTTTTTAGCTGATCCTCCTTTAGATCAAGTGGTTTCAAAAACCTGGGAGACTGGTTTTAGAGGAAACTTTAATGAATTGATAGGGAAAGGAAGTCTAAATTGGAATGCTGGTTTTTTTCACACCACCAACCATGATGATATTATTTTCAATAGAGGTGGCGATAGTATCAGTGAAGGCTTTTTTAGCAATATTGGTCAAACGCGTCGCTATGGAGTAGAAACTGGGTTTAATGCAGATATTCCTCATGTTTTTAGTGATATTGATGATTGGCACTTTTCGGCTAACTATACTTATCTGAACGCCCGTTTTTTAGATGGCTTTACGATTCAAAATCCATTGGATAATGATGAAGCGGCATTGGTAGAAAGGGGGGACCGTATTCCGGGTTTAGCGGAACATATGTTTAAAGCCTCAATTGGTGTTGAATTTTGGCAACGGTGGTCTTTATCAATTGATACGCAATACAGTGGTGACCAATTCTTTAGAGGCGACGAGGCCAATTTAACCGACAGGCTAGGTGGGTATTGGATATTTAATGCCAGGACAGAATTGAAAATAAACGAACATTTAGCCTTCTTTGGCAGAATAGATAATATTTTTGACCGAGACTACAAAACATTTGGTGTTTATGGAGAAGCGGACGAGGTGTTAGGTGATGAATTTGATAATGGCCGATTCGTTTCACCTGGAATGCCAAGAGCAGGCTGGATTGGAATAAAGCTCTCTATATAGGCAAACAGGCATAAAAAAGCCCGCTTGTGCGGGCTTCGCTATCGTTTTTTATTCTTATTATTTGTATGCGTTGATACCTGATTTAATCTAGGTAAAATCTAAAAGCAGTTACTAAGATTTATTATTATAATTATTATTTAGCCATAAATTTGGCCGCTTTTCTCCTCCTCAAAAAGACGACATACTGTCGAGCACTTCCTTTAGCTGGAACAAATTTTATATAAAATTGATGGAGATGTCTATAAAAAAAGGAAGATTAAACTATAAAATAGTTTTTAATTAAAAAATCATTTTTAAAACATATACTTATACAGCATTAATAAATTATAATGTTGTAATAAAAAGGGTGGAAGATGGCATTCGTTTGTGCTGTTTTTATAACTTCAAGTAATCGAGTAATTTAAATAAAATCATTACATTAGGTTGAAAATAAAGAGAGATAAGAGTTTATAATAAATATTTTGAATTTTTCTGTTTTTCTCCAGACAAATTTTAGTAACGTTAATCCTTGTTACAAATTGTAAAATTAATCATAAGAAATTAAAGGATTAAACATCTCAAAATACATTTTTATATTTGAAGTTAACTATCTTTAAAATGGTAATCGTTTTATTTCCAGTATAATAAACCACCATGATGGTTTTAATGTTAAATATTTAAAGATATGAAAGAGTTTGATGTAGTCATTGTTGGTGCTGGAATGGTGGGCGCTACAGTCGCTTGTGGTCTCGGGGGAAGGCCTTTAAGTGTTGCAGTTATTGAGCAATCTTTACCCGAAAATTTTTCATCAGAACAACCGCATGATCTTCGAGTTTCTGCATTAAGTATTGCATCAAAAAATATTCTTCAAGCTGTAGGAGCCTGGCAAGGCATATTAAACAGAAGGTTGTGCCCTTTTCGTCGTATGCGAGTTTGGGAAACGGTTGGTGATACAGAGTTTAATAGTGATGATATTAGTTTGCCTGAATTAGGATATATTGTTGAGAATAGAGTAACTCAGTTGGCGTTGCTGGATTGTCTTGAGCATTTTGATAATGTAGAGTTGATTGCACCGGTAAAGATTAAATCAATAAATTATTCGTCGTCTGAGGAAACAGTCTTACAATTAGATGATGGAAGTTCATTACAAACTAGAGTTGTCGTTGCTGCAGATGGAGGGGATTCCCGAGTTAGGCAAACAGTTGGTTTGGGCGTAACTAGTTGGGATTATAAACAGCATGCACTGGTTATTTATGTAGAAACTGATTACGAGCAACAAGATATAACTTGGCAACGATTTGTTCCCAGCGGGCCACAAGCATTTTTACCTTTAACAGGAAACTTTGGTTCTATTGTCTGGTACAACTCGGCTGATGAGGTAAGACGATTAAAATTATTATCTAATGAAGATTTGACTGCTGAATTAACTGTAGCATTCCCTGCTTGTTTAGGGAAAATTAAACAGGTGTTGTGTAAAGCAAGTTTCCCTTTAAAGCGTCAGCATGCTCAGCAATATATAAAAACAGGCGTTGCCTTGGTAGGTGATGCCGCTCATATGATTAACCCACTAGCAGGGCAGGGCGTTAATATTGGTTTGCTAGATGCGGCAGCATTGGTTGAAGTCTTAATCGAGGCCAAAGAAAAAGGTGAGAATATTGGTAATGCTTCAGTCTTATTGCGTTACGAAAAAATGCGTAGAAATGATAATTTAAGAATGATGACCCTTATGGATGTTTTTTACAGGGTTTTTAGTAATGATATTTTACCGATAAGGTTTTTTAGAAACATGGGGTTAGGACTTGTTGAACGTGCAATTCCAGCAAAAAAGAAAGTGATGCGGATGGCTATTGGTCTGGAAGGGAATTTACCTAAATTAGCACAAGGAAAGTTGTTAAAAGGCACTTCTATTAATTCATAACGGGCACCTATACATTTATTCGATTACTTTATTGAAAATCTTGTTCTCAAACATTTTAAAGGCTTAGTCAGCCAGACTTAATAGAAGAGTTCATAATAACTAACTCTCTTGTTCTTCTATTATTGATATTAACTTATCTTTAATTTTTTTAAGAATGGTTTCATCACTGATAGGATGAAATTGAAAATCAGTAATGTAAAACATGTCTTCTACTCGACTGCCAATTGTCGTGATTTTTGCATCATGTAATTGAATATCAAGCTCTATAAAAACCTGCCCTACTAAAGCGAGTAAACCGGGGTGATCCGTTGTTATCAATTCAATAATAGTGTATACATTGAGGGGATCCTTATGAAAAATAACTTTGCTGGAAATGGGAAAGTGTTTGGCTTGCCTTGATTGACGATGAATATTAAGGTGTTTTTTGACTTTCAGGTTACAAAGATTGTTTTGTAGAGTTTTACAAATATGTATTTCCCTGTTTAAATCTTTTATTGCTTCTCCTGATTGATCAAGAATCTGGAAGCTATTTAAAACGTATTGTTCTTGTGTTGAAAGGCTAAAGCGAACAATTCGGGCATCAAGGATGGTCAAGCCAAGCTGGTCTAATGTGGCGGCACTTAAAGAAAATATATTATCGTTAAATATAGCATAGATGAAAATTTCTATACTACCCCGTAGATTTTGCGGTCGTAGAATAACAAGAGGGAGTTCATTTGTTGTTGTTGATGCAATGGCAATGGTGTGCCAGGCTATTTCTTCTGAAGAATAACGCAAGAAATAATCATCCTCATTACAAATTTGATCCCAGGTTTTTTGAATAGTAGTTTCACTGATTCCAAGTCCAAAAAGTTCTTCTTTTGCCTCTAACATGTTTTCTTGCAAGCGTTCGGATCTTTCAATTGGGTTTTGTAATCCCCTACGCAATGCGCTATGGGTATATGTGTATAACTCAAGTAATAAAGAATCTTTCCATGAATTCCATAAGCTTGGGCTTGTAGCCCTAATATCAGCAACGGTAAACAAATAGAGATGATTGAGATTGTCAATATTACCAACTTGCAGGGCAAAATTATGAACTATATCCGGGTCGCTAATATCTTTTCTTTGAGCAGTCATCGACATCACCAAATGGTTACGAACTAACCAGGTAACCATTTTTGAATCGGACTTAGACATTTTATGTTGCATACAAAATTGCTGAGCAATTTTTTCTCCTAAAACTGAATGGTCGCCTCCCATTCCTTTTGCAATATCATGAAATAATGCAGCAATATATAAAAGCTGAGGTTTACTAATACGCATAAAAACACTATTGCAAAAAGGGAGCTCGCTTTCGTGTTTATCAAAAGAGAATCGTCTAAGGTTTCTTAGAACAAATAAGGTATGAGCGTCTACGGTATAAATATGAAATAAGTCGTATTGCATGCGAGCAACAATATTGGCAAACGCAGGTATATAAGCAGCTAAAATTCCATAGCGGTTCATTCTCCGAAATTGATCTGTTATTCCACAGGGTGATTTTAAAATGGAGAGAAAAAGTTTGTGTGCTTTAGGATTGTTTCGGAATTCATCAGTAATATGGTGAATGTTTTTACGTACATGTCTTATCGTGCTTGCTCTAACCCCTTTTAATGAGGGGTTTTGCTGTAATAAAGGAAATATTTCGAGTAATGCTAAGGGGTATTTATTAAAAGTATCGAAATCTTTAACGACTAAATATCCATTGATAGAGGTAAAATGATCATTTTCAGGGTTGAGTTCTTTTGTTTGAGGTGTGTCAATGAGTTTTTCATTAAAAGATTGTAGAAGCATTTCATTCATACGTTCTAGCTCCATTACTGTTTTAAAATAATGTTGCATAAATTGCTCTACATCAGGATTTTTATTTTCATCAACAAAGCCAAACTGAGTTGCTAACTCGCGTTGGTAGTCAAATACTAATCTGTCTTCACAACGATTAGTAAGAAAATGTAAAGCAAATCGAATTCGCCATAAAATATTTCGACAGGCAATCAACTCGTTGTATTCAGACTCTGAAAAAAAACCATGTTCGATGAGTACAATAAGCGTTGGGGAGTTATAGTGATGTTTGAAAACCCAAGCAATATTTTGTAAGTCTCTTAGGCCGCCAGGACCTTCTTTTACATTTGGTTCAAGGTTATAAGCCGTATCGTGGTATTTTGCATAACGAAGGTTTTGCTCTTCCATTTTTGCTGAAAAATACAGGTTTGAAGGCCATAGTTTTTCTTTTGATAGATCATTTTTTAAATTACTGAATAAGGCTTGATTACCACTAATCAACCTCATTTCCAGTAAATTAGTCATGATGGTTTGATCTTCAGCCGCTTTTTGAATACATTCGGAAATAGTTCGAACGGATAAGCCGGGTTTAAGGCCAATATCCCATAAAAAATTTGAAAAAATAGATAAATTGTCTTGAAGTGCGCTGGTATCAGATTGATTTAGAAGAATAAGAATATCAATGTCAGATTTTGGGAATAGTTCATTTCTGCCGTACCCTCCAGTGGCAATTAAACATAATTGTGATGCATATTGTTTAAGGAAATGATTCCAGCAGAAAGTTAAAACCTCATCAATAAAAATAGCATTTTCTATCAATAATTGGTCAACATTTTCTTTAGGGTTAAATTTTTGACGTTGTTGTTCAAAGTTTTGTTGAATAATTTGTTTAAGCAGATCATGGCTGTTTTTTTCGGAAAAAACCCTTGTTATGTCAAGGTCAGAATCAATCTTCATTTTTCTTCCTGACGCAAAGTCAATACTTCATGACCTTCTGGAGTGACTAAAATTGTATGTTCCCATTGGGCAGAAAGGCTTCGATCCTTGGTTATTGCTGTCCAGCCATCTTTTAGAACTTTTATATGTCTTTTGCCTATGTTAAGCATGGGTTCGATAGTGAAAATCATGCCCGCTTCAATAACTTCACCTTCTCCTTTTTTTCCAAAGTGCATAACATGAGGGTCTTCATGGAATTTTTTACCAACCCCATGGCCACAAAACTCTCTTACTATAGAATAACGGTTGGATTCCGCGTATTTTTGAATTGCATGACCTATATCTCCAAATGTAGCGCCTGGTTTAACCTCGCCTATACCAAGAAATAGACATTCTTGTGTAATATTTATCAGACGTTTGGCATGTTGACTTATTTCACCCACGCAAAACATTTTGCTGGTATCGCCATGATATTCATTTTTAATAACGGTAATATCAATATTGACAATATCACCCTTTTTTAATCTCTTTTCACTAGGAATGCCGTGGCAAATTGTCTGGTTAACAGAGGTGCAAATTGATTTAGGAAAGCCACGATAATTAAGTGGGGCAGCAATTGCTTGCTGATCATTAACAATATAGTCATGACAGATTTGATTAAGTTCATTAGTTGTAACGCCAGGTAAAACAAAGGGCTCAATCATTTCTAAAACTTCGGCTGCAAGTTTTCCGGCAACCCTCATTTTATTAATTTCAGATTCGTTTTTAATCGTAATGCTCATAGCTTGAAATAGAATAACTTGATTTAGTCATAAAAATATGAAAGTTGAAGGAAGGTACAGGGATAATACCGAGTTGATAAGAGATTTTATAACTTATGAACAAAGTTTGTCTTTTTTTCTTTAATGCCAGCGTAGAGAAAGGATGAAAAATAGTCTTAAGGTGTTTCTATTATTGATAAAAAATATTGGTATCTCACAAAAAATATGATATAAAGATAAGTTCATTTTTGTATTAATACTCACGTTTGTCGACACGACTGGTAGGGTGCTGATTAATTTTTTAATCGGTTGCCAGGACGGGATGGGCGGAGGCGTAACCCATGGCCATATCAATGGCCAAAGAAACTTAGGAGAAAATAATGGCAGCAGTGTCAATGCGTCAAATGTTAGAAGCAGGTGTTCACTTTGGACACCAAACACGGTACTGGAATCCAAAGATGGCTTCTTATCTTTTTGGAGCAAGAAATAAAATTTACATAATAGACTTGGAACAAACCCTTCCTTTGTTTAATGATGCTTTAAATTATTTAGGTCAAATGACTGCAAATAAGGGAAATATCTTATTTGTAGGAACAAAGAAAGCTGCACGTAAAACAGTAGCGGAAGAGGCAATACGTTGTGGTATGCCCTATGTTAACCACCGTTGGTTGGGTGGTATGTTGACTAATTTTAAAACAATTAAAAAGTCAATAAAACGGCTGAAAGAACTGGAAGCAATGAAAGCAGATGGTTCTATGCATCAAAAGTTTAATAAAAAAGAAGCACTAGGGATGGAGCGCGAAATGATAAAACTTGATCGTAGTCTTGGTGGTATTAAAGATATGCGTGGAACCCCTGATGTGCTTTTTGTTTTGGATGTAGGTTATGAAAAAAATGCAGTTAAAGAAGCACAAAAACTAGGTATACCTGTCGTTGGAATTGTTGATTCAAATAATTCACCTGTTGGGATTGATTATGTTATCCCTGGAAATGATGATTCGATTCGCGCAATTAAACTGTATTGTCAGAGTGCTTCTGCTGCAGTATTGGAATCTAAATCAGCTGGGTTAGCGGCATCAGCAAAATCAGATGATTTTGTTGAAGAGATTTCATCTGAAGAAACCCCGTCTAAAGAAGCTGGCTCTACAGAGGTTTCATCTGGAGAGAGCTAATGTTTAATAACTGATTTGGCTTTAGCTGAACGGTTTAAAATTACTTTAAGAATTGGTCTGTTGAAAAACAGCCTTTTAAACGCCTCCTTTAAATATTTAATTGGGGGCGTTTTTTTAGTTAAGAATTTGAGGAAATAGAAAAATGAGTGTAACTGCTGCAATGGTGAAAGAACTTCGAGAAAGAACAGGTTCTGGAATGATGGAATGTAAAAAAAGCTTGGTTGAGGCAAATGGTGATATGGATTTGGCTATTGAAAATATGCGTAAGTCAGGACTAGCAAAAGCAGATAAAAAAGCAAGCAGAGTAGCCGCTGAGGGAATGGTCGGGCTTAAAGGAAGTGAGGACGGTAAAACTGTTGTTATGGTAGAAGTCAATAGTGAGACTGATTTTGTTGTAAAAAGTGATGATTTTATCTCTTTTGTAAATAACCTGACAGAAGCGTTGTTAAGCGCTGCCTGCGATAATATTGAACAATTAGCTGAGATAAATTTAGCGAGTGGTGAAACAGTTGAGTCTACTCGCCGAGCTTTAGTAGCAAAAGTAGGTGAAAATATTTCTGTAAGACGTTTTATCAAATACACAAATGTTGATGGGGGTGCAGCTAGTTACCTACATGGTGGGAAAATTGCCGTTATTGTTGAAACAGCTAAAAATGATAAGGAATTAGGTAAAGATATTGCCATGCACATTGCAGCAAGTAATCCTGCTTATTTGTCTGTAGATCAGGTGGAAGAAAAAGAAATTCAAAAAGAAAAAGATATTTTTACTGCACAAGCATTAGAAAGCGGAAAAAAGCCAGAGATTATTGAAAAAATGATTGCAGGAAGAATTAAAAAATTCTTAGCTGAAGTCACGCTTGAAGGGCAGGCATTTATTAAAGATGATAAAATGACGGTTGCTCAATTAGTAAAATCAAAAAATAATTCAATTATTCAATTTACCCGTTTTGAGGTAGGGGAAGGAATTGAAAAAGAAGAAGTAGATTTTGCTGAAGAAGTAAGAGCGCAAGCAAGTGCATAATTAATTTTAAAACCCGGTTTAGGCCGGTTTTTTTTGCATAGGGTTAAATGATTAGTATCTTGATTGTATAGAAAGATATAATATTATATTTGTTTACCTTCCATGCTTGTTGTAGCAATATTAGTGTTTGCTATATGGTTATCGACATAACAAGTAAAAGTCTACCTTGGTTGATAACTTACGTTAGTTCAAGTTTTCACTTAATTTAAAACCCTTAATTATTGAAAAGGATGTGCATCAATGACAAAAATGATTTGTAAGCGAATTTTACTCAAGCTAAGTGGTGAGGCATTAATGAGTGAAATTGGGGGTAGTATTGATGCAACTATTGTTAAACGTCTTGCCAATGAAGTGAAAGACTTATGTGATGCTGGTGTGGAAGTTGGGTTGGTCATTGGGGGTGGTAATATACTTAGAGGTGCGGAAAAAGCATCAGAAGGAATGGATCGAGTAACTAGTGATCAAATGGGAATGTTGGCAACAATTATTAACGCATTGGCCATGCAAGATTCTCTTGAAAAAGTAGGGTTGCAAGTCAGAGTAATGAGCGCCCTAAAAATAGATGAGGTCTGTGAAGATTATATTCGACGTAAGGCAGTCAGG
>CAZHUE010000065.1:0-12621 GCA_964535875.1 uncultured Methylomarinum sp.
TGCGTTTTCATCAAATGCGCTTTCACGTCGTATCAAACCAAAAACTAATGCTGGGTTTAAACCTTGTAGCTCTGCATTTTTAAAGACTAAATCTTGATAAGCCATAGGGAATCTTAAAGGCACATCATCCCAATATTTAGCTTTTGCGATTGTAAAAATAGGCTCTTGTTTCCACTGTAACTCTTGTGCATATTTAGCGGCTATCAGTATGTCCTCTTTGCTTAGTTTTTTGACTGAATACCACCATTGTTTTTTTGCCTCATCAACCTGGTTAACTTCAACTAATTCTGCAACCACACGAAAATCAGTTTTTTGTTTAAACTTATCCAGTGTTTTTTTAGAAATTTGAATCGGGTTATTAGCTAACTGATAACTTTTCTTAAGTTTGTCTGCTGATAAATAACCAAAATAACTTCTCTCTTTAGACAGTTGAGTATAAATATTCTTAGCCTTTTCACTTTGCCCTATCTTTTCTAAAGCTCTGGCTAACCAGTATTTCCATCGCTCTTTGTTTTTTGATTCTTTGCTTAGCTTAGTAATTGACTGTTCAACATGTACCCAGTCCATTGACCTTAAAGCAGCTCTTACTCTCCATTCCTTGGCTTCCTCATCAAGTTGATGGAGTTGATCCAATCGCTTATAAGCTGTTTTTTTTCTACTCAAAACGAGACTCATAGCTAATTTTCGTTCAATTGCTTGTGCCTTTTTCTTTGCAATTTTAAAATATTTTTTTTCTGAGTCCCAAACTTGAACAGCCTTACCAGTATCCTTTCTTAGTAATCGTTCAATACCATGGGCAAAAATCAAATGTGAATGGGGATGTTGCTTAACAAGCTTGATATCTTCAACAAGGGAAGGTTTTGAATGGATTTTCAACCAAAGTTTAGCCTTTTCCTGTTCTGTTTGACTTAAAGAACGTTTAACATATTTTGCTAACCGAACATTTCCTTTTGATAAAGCAGATCTAAATCGTTGCCAAATCAACTCCTTAGTAAAATAAGGCGAATCAGTTAATCGCTTAAAAACAGGATCACATTCTTTAGGTTGTGACCGACCCACGACCCATAATTTTTTAGCGCCTTTTATCGCTTGTGTTTTATAACCAGTTTTATATTTTGCCCACAAATAATAACATTGCAACTTTGTATTTTTGCCTGACTTGTAATATTTAATATAAGTTGACCAAAGGTTATTTTTTGCCAGATAGATTTGCCATTTATATTTTAATGAGCGTGCATATCGTGTTTTGCTGTATTTCTTTATAAATGTCTGAACCTTGTCTTTTTGATCCAGGTTTTCAACCAACCATTGATATTGAATATAAGGATATAAAGGATACTTTTTTAAAGATTTTATCTTTTTAAAAAATAAGCTGTCCTCGCCCGTTGCAATCAATTTTTCTGCTAGAACATACTTCTCTCTTTGCTCTTCTAAAGAAGATTCAATACTCCCTGAGACTTGTAATGGAAATACAAAAAATAGAAAGAATGCAATTGTTTTAGTGGTTTTAAACATAATTTTACTTAAAAATTAGGGTGTTATTTTCCCATTAACCTAAAGATTGTTTATAATAATAAGTTTAATTCAGTTTATAGAATATACAATAGTGTCCAACAATAGTTCTTTAAATTTAGATGAAAACCAAATTAACTACACTTGGGACTACATTTTTAAGGTTGCACTTAAACATAAAAAACAATTAGTTAAGGCTCATGTTATTGCAGTATTAGCAACACTAGCCAGTGTTCCTGTTCCGCTACTAATGCCGTTACTTGTTGACGAAGTATTATTAAAAAACCCTGCCAGTATAACCGAATCCCTTAATTTAATTATTCCTGGCGACTGGCAAATACCTATTGCCTATATTGTTGCTATTTTAATCGTTAGCTTACTACTTCGACTTCTTTCTATCCTGTTTAACATCATTCAAGGCAGGCAATTTACAATCATATCTAAAGATGTTATTTTTCGTATTCGTAGAGATTTAATTAATCGTTTACAAAAAATTTCCATGTCAGAATACGAAAGCCTTGGAACTGGTGCAGTTATTTCCCACATGGTAATTGATCTTGGAACACTAGACTCATTCATTGGCTCAACAATCAGCAGACTACTTATCGCCTGTCTAACAATTGTTGGCACAGCAATTATTTTATTATGGATGCATTGGCAACTCGGTCTTTTTATCTTACTGCTTAATCCTTTAGTTATTTATATTGCTAAAAAAATTGGTTCGCGTATTAAAGATCTCAAAGCAAAAGAAAGTTCAGCTTACAGTATTTTTCAACAGTCTTTAACAGAAACATTAGAAGCGATCCATCAAATCCGTGCAAGTAATAGAGAAAAACACTACTGCCAACAACTAATCGAGTCAGCAAGGACAGTTAAAGATCGTTCAACAGCATTTTCCTGGAAGAGCGATACAGCTTCACGCCTGAGTTTTTTAGTTTTTTTGGTTGGTTTTGATATTTTTAGAGCAACGGCCATGTTGATGGTACTTTATTCAGACTTGAGTATTGGGCAAATGCTGGCAGTTTTTGGCTATCTCTGGTTTATGATGGCACCGGTACAAGAAATTTTAGGAATACAGCATTCTTTTTTTGCTGCAAAGGCAGCATTAAGCAGAATTAACGAACTTTGTTTATTACATCAGGAACCACAATACCCACACCTTAAAAACCCTTTCGAAAACACAAGAACTGTTTCAGTCAACATTAAGAATCTTCATTTTAGCTACAATGAAGAACCTATCTTGAACGGCATTAACCTTTCTATCCCTGCCGGAGAGAAAGTTGCCTTGGTAGGTGCAAGTGGCGGAGGGAAATCAACACTTACTCAAGCAATTATAGGCTTGTACCCCCCTACAGAAGGTATGATCTATTTTAATGATGTGCCAATTGATCAAATTGGACTAGATGTTGTGAGAGAACATGTCGCCACTGTTTTACAACAACCCGCGTTATTTAATGATACCGTGCGAGCAAATTTAACACTGGGTAGGGACATAGCAGATAGCAAATTATGGAATGCATTAGAAATTGCTCAACTTAAAGATGCGATTGAAGAACTTGATATTGGCCTTGACACAATAGTTGGTAGACAAGGTATGCGTTTGTCTGGCGGACAACGACAACGGCTTGCAATTGCCAGAATGATTGTTGCTAACCCTAGCGTTGTTATATTAGATGAGGCAACCTCTGCACTTGATACAGAAACAGAAAAAAAACTACACAGTGCATTGGAAGTTTTTTTAAGTGGAAGAACAACAATTATTATTGCACATCGTTTAAGCGCAGTTAAACAAGCTGATCACGTTTATGTTTTTGAAGACGGTAAAATTTGTGAACAAGGCAATCATTCAACTTTAATTAAAAATAGTGGTCTATATTCGAAACTTTATGGAGAATATCAATAATTTTTTTAATTTCTTTTCTATACTTTACTTTAAAGTTAACAGAATATCTACTCTAAAACTATTTTACAATGCAAGAAAAATTCGATTTACATTGTCACTCAACAGCATCTGATGGCGCATTAAGTCCTACAGAAGTTGTACAACGAGCAAAACAACAAGGCGTCACATCACTTGCATTGACAGATCACGACACTATTAATGGCCAGGAAGAAGCCGCAAAAACGGCTAAAGTGAGTGACATCAATTTCATCCCAGGCATTGAAATTTCAACAACTTGGGAGAATAAATGTTTTCATATTGTTGGTTTAAATATTAATCCCACTAATACCACATTAATCTCAGGAATTAAAAATTTACAAGACCTTCGGACAGAACGAGCAAAAAAAATAGCTCTTAAACTTGAAAAAAAACGAGTTCCGAATGCCTATGAAGCAGTCATTAAAGCTGCAAATGGTGGAATGATTACTCGTTCCCATTTTGCTGACTATTTGTATTCTGAACACTATGTATCAACAAGACAACAAGCTTTTGACCGCTATTTAGGAAAGGGAAAGTCGGCGTTTGTATCAACTATATGGGCTGATTTACCGGATGCCATTAACTGGATCAACCAATCTGGCGGCGTTGCTGTTGTAGCTCATCCTTTACGCTACAAGCTAACTGCAAGCTGGTTAAAACGTTTTTTATCTTTTTTTAAGGAGACAGGTGGCCAAGGAATTGAAGTGATTACCGGAAGAAGCTCTCCTGAAGAAATAAGACGCACGATGCAATACGCCAACCAATATGAATTAGCTGCATCTGTCGGCTCTGATTTTCACACCCCTGATAACCAATGGGTAGAACTGGGGCGCTTAGCACCTTTACCAAAGTCTATCCAACCGATTTGGGAATTATTTACTTAGGTAACTCGCAATAAATTAAGCTTGAAAATAAAAAAATAAGTTGGAGGTGAAATCATAAGTAGCCCAACCAGCAAGGTAATATTGTCAAAAACGAATTAAATATCTTTTATCGAATAACTTTCTTCTAGTTCATTTATCCTGGAAAACAGCCCTCCCCCATTAAGACCAAGAACTGAATTCTGCCCTGTGGTTTCAAGAGCATTCGTAATGGTTCCAATCGTTAAATCTTTTATATCATATGCTGGCTGATAAATGCTTTCCTCATCCTCGTCCACATTTAATTCGACGATAAGATTGCTATCAAGCAATTCGGTGAGTGTTTTTTGTACAATTGAAATCGGCAAAAGTAATTCTTTAGCGATTAGCTCTGCATTTGGTGCTTTTTCCTTGTTCAAAAACCGCTTAACAATTAAATGACAAACCTGGATGGCTATATTTTTTTTTAATGAAAAGCTGAGTTTAGAAAACTTTTTATTGTGTCGATAACTCTCAAAATTATGAACAAAAAAAGATATTTCACAACCAAATAAAACTACCACCCAAACCAATTGCAACCAAACAAGAAATAAAGGCAGTGCCGCAAAGCTCCCATAAATAGCGTTATAACTTGAAACACCAATTTGTAAACTCAAATAGGCAGATTGAGCCACCTGAAACAAAATACCTGTTATTACGCCAGCAATAATACCTGCTTTTGCAGATACTTTTTGGTTTGGCATAAATAAAAAAACAAAGGTAAACAGTAATATCATGATAATCAAAGGTGAAAAACTCATCACGTAAAATACAAGCTTTGTGCCAAATGTAGGTAAATGAATGACTTCAACTAACCAGGCAATTTTTGTTTCTACAAAAACGGTAAGACTGCTCGACACAATTAGTAATACTGGCGCTAACATCATTAACGATAAATAATCGCTTAATTTTCTAGCTACAGACCTGTTTTTTTTAATCTTCCAAATATGATTAAAAGATTCTTCAATATTACTAATTACTTTTACTACTGACCAGAACAGTACAATAATACCTATCCCTGCAACCAAACCTCCTTTTGTACTGGACAACATGCTTTGTGAAAACTCTATCAACTGAAGCATCATTGTGTCCTGCTCTGATACTTCCTCTAGTAATTGTTGTTCAAGCTTTTTCTCAAAGCCGAAGCCTTTGGCAATACCAAACAATAAAGCTATAACGGGAACAATTGATAGTAGGGTATAAAGTGTTAGTGCTGATGCCCTTAACTGACAAATATCCTGATTAAACCCCTGAA
Source organism: uncultured Methylomarinum sp. (assembly GCA_964535875.1). Taxonomy (GTDB): domain Bacteria; phylum Pseudomonadota; class Gammaproteobacteria; order Methylococcales; family Methylomonadaceae; genus QPIN01. Next base: position 5,588 of record CAZHUE010000065.1, read on the forward strand.
TTGAAAGTAAAAAAATCTTTAAGGATTTAACACCAAGGCGTTTAATTGTGGAGTAATGATTATCAGGTCGGGTCCAGATATCTTCTTTTAAAAAAGGTATAAACTTTGAATTCATATTGATAACTTTTGTTGGGGTGTCAATGAGACAGCAGCCCAACCTATATTTTAGAGATTTCCTTTATTTCAAAATATTTACCCTTCAACATTGGTCTGCTTTTCACATGCATACTCTTAATGTTGTATTATAAACTAATTCAAATTTAAAGTTTGGTTACCCAAACAGAGCCTAAGTTAAGTGTCTTTTTTACTTTAACGGCATAGCTTGCAGCATCGTATTTACTTTTAAAACCTTTAACCCTTAACCGGAACCAGTCTTCCCCCTTAACTTTAACTTTTATAACATCAGTAGGTATGCCCTTTTTTTCAAATTCAGCAGCTTTACTTTTTGCATACCATTCTTGTTTAAAAGAAACCAGGTTTACAGCCCATTTTGGTTGTTTAACAACTTTTTTGACCTTCTTTGGTTTCGCTGTAGCTTTAACAGGTCTCCGTTTTTCTAGCTTTTCTACTTTAGCTAATAAAGTCTCTATTGTTTGTTGAGTCTGATCATTGGTTTCAACAAGATCATCAACTAATGGTTCTAAAGAATTAGACAGTATTGAGTTTTTAACCTCATCTACTTGCACTGTTAAATTTTCATTTTTTGAAATTAAAAATCGAATTTTTTCATTTAATTTCTCAACATCAATTTTTGAAGTATTAGCAATTAATTCATCTGTTTCTTCATCAAGCGTTATCACCAATTCTGATAATTCTGTTACATCTGATTGTGCCCCATAGCCAACAGCACCTAAACCACCAGCAAGTAGTACTGAAAAACCAGCCAAACCTAACGCAGTATATGTCAATATGGGAGAAAGTCGCGGCCTATTTTTTAATTGTCTTGTTATTGATTTCTGCTGTTTTTTTAGTGTATCCAAAGTATTCAGAACATCAGTATCATCATTTGTTCCAGCAGCTACGAGTGCAGCAATTTGGTTTCTTAAACTATCATTATCTTCTACAAGCTGGTTTACTCTACTATTAAGCTCATCAATTGCAATATTTGATTTTTTTATTTCTTCAGATGATTGGTTTAAAACAAGGTCAATCTCTTTTTTCTGTTCATCAGTCCCTTGTATTTCTTCTATTGGTTCATTGATTACAGTATCTGGTTCTGAAAATTCATCATCAGAAGAAATATCAAAGTCTGTAATTAATGAATCTGTGTCAAGTTCATCACTATTTTCTACACTTTCATTATTAGCTATATTTTTTTCTTCTATAGCAACTTTAACAAATTCATCTATTTCAGTTGGCTCTTCTTGTTTCAACTTAGATTCCTCATCTACTGAATCCAGTAAATCGTCTACATCTAACCCATCCTTATTAGGGTTTAATTTATCTGGATTAATTTTTTCTATAATGGTTTGTTCAGGATCAGAAAACGCATCAACTTCATTCTTTTGTATTTCAGTAATTTGATCGTCCAAGTCTTTTTTATTTTCTTTTTCAGGCTCCAAGTTATTAACAGCTTTTGATAAGCTTGCTATTTCTTCATCAATTTTCTCTTCACTTCCATTATGTTCTTCATTTTTTTCTACTTTCTCACCTTCTAACACCAGTGAAAGGCTCGCATCATCTTCAGCAAATTCATCTTTTTCAGTAGGTTTTTCTTGCATTATATTGGACTCTTCATCTACCGAATCAAGTAAGTCATCTATATCTAATTCATCCTCTTTTATAGGGGGCTTAGGATCTAAAAACCCATCAACTTGTTCCTTTTGTATTTCAGAAGTTTTACCCTCAACTTCCTCTACATTTCCTGCTTTTAATTTATTCATTTTGACCATTTCGTCTTCCATCTCTGGCTTAGTGTCAACTTGAGTAAATTCTTGATCCTTGCCATTTAATTTCTCATCCACCGTATTCAGCAAGTCATCTACATTTAATCCATCCCGCTTATCATCTGGACTGATTTTCGGTATTGTTGTTGTTTCAGAAACGGAAAATTCATCAGCCTGATCCTTACTTATTTCAGAAATAATATTTTCAATATTCTTTTTATTTTCTTTCTCTATTTCCCTGTTATTCTCATTATTTGATAACCTTTCAATTTCTTCGTCTGCAACATCAAAGACATCTTCCATTATTAATTGATCCATAATATCTTCATCCTTAGACAAGTCATTAACTTCGACTAATGATACTTTTTTATCAAGTAACTCATCTAAAACATCTGAAAAATCTTCAGTTTGAATAACTTTTTTATTTTGATTAGATTTTGCCATTTTTACACCTCACGCGGTATCTTTAATATTTTATAGCTATCTTGTAAAACAGGAATTCAATAGCAGGTTTAATTGATTTATAAGTAAAAAATTATGTTGTTAATTTAAGAATAGCAGATACTTCAATAACTTAAAGATAGACACCAATTTTTTTTGTATTAAAAAATAAAAAATATTTTATTTTCGTTTTTTGATGATAAACTTGTACGAAACTTAGGGCATACTCTATGCAATTAGCCATTACTGCTTTGGGAAACAATTCGATACGCTTAATAAGTAGCATACTGGAAGCTATTTCGAATTGTAACTGTCATGTTATTACTCTCAGATTTTCTTGCTTAGCCCAAGTTAATGCTTCTTACCTTTTAGTTAATGGCAACTGGAATCAGATTGCTAAACTTGAAACAACGTTAGAAAGTCTACAGAATAAACTTGCAATAAATTTGCATACCTTAAGAACAGATCAGCTTCAAAAAAAACCGGAAAGCCTCCCTTATTTACTGGAAATAATTTCACTTTCTGGTAATAGTAGTGTTGAAGAAATCATTACATTTTTAGTCGACCAAGAAATATGTATTGAAGAAATCAATGCAAAAAACTATCAGCCAATCTCCACACAAACAAATCTGTTTTCTGTGAATTTTATCTTATCAATTCCTGCAAAAGTTGTAATTCCAACTTTACGAAATGAGCTTCATGTTTTTTCAGAGAGTCTCAACATAGACATAATTTTTAATCCAATAAAATAAAATGACAATGATCAGTATAAATAAGCCTGTTCCTGATTTTGAAGCTGATTCAACTGGAGCCCCCCTTTTTAAACTATCAGACTATCTTGGAAAAAAGGTTATCCTTTATTTTTACCCTCGAGATAATACCCCTGGCTGTACACAGGAAGGAAAAGACTTTAGAGACAATATCGACCAATTTAAGACATTAAATACGGTTATATTTGGCATCTCTCGTGATAGTGTTAAAGTCCACGAAGGCTTCAAAGAAAAACAAGCCTTTGTTTTTGAACTGCTTTCCGACAAGGAAGAAAAACTTTGTCAATTATTTGATGTCATAAAAATGAAAAATATGTACGGAAAAAAAGTCAGGGGAATAGAACGCAGTACTTTTCTAATTAATGAAGAAGGGATTTTGATTTATGAATGGCGTAAGGTTAAAGTTAAGACTCACATTGAAGAAATTTTGCAAAAGCTTAATGAACTTTCCTAATAATTTGTATTAGTTCCCTAGTGAGAATGATTCGATATATTTTTTTAGCAAACAATCTTTTATTTCCTTCCCATAATTAAAAGCACAATCATCAAAATTTGAGAGAATCAAAAAAACACAGAGGATAAGGCTTTTCTCAATATTTAAAATTGTTCTAAACGATAGTTGCATAAGCCTTTTTACTCCCGTAGTCTTACGACAATGAAAAACATATCTGAAGAATGGCTACAAATTACTCAACAAATCGAGCAAAAGATTAACCAACCCTTTGTAATAAAAAATATACAATCAGTCTCAGGTGGTTGTATTAACTCTGCTTATATTTTGCACAGTGATCAAAAAAGTTTTTTTATAAAGCTTAACCAGGCTAAGTTTTTACCCATGTTTGAGGCTGAATTTTCTGGTCTTAAAGAATTACTTGACACTAAAACAATCAAAATCCCCCAGCCTATAGTTTGCGGTTTATCTGCTGACAAATCATTTCTTGTGATGGAAAATATTCCATTTTCTTCACCCTCTAAACATTCAGATGAGCAGTTTGGAGAACAATTAGCTGCTTTACATCAAACTCAACAACCGTTTTTTGGATGGCATATAGATAATACAATTGGCTCTACAACGCAGCATAACCCTCGTTCTGATGATTGGCTTTCATTCTGGCAGACTCATCGCTTGGGCTTTCAACTTTCTTTAGCTGAAACAAATGGCTTTGGTGGAAGTCTTAGGCAATCGGGTGAAAAACTATCCGAAGCACTCCCCCTTTTTTTTAGTGATTACCACCCTACCCCATCCCTTTTACATGGTGATTTATGGTCAGGTAATGCGGCTGTTAGTGCTACTAATAGTCAACCAGTAATTTACGATCCGGCGTGTTATTACGGCGATAGAGAAGCTGACATTGCAATGACTGAATTGTTTGGCAAATTCGGATCCAATTTTTATGTTGGATACTCAAATACTTACCCACTAGATTCTGATTACTCAGTTAGAAAAAACGTCTATAATTTATATCATATTCTTAATCATCTGAATTTATTTGGTGCTAGCTATCTAAGCCAGGCACAGAATATGATAGATTCCTTATTATCAGAAATCAGATAACATCAATTTAGGTAACATTTTTATGTCAGAACACTCTGCCTCGCTCTTTTCTATCACTGCTTGGAAACAACGCTTGGTTTTTTGGGTAGGCGCTATTTTGGTTGGACTACTTATTGTTGCAATGGTCGTTTTAAGTGAATGGGCTGGGGACACATACCGCTTAATGTCGCTACATTACCCTTGGTCTAATTTTATTATTGCTCCTATTGGGCTGAGTTTTACCGCATGGATTACTTTTCGTTTTTTTCCTGGTAGTGAGCGCAGTGGTATTCCGCAAGTAAAAACGGCACTTGAAATAAAGGGAAATTTAGAAGATAGAGACCGACTTATTTCTTTAAAAATAGCCTTGGGAAAAATGTTTCTACCCATTATGGGGTTATTATCTGGTGCTTCTGTAGGTTTTGGAGGGCCTGCCGTTCATGTTGGTGCTTCGTTGATGTCATCTTTGGGTAAAGCCGTAAAATTTCCTCCTTATTATATGGGGCGAGGATTAATTCTTGCTGGAAGTGCCGCAGGGTTTGCCGCGATGTTTAGCGCACCCTTAGCCGGAATTATTTTTGCTATAGAAGAAATGGGGCGAGCTTTAGAGGAGAAAATCAGTAGTTTAGTGTTAACCGCCATTGTTTTTTCTGGTGTAACGGCTCATGCACTGTTAAATCACTACATTTTTTTTCATGAACAATCCTATGTTATGTCTTACGACAAAAGCTGGATTGCAGTTCCATTATGCGGCATTGTTGGCGGTTTTTTAGGCGGCGTATTCAGCAAGATTATTATTCGAGGCGGTCGTTATCTTAAAAAGACACGGTTTTCAATTGTAACTATTGCCTTTTTCTGTGGTGTTGTTATTGCCATATTGGGTTATATTTCTAATGGCGATACTTTCGGCACAGGCTATTCACAAGCAAAGGCAATTTTAACCAACAGTAAAACAATGGATCCTTTTTTTCCTCTGTTTAAAATGTTTGCCTCATGTGCAACTTTTTTTAGCGGTATTCCTAGTGGTATTTTTGTTCCATCAATAGCCACTGGTGCAGGGTTTGGTGTTAATTTAGCCCACTGGTTTCCTGTAGCGCCCGCTCCAGCAATGATTTTATTGACGATGACAGCCTATTTTTCTGGCATGCTTCAATCACCCTTAACCTCTTTTGTGATTGTAATGGAAATGACAGGCAGCCATGAAATACTAATCCCACTTATGGCAACATCTTTTTTTGCTACAGGGACATCAAAATTAATAAACCCACTACCTTTGTACAGAGCACTTTGTAATTCGTATGTACAGCCTGAAAAAATAGATAAAACAACTGATGAGCCAGATGAAGTTAAATAAAATATCAACGCTTATTCTGTTACTTTTTTTAGTCAATAGCCTCTGGTTTTTCAAAAGTAAAATCAACAGCCCGGCACCTGATGTAACATTTACAACAATTACAGGAGAAAAAATTCAACTGGCTGATTTACAAGGAAATCCTGTTATCATTACTTTTTGGGCAACTGATTGTGCCAGTTGTATTAAAGAAATCCCTGACTTAATTGATTTATACAATCAATTTCATTCCAAAGGTTTAGAAATAATTGCAGTTGCAATGTATTACGACCTACCCAATCATGTAGTAGAAATGACAAAAGCCAAACAACTACCCTATGATGTTGCTCTGGATATAGATGCAAAACATGCAAAAGCTTTTGGAGAAATTCAGTTTATACCTACTACATTCTTAATCTCTCCCAATGGTCATATTGTTATGCAAAAAACAGGGTTATTTAAAGTAGAAAATATAAAACGAGAAATAGAACAATTTCTAAACGGTTAATTACGATGCTCTGGTTAAAAGCGTTACACCTCATCTTTATGGTCACCTGGTTTGCAGGGTTATTTTATTTACCTCGGCTATTTGTCTACCACGCGATGAGTGATGATGAGATCGGTAATGAACGGTTTAAAATAATGGAACGTAAACTTTTTTTTGGCATTATGACACCGGGCATGATTGTCACCTTTATTTTTGGTTTCTGGATGTTAGGGGATTATGCGTGGACACTATATTCAACGTCCGGTTGGTTACATGCTAAATTGTCCCTACTCTTGCTGTTAGTTGTTTACCATGGTTTTTGTGGTAAATGGTTAATTGACTTTAAACATGATAGAAATCGTCATTCCCATGTTTTTTATCGCTGGATGAATGAAGTGCCTGTGCTTTTTTTGGTAGTAATTATTATTCTTGCTGTGGTTAAACCTTTTTAGAATTTGAATTCATGCAAGATTGAGTTATTAAGCTTATTGTTAGCCTACTAAAACACAACATTCATACTGATGGAAATGAAGGACATGATGCCCTATCGGGCAAAAAAGCAAGAACTCCAAGCATTCTATTATCA
>CAZHUE010000066.1:0-12601 GCA_964535875.1 uncultured Methylomarinum sp.
TCCCCTATCTATCAACAGCAATCCATATCCATTTATAGCTTTTTTTTGACCCACATAGGTATGCATTTCATCCATCTCAGCATAAATCACTCAATTCCTACCTGACAAGATAGGCCAACCTTGCCAGTAATGAACCTGCGTGCATATCCAATAGAGTGTGTATGAAGCCAGATGTATCAGAGCTAATTTCTTGTGTTGCTTTATTATAAGGTTCACGATTCATCACAATCCGGGTTCGCAAACCACTCCTGTTCCAGCGATTAGCAATGTTTGATGAGTCGCGTTGATGAAGATGAGCTTCACGGGTACAAACAAGGCCTCGAGATGAATCATACTCTACCGTTTCAGCCAGTGATGAATGTCTTCCTAATTCTCGACAATAGTCGAGTAGTTTGGGTTGGTTTTCTATAAGCTGAATAAGATACTGCGTGTTCAATTTGAGTCATTGTTTCAGCGTTGTTAATCAGCTCTGCGAGAAAAGTGGACGTTTATTTTTTGCTCTTGCTTTTTGCCCGATAGGACATCATGTTCTTAAAGAGTGGTTGCCTGATAGTAACTACAAAGTGAGAGATGATCCGTGTTTTGAAATCTACCTAAACCATGATCCAAGAAGAACAAATCAGAAAATCTTAAAATATAAGTCTATATTCCTATAGAATAATAGTCTTGCCAATTTATTAGCAGTTGACTAATAGAGACAAGATTAAATCTTGCCTCAGTAAAGCAACAGTGGAGACATAATTAATGATCAGAACCAGCCTATTACTTTGCATAATTTTTTTTAGTTTATCTAGCCACGCAGATGATACTTGGATAGCTGTTCAGCCATCTTATCGGGAAGTCAGTTTTATTGGTTTTAGTAGAGCAAGACACGATATGATTTTATCCACAGAAGTTTCAGGAAAAGTTAAGAGAGTTTATGTTGATATTGGTGATACCATCGGTAGGGATAGAAGGGTTTCATGCCTTGATAATACCTTTACTAAACTTGATATTAATTCAACGACTAATGATATAAAACAAGCACAAATTGATATTGCTTATTATAAAAAACAAGTAGCGCGATATAAGGATTTGGTTAAGAAAAAAAGTGTTTCTGTTAGTCAATTAGATGATATGCAACGTGAACTAAGTACAGCAGAAAACATAAAACAGAGTAAAGAAATATTAAAACTACGCCAACAGGAAACACTTAAACGTCATTGTATAAGGTCACCTTATGGATGGTCAGTTGATGAACGTTATGTAGAGTCTGGGCAATGGATTGATATTGGAAATCAAGTGGTCAAAGTTGGAGACTACAGAACTTTACTGGTCCCTTTTTCATTATCAGTTGATGAGCTAAACGCATTAAAGAAAAACAAAAAAGACCTCAACGTTTGGTTGCCTGAATATAAACAACAAATTCCGGCAGCCATTGAGCGGATTTCCCCAGCTTTTGATGAAATATCCAGGAAAATCAAAGTCGATTTATTACTAGAGAAAAACCTTCCTGTGCATAGAGGAGGGTTAAGGGTTGAGTTGAAGCTAAAAATACCGGATTCTTCTGGAGTATTTCTAATCCCCTCAAAAACGCTGGATAAAAGATTTGAACAGGTTTGGGTGGAACGCAAAGAGGGGGGCTCGCTACGTGTTGAGTTGTTAGGTGATGGGAATGATGGGCAAGTGCGTATTACTTCAGCGGAATTAAAAGCTGGTGATCAACTTAAAATACAACAATAGGAATTAAGCATGCTGGGAGTTGTTCGCTTTTCTTTAAAACAAAAAGTTTTTTTCAACCTGATTTTTATTCTGCTCACCGTTGTTGGCTTTTACGCCATGTTTCAACTGCCAGCTGAACGATACCCTAATATTAACTTTGGTGAAGTAAACATTTCTACATACTATCCTGGTGCATCACCCACTGAGGTAGAAACACTTATTACCAGAAAAATTGAAGAAGAAGTAGAAACAGTTGAAAACATAGAATGGATATCATCTACTTCTTATGCTGAACGATCTCATATTAGATTAAAATTCATTGATGATACGGATTATCCTTTTTTGTTTAATGAAGTCCGCTTCAAAGTGCTTAATATGCTGAATGAGTTACCTGAAGCGGTTGATCCACCCATTATTGATGATGCTACCGTTGATGATTTGTTACCCGTCATTGCAATTAATCTTGCTGGACAACATAGCAACAGAGCGCTTGTATTAATGGCAGAGCAAATAAAATCACGTATTCAAAAAATTGCTAACGTTAAGGAGGTTGAACTTACGGGTGAATATATCAGAGAATTTCATGTTTATCTGGACACTCAAAAACTGCGTCAGTTTGGTGTTAGTTTTAATGAAGTGGTTGATGCATTAAAAGATGTCAATATTTCAATGCCTGCGGGTAGTTTTAAAAGTAAACAAAGTAATTTTCTTGTTAAAGTCGATGAAAAATTTCATAGCCGCAGTCAAGTCATCAGTACCATCATTCGTAAAGATGGTGATAGTAGTTTTATTCGATTAGAAGATTTAATTACAAGGGCTGATTTGGATTATCGTGATCCTCTGGTTATTTCAACTGTTAATGGTAAAGACGTTGTTGCTTTACGAGTTATTAAAACGAAAGAAGGGAATGCCATTCATATTAGAAAAGCAATTGTTAAAGAGTTAAATGGTTTCCAAAGCTTATTCAAACAAGAAAAACTAGAAGTGACCCTGACCCAGGATTCGACTAAGAAAATTAAAGACGGCTTTACAACTCTTGGCTTAAATATGCTGCTAGGTATGTTTTTAGTTTCTATTATCATCTGGTATTTTATGGGTATTCGTAATGCAGGACTCGTTACGATAGGTATCCCTTTTTCTTTTATGATTACCATGTTGCTGATGTACTTAACAGGAAATAGTCTAAATGAAATAAGCTTATTTGCTTTTGTATTGGTAACGGGCATTATTGTAGATGATGCCATCGTTGTTTGTGAAAATATTTACCGGCATATTGAAGAAGGTAATGAGGTTTATCACGCCATCGTTAAAGGAACGGCAGAAGTTGGGCTTCCAGTTATTTCTTCTACTTTAACAACAGTCGCAGCATTTTTACCCATGTTGATCATGTCAGGGCCTACTGGTGATTTTTTTGCACAAATCCCTATCGCAGTCACCTTTGCATTAATTGCTTCATTAATTGAGTGTTTACTAATTTTACCCATCCATTATCTGAGCTTTGGGCCAAGACAATCTAAAACATTATCTCGTCAACTAAAAGAAGATAATTTCATATTGGCTTTTTTTCGTTCCGTTACAAATAATGCATTAAGCTTTACTTTAAAACACAGAGTTTTTAGTGTGTTAAGTATTTTCTTTTTATTGTTTATTGCCGTGGGAATATTATACGTTTCAGCAACAGGAAAAATTTCATTAATTAATATTAAGTTTTTCCCCGATGACTACACCGTATATTATGCTGATATTAAAGGGCCACCAGAAATACCGATTGAAACAATGGATAAGAAAGTTAGAGAAGTTGCTGCTTTTATCATGGCTGATGGTGAAGGCTATGCGGAATCAGCGGCTGGCTTTGCTGGTTTTTATCCAAACGAAGATTATGAGCCAGTATACGGGAATAACTTTGGCACTGTAATGGTGACAATGCCAATTAAAGATAAACAAAAATTTAATCATCCGTTAGAACATTTAGAAAAAATGCGTAAACGGTTAAAAACAACTTTTGAGAATAATGGGTTTTCATTGAGCGTTCATGCCCAAAAAGATGGCCCTCCAACAGGCAAGGATATCAACGTACGAGTAGTTGGCACTCATTTTGATTCAATCTCTACGTTGGCAGATGAAATTTTTAATTTTTTTCAAACTAATAAAGAGCTGACTTCTAATCTGGTCGAGTTACAAGATGGACGTGGAGAGCCAAAACAGCTTTATCGTTTTGAGATTAAGCATGAAAAAGTTAAAGAGTATGATCTCAGTAACACTGAAGTTACACAACTAGCCGGTAGTGTGCTCGATGGACGATATATAGGAAAATATCGTCTTAATGACGAAGAAATTGACCTTAAAGTTTTAATGGATCCTCAAGCAATAACAACACCTGAACAAGCATTATCAATTCCTGTTGTTGACCATGCCAGTGGCCCAGTTCGCTTAGGCGATGTAACCGAGTTACGGACTTACTTTCAACCGGGTGAATTACAAAGATATCAAGGCCAGCGGTCCATTAGTATTACTGCAAATATAAAGCCCGATGCTGAAATATCATCACCAACGATTACAGCGATGGTAAAAGGTTTTTATGGGGAAATTGAAAACAAATACCCCGGTGCAAGCCTGATTTTTGGTGGTGAGCATGAAGATACCCAACGTTCTTACACGTCACTGATGTATGCTTTTATTATTGCGATTATGATTATGTATATTATTTTAGCTGCTCAGTTTCAATCATATTTGCAACCTATTATCATTCTCTCTGCCATAGCTTTTGCCTTGATTGGAGTGGTTTTAGGTAAGTTAGCAACTCAATCCTTATTTACGGTGAATAGTTTTATTGCCATTATTGGTGTGGCAGGAGTGGTGGTTAATGATTCATTAATCCTGGTTGATTTTATGAATAAACTGTATAGAGCTGGAGCGACAAGAATTGAGGCAGTAAACCAAGCCATTAAAGTTCGGCTTCGTCCTATTGTTTTAACAACCTTAACGACAACTCTTGGTTTATTACCAATGGCATTGGGATTTCCTGAAGAGTCAATTGTATGGGGAGCAATGGCATCAACCTTTGTTTCAGGGCTTGCTGTAGCAACAGTATTAACATTATTTATTGCTCCTGTGTTATGGGATATGATTCAGGAAAGACAAGAGAAGAGGCTGGAGAGAGAAGATGCCAGAAAATGACTCAGTGTATAGTTTCACCACGTTATACCTGATTTTTAAAAAATAAAAGGACAGCCCTGATAACCTATTAAAAACTTTCATCACAAAGGAATTAATATGCCCCAAGGCTATCACACGAATGCGAAAACAAATTCACATTCAAGAGAGGTTATACAACTGTCGACACTAATTTAATCTAAAGTATCAACAGATTTTGGTTTCTTGTCCCCTTTATTTGTATTGTTAACGACTTTATGCTGATAAGTTAAGAGTTGAATGTCTTTTAGGTAACAGACGTCCAATGTTTCTTTTGATGCATCAATTCCAAATTGTTCTCTCATAAGATACTCTCCACTTCTCTTGTGCATTCAGTCTCATTCAGAAAACCGGAGGGCTTCGATGCCATTCAGTTATAATTAAGTAAACACAAAGGAGCTTAAACTATAAAACAGCGTCTTGGTGCTTAGATGTACCTCAAGATCCCTTTGTGTACTGATAAGTTAGAAGCTATCTAATTTATCATTTTGAGAGATGCAAGAGGTACCCATAGGGTTGTTTCCCGTTGAATTGAATTAATAACTAGCTAATGAGCCTTGGCCTCGAACGCACCAAGTTCGTCTATTGTTATTTATCTGCATAGCAAAATGAACCTGTCCTTGTGTTACATCAACAGCCCATGCTGCCAGAGGAGCTATACTTCCAGTAGTAACCGTAGCTGTCCAAAAGATAGACGAGCTTACACCTATAAATGGGTGGTTATCTGATAAAGCTGGATCAAAATTGTTCGGGTCAAGTAAGCTAGTAAATTCAGATAATGAGGGCAACCGCCAGCCCATACGATTACCAACTTTAGCTTGCGCACACAGGTGTCGTGCATTAAACCAGGGTGTTGCACCTAATGGTTCGATCATCCAAACCAGTTGTGTTTCTTTATCTAAAACCGCTTGATCTTCAAAGCGAGAAAGTACTTTAAAACGTTTCTTTCCGTTACTAATTTGCTTGTCCCAAGATTGTACATCAGCTGCGAAAGCTTGGGAGGTGACAAGAGTTAATAAACAAAGGCTAATACTTAATAAATGTGAAATATTGTAATTTATTTGTTTCATGGCATTTCTCCATTACTAATAGAATAATAATTCGGGGCAAACATATCTGCCCCGAACTTTAGTATCGGAAAAATATAAAGCTGTGAATAGTAACTATTACCATATTGGCTAAAATATAGAGCTTTCTTGCTCTACGTTATTACAGTTTATCCTGCTTCAGCCTGTTTATTAGGGGTGACAGATGGTCTTTGCATGGTTGTTTTTCCTGTCATTACATCCAGGGTTTTCCATAAGCGTTTGAATACAGATTCCTGACAATAAGGAATTCCATATCTTTCACATAATGCTTTTACCTTTGGCTGTGCTAAATGGTATCGGCTTAAGGGCATATCCGGCCATAAGTGGTGTTCAATCTGATAATTTAACCAACCTTGAAGAAAATCAATTCTATCGGTGCCTGTAGCAAAATTAGTCGAACCGAATATTTGTCTAAGATAAAACTCCCCTTTGTTCCGTGCTTTTTCTTCAAAAATAAACAAATCTTCACCGACATGGTTTGTGCCAATAATTAAAAATGTATGTAAATTAGTGAAAACCTCAGCTATTAAGGAGTTAATCAGTACATTGGTTGCTGCAACTGCCCCCCCTATTGACAGCATCATACCAACAGGAATAAACAATAGAGGAATTAATGCAAATCTAATGGCTATATAGGGTAATAAACAGACCGTCCATAATTTACGTCCTAAAGGTGTTAACGGGTTCCAAATCTCGGCATGTGAATATGTTGTCGGTTTTTTTCCTGCTTTTTTATCCAAAAAATGTTGCAACTCAACTAAAGTAGACGGTGCGTAATAAGTAAACTTCCAGGTACACGCCATGATTCCAAGACTTAAATATCTTAGCCATGGTGGCATTTTGATCTTTCTAAAATCTTCAGTATTGAATTCTACTTGATCGGGATCTGCTTTTTCGCCCAAATTATAATGGTGCAAAATATTATGTTCCTTATCCCAAGCTTCAGGTAACATCCATTCTAACCAGTCAAGATAACGCCGTTTTCCTCTAGCAAAACCCTTGCTGGTATAATGCTTTGGGATACCTTCTATTTTATCATACGCTCGATGAGTTATATGATGAGCGATTGTCGTCCAACGAGTCACATTGCCCTGGCTAATAAAATAAGCAGAGATGGGGTTAGGCATAATCCATGCAGTTCCATAACCTATGATTGAACAAAGGCGTCCCCAGCGTTCAATTTTTTTTAAATGTTGAAAATCATCCATTCCCACATCACTTAAAACTTCCTTGCGAATTTTGTTTATATCTTGTGCAAATTTATCCCTATCAATTGCATGGTAAATATGTTGATTCACAACTAATGTTTCCTTAAAATTGAATAGCTTGGGTCGAGGAACGAAACCCAATAAATCAGTGCAAATTAACGGGCTCGTTCTTACCCACAACCTCGGAATTATACCAATTTAATACATCATTAGTTTAATAAATTTGAACTACAGTCATAGTTTATTTTTCTTAATTATGAGAACTTGATTGTTTTTGCTAGCGTATATCTTTATTCTATGGTCTAAGCTTTAAAGGTATATAGGTTTTTTTAGTGTCGTTATGTATGAAAAATACTAGTTTTAAAGAGAATGAGTCAAATTTTATTCAAAATACGCTTACTTCTCAACATTCTCAAAAAGAACAAGAATCAGATCGGCAAATGTTGACCCGAGTGGCTATAAAATTTGCAGTATTATTTTTTGTTATTTTAATGTTCGATTCGTTATTGGATTGGCTGTTAGCTATATTTGATCTTTTATTTGGGCTGATTCATTTGGGCATTGATCTGGTTGAATACTCTGTTGAGCTTATTTTAGAAAATACGATTCATACTGGGAGTCAACAAAGTGATATTATTATGATCAATGTTGCCCTTATCATTGCTTTTTATATGGTTTATCGGTTTTTCTTTGCTATCCCCAAAATGTATACGAAAGGGACAAAAAAATGCAAAGAAAGCTGGGTGAGACGTAGTAAGAGAAGATCAGAGCATTGGCATGCACTGCCTTTATCCTCTAAAGTCAAATTAATTAGTGCGTATACATTTGGCACCTCATGTCTGTTGTTTTTGGTTACACTTTAAAAAACATATTAAAGTAGGCATACAACTACGACATTAGAACCTGGACCGGTTCTTAGAGTTTTTTATTTGATTCGTAAAAGAGACTTGTCTCTGTAATGCAAGCCTATAATCATTAAAGGAATAGTGAATATTAATGTCATCCCTACGGTTGCCTCCATTGCAATTGTTAACCCTGCCAAGAGTAATAAAAACAGGCCAATAAGATAAAACCGAAAACCAAGAAAAGTCCCCGATACAAAAAGTGTATGACCTAAAATCACATGAATAATAACGCCAACCGTTTCGGCTGCAAATGATTCAGCATGCCAGAGGAACAAAATAATCAAAACCGAAAAAAAAGCACTGCTCCATAAGATTAAGCTATTGCGAATACTGCTACCTCTTGGAGTTGATGATTTTAGTACTTGCGACGTTTCAATAATAGTTGAACCAAGAAAGAATATAGGAGTCATTAGTAGCCAGTACATAATGACAACATGATCAGATAATTCGCCCATCACATCGCCAAGAAAGCAAAGAACAACCAAGCTCATAAAAATAATTTCATTGATGCTTTGAATATTAGCGATTTTATCTATGTTTAACGTTGAATTTTTAAGTTTATTACTCATAAGTTCAAGCCTCAGATTATTGATTTTTTTCAGTGATTCAAATTCTACGGGTAAAATGACAATGGGTAAAATGCTAACGATTCATAAGACTATTAATTAACTTCATACACTAAATTAATGAAATTAAGAGATTTTGATTTGAATTTGTTGTTAGCGTTTGATGCACTAATGAAAGAAACAAGTGTTTCTAAAGCAGCGGAATGCATGTTTATTACTCAATCAGCAATGAGCCATGCGCTTAATCGCTTACGAGATTTACTAGATGACCCCATTCTAGTTCGTACTAGCGAAGGAATGAAGCCGACTCTCCGAGCCAAGTCTATGAAGCTTCAGGTACGAGAGGTTTTACGGCAAATTCAACATGTCGTGGGAGAGCCAAAACACTTTCATCCTTCTAGCAGTAAACATCAGTTTATTATTGAAGTCGCTGATTATGTCGAATATATGCTACTTCCGCCCCTCAAAGAGAAAATTTATCATGATGCACCAGGAGTAGATATTCAGATAGAAAAACCTAAACCAAACTTTCCGGAAAAAACCATGGAAGAGGGTAAGACAGATCTTTTACTGGGTTTTAATCGGGATATTGACGCGCCTAGCCGGTTTATCAAAGAAATGTTGTTTGAAGATAAGCGAGTATGTCTGCTTAGAAAAGATCACCCTTTGGTCAAAAAAAATAAATTAACCTTAGAGCAATTTCTTAAACTAGACCATTTGCGTATATCTCCCACAGGAAATAAATCAGGCGTAATAGATCAGATATTATCATCCAAAGGAAAGGAGCGGCGAGTGGCCTTGGTGGTCCCACATTTTCTTTATGCTCCTCATATCCTGTCAACAACCGATATGATCTTGTCACCACCTTCAAGGATAGCGAAACAACTTATCCGTTTTAGTCCATTAAAAATAGTATCACTACCATTAGATATACCGCCCTACCAAATCAGTATGGCTTGGTCGCCTATTCGGGAAAAAGACCCTGCACATGTTTGGTTAAGATCTCAAATTCGGGCTATTAGTGATGGTTTATAAAGTCTGACTATGATGGCGCAGAGTCTTGAGTCACAGTCCTTATACTAAGGATTATTTTAAAAACAAGTTGAATTTTTAACGCTGAAGATATATGCTTATCCGCATATTAACAATAATTAAAATTATGTCCCCCACTCTTTTTTTTAAATGCCTGTCTGATGAAACTCGCCTGCGGTGCATCACCTTACTCCAAAAAAAAGGCCAACTTTGTGTGTGCGAATTGACAACAGCACTGGCTTTATCTCAGCCTAAAATATCTCGTCATTTGGCTTCCTTAAGGCAATGTGGATTACTGCAAGATAGTCGTGAGGGACAGTGGGTTTTTTATCAAATTAACCCAGCATTACCCAGCTGGGCGAATCCGCTTCTTACAAATACATTATCAGCTGTTGAATTAAATAGTTTGTTTAAAAATGATTTAAAACGGTTGCACAAAATGAAAAATAGACCAGGCTCGATGATCTGTTTCTAGGTTTCAGTTAACTTTATGGGGAAAAAAATGAAAAGAATGCACGTTCACCTCTCAGTAGAGGATCTCAAACAAAATATAGATTTTTACAACACAATGTTTGGTTGTGCTCCGACAGTAGAGCATGAAGATTATGCCAAATGGATGCTGGATGACCCTCGCATTAATTTTGCAATTTCTAATCGTAGCAATAAAACAGGGTTAGATCATTTAGGCATTCAGGCTGAAAATGATTCTGAATTACAAGATATTAAACAAAGTCTTGATGATACTCAAAAACCTATTGAAGCCCAGGAACAAACTTCTTGTTGTTATTCACGTTCTGATAAATACTGGATTACTGACCCTCAAGGCATTGCATGGGAGTCTTTTCATTCACTGGGAGATATTCCAACATTTAATGAAAAAAAATCGATAGAAAATGACAATAATTCCGCTTGTCGTCCAGTAGCAGACGATAAACCTTCATCATCTTGTTGTGGATAACCTTCAATAATTTGTAGGAACAACCTTAGCCTTGACTTTAGATTAAAGCTAGGCTAAAGCCACTCCTGATTTATTTTCAAACCATCTAAAAATCAAAATGTTAAATGTTTTTGTAATTTGCACTGGCAATTCATGCCGTAGTGTTTTGGGGGAAGCTTTATTCAATCATTTAGGTAGAGACCGGTTGAAGGCTTTTTCTGCGGGCAGTCACCCGATTGGAAGAATAAATAAAGGCGCATTAGCAACGTTAAAACGACATAACCTTCCAACTGAAGGCTATCAAAGTCAATCCTGGGATGGTTTTACTGATCAAGCCATGGATATTGTCATTACTGTTTGCGATAACGCAGCAGGTGAAACTTGTCCTGTTTATTTAGACTCTGCTGTCAAAGTCCATTGGGGATTAGTTGATCCCGGTCATGTAAAAGGCACTGACGAAGAAGTGATTGCGGCTTTTGAAGAGACCTTTGCTACCATAAAACAACGTATCAAAAGTATGCTGGCATTGCCACTAGAATCAATGTCTCCGCAAGAATTAACAACTAAGTTAAATGCAATTGCTCAATCTACATCATAAAGGTTACTAGTGTCTGATAAAAAACATGATATGGGGATTTTTGAACGCTATCTAACCTTGTGGATAGGCTTATGTATCATCTTTGGAATTCTACTTGGAGTTTATGCTCCTCAGTTTGCTAAAACTATGGATGGGATGAGCATCAATATCAACGATGCCCCCGTCGTATCAATCCCCATCGCTATTTGCCTATTTTTTATGATGTATCCAATCATGGTAAAAATAGACTTTTCTGAAGTGGTGAAAGCAGGAAAAAGTATTAAACCCGTTACCCTGACTTTGATTGTCAATTGGGCAATCAAGCCTTTTACAATGTATGCCATTGCTTATCTTTTTTTGGGGCTATTATTTCGGGAATTGATTGGCGTTGATGCGATTGACTTGGTCAAAATGCCATTTGGTCTAAACCTGCCCGTAGGAAGTGAATACGGGTCAGGTAAGGTTGTGATGCAGGAAGGAGTAAAAATGTTAGCCATACCATTATGGCGTAGTTACTTGGCCGGTTGTATTTTACTCGGTGTTGCCCCTTGTACTGCTATGGTTCTGGTTTGGGGTTATCTGGCTAAAGGTAATGCTGCGCATACACTTGTGATGGTTGCGATTAATTCACTGATTATGTTGTTATTGTTTGGCGTTATTGGTGGTTTTCTTCTTGGCGTGGGTCAATTGCCCGTTCCTTGGCAAGCATTACTGCTTTCTATCAGTATTTATGTCGCCCTGCCCTTGATAGCTGGTTTTTATTCCAGAAAATGGATTATTGCCCATAAAGGGCTGGATTGGTTTGAGCAGAAATTTTTACATCGCCTAACGCCTATCACAATTCTCGCCTTGTTACTGACATTAGTCCTCCTTTTTTCATTTAAAGGTGGAGTGATTATAGAAAACCCGTTAACAATTTTATGGATTGCTATACCATTAACAATTCAAACTATCCTAATTTTTGCAATCACCTATTTAGCGGCCAAATATTGGGGCTTTTCGTATGAAAATGCGGCTCCTTCTGCTTTGATAGGCGCGTCTAATCATTTTGAAGTAGCGATCGCAACCGCCGTTATGCTATTTGGTCTTTCATCTGGAGCCGCTTTAGCTACCGTTGTGGGTGTGTTGATAGAAGTCCCTTTAATGTTAGCATTGGTTGGCTTTTGTAATAAAACGCAGAATTGGTTTTCCGTGTAAGAAATATTGGGTCTATGACAATTTGAGTGGTTTCATATCCAATAGCATGTTACCTGGTTCCATATATAGACATTGGATTAGGGGATTAGAAAAAATCATCACTCCGCTATCACTTCGTTTCCTTGATTTTCAGCGAAGGCCAAAAATTTGCTGGAACGACTCATGAATTATGAGAACGATATTCTGCGCTTTATGGAA
>CAZHUE010000067.1:0-12568 GCA_964535875.1 uncultured Methylomarinum sp.
ATAGGTGATATAGAATGTACGGCAATATTTTTCAGCATATTTTTTTACCAGTTGTGCTACTTTGTTATTATCTTTAAGGTTATTTTTATGCTTCAATTCACTGGCAAATCGTTGTAAGGCGATACCATCCAGGCCATAGTCTGCCATCCATTTAAAATGGAGATTGACTACACCATCTCTTGCTGATGAAAATAACTTTGCCGGTTTTCCATTCCCTAATTTCCCAAGTTTTGTGGGAAATAAATCAGATGGGCTATATTCTGAAACATCCGGGTACATTTCAAAAGTAATATTGCCGGGAGCTGGAACTGTATTATATGGGCTCCAATGCTTCCAGACATTGCTAACTCCATCACCCTTAGCTGAAAACCATCCTTGATACCCGAGAGTGACTTGTTTAACAAAGTTGGGGTTTATACAGCCGAGCTTGTTAGGGGTTTTGACTGTTTTACGCTTTAATATTTTAGGCGGTTGAGTTTCTTTTTTTACACTTTCTTGATTTGGACGAGTTTCTTTATTTGAAAAAGAACACGAGCTTAAAGATAAACATAAAAATAGGACTGTATATTTAAAATTCATTTTATTTTAGCTCCATTAATCTTTTTTTCATTAGCTTGCCAATACGAGAAACTGAGAATTTCTGTAAGGCAAATTGTTTTATTTGCTGGTTTTTCATTTTGTTTTCGGCTGATTTTAAAGCGGCCTGCATTTGTTCAGCAGCGTGGGGTATGTTGGGTTCTGCCCAATAGGCTTTGCTTTTTTCAGTAATAAAAGGGTACTCTCCTACTTTTACTTTTTTCTTTTTCCATTTAACAGGAAAGCCGGTTTTTTGATTAACAAAATCTGTGTTTCCAGAAAAGTCAGTGGTAATAACGGGTTTACCTAATAACATGGCTTCTGCGGGTGTTCGTCCAAAACCTTCGGCTCTGTGCAATGAAATATAGGCATCACAACTATTTATTAAGGCTAAAACTTTTTCACGATCCAGTGTTTTTTCTAAAAGAATAATACGCTTGTCTTTTTTACATAATTTTTGGAATGCTTTCCATTTTGGGTTTTCTGGATCGCTATTCATGGTTTTTAGTACCAGTCCAACGTCAGTATTAGCTTTTGGAAATGCCTGGATAAATGCTTTGACTACAGCATGAGGGTTTTTTCTATCTAAATAGGAGTTGAAGTCAAAGGTATATAAAAATAGAAATTTATTGTCAGGTAAACCAAATTCTTCCCGGGTTGCAGGAACTACTCTATCAATACTAACAGCTAGTGGCATTAATGATACGGGTTTATTAGTTGCTTGTTGGTACATTGTTCGGGTATAGGTTGTAGCTGCCCAAACCTCATCAATTAAATCAAATGCATTACTCCAGTGTTCTGGCCAAACAGGTAATTCCCAAGGCCACCAGCCTATGTTGTAGCGGTTTTCGAATAATTGACGACCTTTTTCTAAATAAACATGAACCGTATCAAATCCCGTTAAACAAAAAATATTAGTCTGATAGGTTAATTGATTGACATGGTCTGTAATGGAGTCAGCTAAAACTTTATCATTTTGCCGAACTTTTTTTCCTGGTGATATGTTGATAACGGTATAGGGAATGCCTGCACTTTCACATGCTGCTGCTGCCATACGAACATCTTCACCAATCCCTAGTTCACCAAAAGCAAAGCCAATTAAATTAACACCTAGTTGCTTGTTTTTTTCACAAGTTAATTGGTTTATCCATTGACACGTCGGCTCAGTTTTTAATATCTGGTGAGCCCAGTTAGCAAGACCTAATTGTCCTTTTTGTGTATTTAAATCAAATGCTTTGTTGACATCATCTCGAAAAAACCAAAATAACTGAGCTATGCGCGGGAGGGTGATGGCTTTATCTAATGTTATATTTTCATTAAGCCAGTCTAACCAATAATAATTGAGTATAGGATCTAGTCCAAGATCGGGAACACCATGTATAAAAAACCAGCCTAAAAATCGATTTCTTCCTTCACTGCTGTTTAAGTCAAAAACGGAATGTATATCTTCTCGTGCAGACCAGACAAAAAACATTAAGGCTGATAGTTTAGGTAATTGTGAATTCTCTTCGGGATTTAAAAAGTTAGAAATGGGTTCATTTAATGCATTAATTATTTCTGTGCTTAATTGGTGTTCAAGATGATGTTCTTTTATTCCATAAAGATAAAACCATTGATTAAAAGCAATAACACCTTCAAATGTTTTAATATCATAATGTTCCTGAATATCTGTCCTAAGTTCGTAGATATGCAGTAATAAACGACCTATACCAAAATTACCGTGTTGTGGGTAATCCTCTAATGGTATAAATAAGCTTGCTTTAATGCTATCAGGTAAAGGAGCTGTTTCAGCATATTCTTTTTCTCCATAGAGCAACCACCAGAGAACAAAATCTTTTTGAGCCTCAATATCATCAACATCTCGACCATTCCTGACATCCTGTCTTATTAACCATGCAAACCTTAGTGCGCGAGGCAAGCAAAAAGTAGTCGCTTGTTTGCTATGTTGCATTTTTTTTTGCATTATCTGTTATTTATTAATGAGATCAGTTTTTTCTAGAGATTAGTGCCACCACTGATATTTTTGTAATTTCTCAATTACTTCTGGTGAAAATCGATAACGAATCAATTTTGCAGGGTTCCCTCCTATAATCGCATAGGTAGACACATCTTTAGTGACAGCCGATTCTGTCGCTATAACAGCACTATTTTCTATGGTTACCCCTGCATTTACGATGGCACCATGTCTGACTCGCACATCATTTTTAATGATAGTTTTTTTAAGTTGTGTTGCTGAGTAGATTGGTACTTCAGGTAGAATGCTCTCTTTCTTCCACTTAGAGAGACCTTTTAAGGTTGTTTAAAATAACGACTTATTTAAGAACTCGGTCATAAACAAATAATCTTTTTGCTGAATAAATTTAATAATCAGCTTAATGTCAATATTCATATAGTTATGTACAATACGATTACGAAGGCCTATAACTGAATTCCATTGTTCTAAATCAAATTGTTGGATTTTTCCTATTTGTGCCAGCCTGTCAAAGACATCGTATGCAGAAATAGGAGGTTGTTCATTTAAAGCTTTAAGCCACTGTTTGGATTTACCAATTGAATTTTCAATTAATACTTGTAATGCATGTAACACACCATTTTGTTCTAATGGAGATAATTCTTTGCCTGCTGCTAATATTTGGTATGCTTGATTGAGAATTGTAGTTTGCTTCGTCGCTATACGAATCGTTTCTGCTTGATAAAGATCAAGACGCATAGAGTTTATTCCAATAAAAAGTTTCCAATTCACGCCATGTACGTTGCATAAAGTAATTCCACGCCAAGGTATCTTCTCCTTTTAAAACCACACCTTCTTCCACAACGAGAGTTTTCATGGTTAAACTGGTTGTCGTTAAATCTATTAAATCAATTTTTTCTTCTGCTACTTTAAGCTCTTTAGCTAACATTCTGCGTAAAGTTTCTGTTTTACCCAGGCTCTGCATAGAGTCAATTTGTTTTTTCCAGCGTATAGCAACATCCCAATCACTTTTGGACGTTGCTTTATTTGTGGTCTGGCTGCCTACCAATATTGCTAGTTCAAGATCGGCTTGAGTATTGATGAGTTGTTTAAGTTTATTTTGGTTACTGATCATAATTTATTTAGGATCATGTAAAAGTTGTTGGATAAAAATCGTTTCGGATAAATAGGCATCAATAGATGAAGAAAGTTCATCCAAGTGCTTTATAAATAATGCCATATTGTATATAGGTTTATTTTTTATTTGTTCGGGGGAGTATTGCCACCATCGACAAGTTTGTAATTGGTCGATAACATCCGAAGAAAATCTATAACGAATTAATTCCGCCGGATTCCCCCCAACAATCGCATAGGCAGGTACATCTTTAGTGATAACTGATCCCGCTGCGATAACAGCACCATTTTCTATGGTTATCCCTGCATTGATAACGGCTCCATGCCCCACCCATACATCATTTTTAATCATTGTTTGCTTTAATTGTGTTGCTGGTTCCGGGTAGGTTGGTACTTCAGTTAGAATGTTCTTATCAAATTCAGAATCTACATCCAGAATATCTTTATTATTTAGGTATAAAAATGGACTTGTAGATAACCAGTGCATAGGGTGATTTTGTCGTCCTATTTGTATATTTTCACCAAATGAACAATATCGGCCTATTTCAACACCACATAAATAACCGCTTACAATATAACTGAAAGCACCTAAACTACAGCCTTGTTCTATTGTGGTAAATTTAATTGAACAGGGGGGCTCAAAACAAAAGTCATCAGCTATAGGGCGGTTAGCACCATAGAAATCCAAACCTTTTGCCTTAAGTTTCGATAAGTGCTCAGTAGTTACGATCATTATGCAATATAACTTGTTATAAATGGGAGGTATTCTTCAGTTTCTTTTGAAAATATGACCTCTATTTCTGCTGAGCCGCCTGACAGGTTTTGTCTTAGATAAAATGTTGATTTTTCCGGGTCATAAATGCCGATGCCCGATTTTCCTTCACCTTTCCAGTCGCCAGAAACTGGAATAAGTTTTTTGTTAGTCGGTCCGAAATGAAAGGAATAATCCAGTTTATCTGTTCCTTCATTTTTATTGTGTAGAAAAAATAGACCTTGTTCAGAGTCGTACAATCCAATGGTGTCTTTTCCATTCCCATTCCAGTCACCTACCAGAGGTATAAATTTTGAATTCTGTGGGCCAAAATGGAAACTTATGTCTGCTGTCAGGCACTTGTCCAGACTGTTGTGTAAAAAAAACACACCTTGCTTGGGTAAATATAAACCGATAGTATCCTTTCCGTCGCCATTCCAATCCCCTATGAGGGGAATACATTCATATTCTTGTGAACCGAAAGAAAAAACGATATCTTCTGTGTCTTCTTTTGCCGTTGTTTTAATAAAAAAAGTTGAGATTGTTCGGTTGAATATCCCTATGGATTTTTTACCATTCCCTAGCCAATCACCGGTAATTGGGACTGTATCATGCTCTTTGCTATGAAAGTTATTATGGATAGTCTGTATTGTATTTTTTTCGTTGTTGTGAAGATAAAAAGTACCTGTTTCAGTATTGTACAGTCCCATATCAGTTTGTTCAGCATGATACCAATTG
The DNA here is from genome assembly GCA_964535875.1 of uncultured Methylomarinum sp. Lineage (GTDB taxonomy): Bacteria > Pseudomonadota > Gammaproteobacteria > Methylococcales > Methylomonadaceae > QPIN01. The sequence goes on from CAZHUE010000067.1 coordinate 5,151, forward strand.
CCAGAAAAGGGGAGGCATGTGCCTTTTAATAACGTTTTAAATTGAATCGAACTTTGTTCTTCATTTTCTTTTTTTGAGATGATTTTGTAATTCTCGAAATCGTATATTGCTACTGAATGATAGCGTTTTTTTACAACAAAAATTCTTTTTTTCGTATCAAAAACCAATACATCAGCTTTGTTTTTTGTTTGAGACTGGAAGGGCGGATGCTGCTCTTTGTCAGGGGCGGTCGTATTAGCTTTCACTTCTTCATTCTCAGAAATATTAGCTTCTTTGTCTCTTGAGAATACGGCTTGCTTCAGCATTTTAAAAGGTGCTGATAAAATTTTTTTAATCATGCCTTTTTTAAGTATCTATATGATAATAATCTTTGATAATATCAGGGTATTGAGCACCCTTATATTTCAATGTTTTTGTTGTTGAGACCATTTTATCAGCTGCATTAACCAGTTTCTGGTTAATATCTTTAGCTTTACTGTTGGCAGCGAGAATTGTGCCATAGTTTAGTTCTTTAATTCGCTCAGCTATTGCACCATAATTAAGTGCTAATGGGTATAGATTGTTTTTAAGTGCTTCTGTTAATGTATAGCAAAATGTTTCAGGCCAAGCACTTAAAAATAGTGCTATTTGGCATTGATACTCTTGTATCAATTCCTTTAAATTATCTGAACCTTTATAAGCCCCCGTTAGACTCACATTTTCCAACTTAGTTAAGGATTCATCCCGGTTACTATATCCAATCAGAACAAAATGCAGGGGTAGGCCTTCTTTTAATGCATGTTTGGCACAATCAAGTAATAACTGGCTTCCTTTGTGATCACCAATTGCTCCAATAATGGCAACAGTAATAATCCCGTTTTTGGCTTGAGGGATTGATTGTTTAATCGTGAATGAATCTTCAGGGTGATATTTTATTTTAATATTCTTTAAGGCGTAGTGTTTTTTATATATTTTTGCTGTGCTTTGAGAGGGACAAAATACGTTATCCGCTGCTATCAATTTTTGTTTAAATTCTTCACGCCATTGGCTAACCGATTGATCATATTGTTGCCATAAAGAATCAAAATTTGGAATTTCAGCTAATCCATTTATCTTAATGCAACGTTGACATTTGTCGGTGTCATATTGTGATTCACCACAATAATGTCCGCTTTCATCAATCATGTTTATGCGAGGGCACAAAGGTAAAAAATCATGTGCTGTAAAATCATAAGCACAAGATAAAGTCTCAGGTAATTGCCATATTTGTTTTGGAAAGCCGACAAGTTGATGAAAATGTATCCGCCAGACACCTAATTCTCGCAAATCAGCTTCTAAGATTTGTCTATCTTCTGGATATTGATATTTTAAACACAGCATTCCTGTTTGATCTTTTAATTCCCACTGGGTTTGAGACGTAGGAATTAACTCTAAAACAGCATGACCTTGTTGATCTAGTAACTCAGCCATTTGATCGGCATTTGTTTTAGCCCCACCGCCCAGATTATGCATAATAAACAAAAGATGTTTTTTTGATTTTTGTAAAATCAGTTTTTTTATAACGGGATTACGATATTTTGCAATGGGGTCTTGCTTAATAAAACGATAGATTGTAATAGGGTAATCAGGGTATTTCTTATTTAGTTTTGCTAAATTAGTTTCTAATAATTCATTTTTACTACCTGTGAATGAGACGGAACCATGATGCTGAACAAATACATTAGCCGCCAGTACATGTCGCCAGCCTAAGGAAGCCGCCCTTAAACAAAAATCGTTTTCTTCACCATAACCTTTCTGCCATGTTTTTTCGTCTAAATAGCCAATGCTTTGTAATACTTCTCTTTTAATCAGCATACAAAAACCATGCGCAGTGGGTAGGTCTACTGATTGGTTAGGGTTGAGAGTGGCAAATAATTTGTCTAATTGTGCTGGGTGGATATTGGGATTTAACAAATTATCGTGGTTAAATTCTGGAAAGCTGCAAATGGTTGCGTTGTTTGAAAAAGGGGTGACGGTTGCAATATTATTATCTTTTTTTGAAATGGCAATCATACGGTCTAGCCAGCCGTCGTAAACCTCTGTATCTGAATTGAGTAAAATGACATCTCTGTCTTTATGTAGGCTTAAGCCAATATTTGCTGTGCTGACAAAGCCTAGGTTTTTTGGATTTTCAATCAGAGTAAATAGCTTTTCTTTTGCCATTGCTTGTAATTTAAAGCCCAATCGACCATCTGGAGATTGGTCATTAATGACTATAAGTTGAGAAGGTGTGCTGTTTTCGGCTACATTAATGCTATTAATGCAGGCTATTGTTTCATCATAGCCTTTATACACAGGGACGATAATATCTATCACTGAAGATTTATCAAATGCAGGGATTTGATTGATAGGGTTAATCGCTAAGTTTATTTTCGATGCTATGCTTGGTTGCTCTCTTAGCTGTTGAATAATGGGAGCAATAATTTGTTGTCTAACTAAAGTGTTTGCAGTTACATCTACATTAAGCCCCGCTGATAAACTGATTTCTTTGTTTTCTGGTTTAACTGAGTTTAGGTGTTCTGCGGCTGATATTAAAGAACGAATAATAATATCTTTAGGGGTTAAGATATATTGAGTGTTTAACACTCTGCTATTAGTACCTTTGATAAAAATTTCCAGACTTGTTGAGCTGTTAATACGAATAGAACCTGGCAAGTCTATTTTAAACCCAATATCAGGTGAGTCTAAGTTCTGGTCTTTTTGAATGTCAATTCGATTAATATCGGCTGTCGTACTTTTTACTATTTGGCCATTTATCTTTAGGTCTATGGCAACGGGAACATCAGGGTATTCCTGATTGATAACCCAGCCTTCTATTTTTTCAAAACTAACCGCTTCAATCTGCCCGCGATAACTATGTTTTACTTTTCGGGTACTCACCAGAATGGTTTTGTCCTGCTTGTCACAAACTTTTATTTGTACTGAATGAGTTAAACTGTCAGAAACACATTCTGGGAGCTTTGCATTGATTTTGTAAAGATTTCCACCTTTAAATTGTTGACTCCAAAAAACTTTTTTATCTATGGATAAATTAACTTTATATGTTGATTGGTCAGAAGTTCTTTGCTGAATTGATCCGTTTAAATATTGGCCTTTATCAATAAAAAAATTAGAATCAAAAGTACCGTTTCCTAACCTGAAAGGGCTTCCAGGTATTGCTTGCTGGTTGTTATGATCAACAAATTTTAGCGAGCGTTTATCGCCATTCAGAAAGGCTTTGGGGAGTGGAAATAAAAAACCACAGAACCCCATATTATTTAGGCAGCCCATTTTTTCGGTGTTTTTATTAGCTTGAATGGTTTCTAAACAGGTATCTCTATCATAGACATCAATTTCTACCGTTTTTCCTATAGCATCAGAATATTGAACCCAACCTACAATATTATTTTTTTCAAGTTTTTCGACTTTTCCTTGAAGAGTAGACTGGCTTGGCTTGCTTGCAGGTTCAATTTTAATTACTGATAGCTTTTTCATAGTATTTTTCTTGGTATTAGAAAAGTATTAGGTTGCTGATAGGCTGTTAGTTAGTTATATTTACGCTAATTTTCCCTGAATGCCTTGCGTGAATGAGTTATTAAGGGTTCTAAAATAAAGTTAATAAAAGTTCTGGCGCGAGTTTGAATAAAAGCAGTTATTGGCATTCCCGGTAATAACAGGGTTTGATCCGATAGATTTGATAATGATTCTTCATCTACTTTAATATGACAAAGATAATAGTAAGATCCTGGCTCAACAGCATTTTCAATGACATCTTCAGAAATATAAATAACTTTTCCAGTTAACATGGGTGTGTTTCTACTGCTATAAGCAAGTAACTGAATATTGGCTTGTTGATTGATGTAGACACTATCAATATCACTAGTTTCAAGTTTTGCCTCGATAATAAGTTCTTTTTCATCAGGTACAATTTCTAAAAGATCTGCGCCTGCTTGAACAACACCACCAACAGTATTTACTTTAATGTTAATAACTTGCCCAGATAAAGGCGCAATCACTTCAGTGCGCTCAAAAGCATGTTTTGCGGGTCTAAGTAACTCCTGTATTTCAAGTAACTCATTTTGAGTTTCCTTTAATTGGTCATCCGCTTCTTGAATCGTATCATTCTCCAGGGTGATGATTTTTAACCGGGTTTCTGTGATTTTGTTTTTTGCTGTCGCTTGTTCAGATATTAGTGAGCCAATTTTCTCTCTTTTCTCAGCTAGTAATTGTTGTTGTTCCCAAATTTTTGCATCTTCAACAAAACCTTTTTTCTTTAATGCCTGTCGAGATTTGAGTTGTTTTTTTATATAGCCAATCCCTGCTTTTATTGCCTCCATTTCTTGCTGTAACCCTTTTAATCCATTTTCTGTTTGAATTATTTCAAATTTTAATAGCTCAACTTGGTCTGCAAAACTTTTACGCTTGGAGTTAAATAGCTCTATTTCGTTGGCAAGAATGTTTTTAAATTTTTGGTCTGTGGTTTGGCTAATTTCTTGAGGAAAAATAATAGTATCAAGGTTTCTTTTTTGGGCTTGGAGGCGTGCTTCTTTTACTTGTTTTATATATAGTCTGTCTTTTAATATGGAAAATTGTGATCGGGCAGTAATGTCCTCTAAAATAAGTAAAGTTTGTCCTTTTTCTACTCGACTGCCTTCTCTGACCAGAATTTTTTTAATAATACCGCCTTCCAGGTGTTGCAAGGTTTTACGGTTTAAATCAATTTTGATGGTGCCTGAAGTAACAACAGCACCATGAATGGGTGCTAAAATTCCCCACAAGAATAAACCAAGGAAAAGCAGGACACCAAACAACAGACCCGATCGGACTAAGCGGGTTGATTCACCTGAGGAATCAATGGAGACTTGAGGTAGGTTTTCCAGTAATAGTTTTAATGACATTTGCTAAACCAGTTTGATTTTTTCCAGGACTTCTGAGCGTGTTCCAAAATGAACTACATTTCCTTCATGTAACACTAATATGTTGTCAGCCACTTCAACTAAATTGGGTTTATGGGTGATCACTATTACAGTCGTGCCTTTTTGTTTTAAGGCTTCAATTAGTTGTATTAATTCCAACTCTGCCTCACCATCCAAATTTGAATTAGGTTCATCTAAAACAAGATATTTTGGGTCTCTAAATATTGCTCTTGCCAAGCCAATTCGTTGTCTTTGTCCACCAGATAATTTACTTCCTTTCTCACCAATATCAGTATCGTAGCCATTCGTCATTTTAAGGATCATTTCATGGATGCCGACTTGTTTTGCGGCAGCAATAATATTTTCCTCGTTGTCTTTAACTGGCTCCAAACGTGAAATATTTTCTGATATTGTTCCATTAAATAGCTGGATGTCTTGAGGTAAATATCCAATTAATTCTCCCAGTCCATTAGCAGACCACTGACTAACATCTGCACCATCTAAACGAATAAATCCATCACTAGGTTTATGATAGCCAACTAATAATCTGGCTAAGGTTGTTTTTCCTGATGCACTTGAGCCGATGATGGCTAAACATTTCCCCGCCTCTAATTTAAAACTAACACCATTCAGGATATGTCTGTCGCGGTTTAAAAAAAAGAACACACGTTCGACTAAAAGTTCCCCTTTAGGGGGGGGCAGAGTTAGTTTATCTTGGCTGAAGGCCTTGTTTTTTAATAATTTATCTAAGCGATTATAGGCATCTTTTGCATTGATAAAAGATTTTCCAGCAGCAATAACTGAACCTATTGGAGCAATGGCTCGGCCCATTAAAATATTGGCAGCAATCATGATACCAGCTGAAAGGTTTTCAGTAATGACCAAATAAGCCCCAATACTTAAACTAAAAATAGTCATGGAGGTACGTACAAACTGTGTGATAGATTGAATCGATGCTATCTTGTTTTCAACCTGGTTTTTTCGATTAAGAAAGTCTTCATTAATTAGCCACCAACGATTGGTAATCCGTTTTTGCATACCTAATGCATTAATCACTTCATTATTGCTAAAAGACAAGTCTATAAAGTTTTTAGCACCTCTTGCATAAGCTCCAACGGCCAATTGATTATGATGGGTTATTTTATGTTCCCAATAGGCCAACGTGACTAAAATGATTAATATGATAATGGAAAACAGTGCTAAAAGAGGATGAAAAAGATATAAAAGGAGCACGTAGAAGGGAATCCACGGTAAGTCAAATATTGCTTTCATGCCTTTGGTAGTAATGAAATCTTGTAAGGTATTCACATCATCCATTCCGTACCGTGTTTGGATGTCTTTTTGTTTGATCTTTAAAATTTCGGTTAACGTTGATACGCCAAGAAGACCTTGTAAGGTTAAACTAAAACGACTAAGTAATTTTGTCCGAACATTTTCAAGAAAAGCTTCAATGATCATCGCAAAAACAGCAATGATTGCCAGCATAAATAGTGTTTCCAGGCTTCTGCTGGATAGGACTCTGTCTAATGCGTTGATTAAAAATATAATCGGGGTTAGCATCAGAAGGTTAATGACAAAGCTGAAAATGCCGGTATAAATGAAAAAGGAACGGCATTTTAAAAGGATCTCACGCATGTTCAGTAGTCGTTAATTGTTCAAATAAGTGTAAATAATGATTGATAGAAAAGTGATGCTGGTAATGTTGCTCAATTTTCTTTCGAGCTGCTAACCCAAGGTGTTTTTTTCGCTGGGGGTGGTTGAAAATGTCATCAACCTTATCTGCTATTTGCTCATCATCAAAAAAATTAACAGTGATGCCATTAATATCCGGCTCCAGAAAATCCATAACTGGTGGTGTGTCGGAAGCAATAATTGTACAACCACAGGCCATTGCTTCTACAAAAGACCAGGATAAAACAAAGGGGTATGTTAAATAGATATGGATAGACGATAGTTGTAATAGTTGTATATGGGTAGAGAAAGGAACTTTGCCTAAAAAATGAACTCGTTCGTGAGGAATAGAGGCTGATTTTAGGCAAGCTTCTCTATAACTTTCTCCATTTGGCAGTTTTTTACTATAGCTTACTTCGTCACCTCCAGTAATGATAATGTGGCAGTTTGATCTTCTTTGGCAAATTTTTTCTATTGCTTTTATAAAGGTCGGAAAGCCTCGGTAAGGTTCAAGGTTTCTGGAGGTGTAAGTAATTATCTCGTCTTGTCGTGTCAGTTGCGTGCCATCAGCTAGAGTAAAAAATACATTGTTGTCAGGTTTACATAAATTAATATCAACTCCTTCGTGTATCACATTAATTTTAGTGTGCCAAAGGGAGGGGAATAAGCTTTTTTGCCAATGCGTTGGGGTGACAAGTGCATCGCATTCATTCATTCCCAATAATAATTGGCTGTTCAGTGTTTTAATTTGCAAAGCCTGGTCTTTTGATACAGGATAACCCGGATCAAAGCCTGCATCTGCATCTTTTGCTTGAAAATAAAATTCCACATAGC
>CAZHUE010000068.1:0-12314 GCA_964535875.1 uncultured Methylomarinum sp.
AATTACATTTCAATGAGCTATATCAACTTTTTAAATTTTTTGTCATGTACAGAGATTTCTATATTATGAAAGTTCGAAAATACATTGCATTTCAAGGATGATTTTTTGTATCACAAGTAAGTTCAGAGGATGAGTGCATCAAAAACAGTCATCTACTTAAAATATAATAGGTATAATCTGTTTTCACGAATGTATCACTTGTATTAAATGACACTCGAAAAACAAAAAAAACACCCATTACCCTATTTTGAGGATAGTCGATTATTATTCTCGCCTATAGCTAATAAACCTTGGTCTATCTTGCTTGATAGTGGTTTTCCCTTTAGTGAGCAGGGACGGTATGATATTTTTTCTACAGATCCAGATGTTACATTGGTTACAACAGGGAAAACTACAAAAATTACCGAACAGAACAAAACTGGTTTTTCAGATGAAGACCCATTTTTTTTAGTTAAAAAATATTTAAAGCAAGGTTGTTCTGCACTTAAAGGCATCCCTTTTAATGGTGGTGCTATGGGTTATTTTTCTTATGATTTAGCTCGGCGTTTAGAAAAATTACCTGTGATTGCCAAAGATGAAGAAAATATCGCTGAAATGGCGATCGGGATTTATTCCTGGGCTGTTATTGTTGATCATATTAAAAAAGAAAGCTGGTTGATTGGAAACGAAAGCCTTGAGTATGATTGGAATAGTTTGATTGAGCAATTTAGTGTGTTACCTGTTGAGTCCCTAGCTGATTCTTTTGTTGTATTAGAACAGCCTAAATCTAATATGAGTAAAGCTAAGTATCGGAAAGCTTTTGAAAAAATAAAATCTTATTTAAAGGAAGGGGATTGTTATCAGATTAATTTGGCACAACGTTTTTTTAGTTCTTGTTCCGGCAACTCTTGGACTGCTTATAAAGTGTTAAGGGAAATTAATCCCGCTCCTTTTAGTGCTTATCTAAATTTTCCTGAGGTACAGGTTTTAAGTTCTTCTCCAGAACGATTTCTTAAACTAACTAATGATGAGGTGGAAACTAAGCCGATTAAAGGGACTAGACCCAGGTTAAAAGATAGAATAGAAGATGAAAAACAAATAACTGATTTAGTGAATAGTAAAAAAGATCAGGCAGAAAATGTGATGATTGTTGATTTACTAAGAAATGACATTAGTAAAAATTGCAAAAAAGGCTCGGTAAAAGTGCCTCAGTTATTTGATGTAGAAAGTTTTGCCACTGTTCATCATTTGGTGAGTACAGTGACTGGTGTTTTAGTAGAAGGGCAACAGGCTTTAGATTTATTGAAGAATTGTTTTCCTGGTGGGTCAATTACAGGCGCACCTAAAATTAGGTCTATGGAAATTATTGAAGAACTGGAGCCAAATACGCGTGGTATTTATTGCGGGGCAATTGGCTATATAGGTTTTGATGGAAATATGGATACTAATATTGCTATTCGTACTCTTGTGTGCTCGGATAATAAAATACGTTTTTGGGCAGGCGGTGGAATTGTTTATGATTCGGTGATGGAAGATGAATATCAGGAGAGTTATGATAAGGCTGCTGCTTTATTAGAACTATTAGAGCGATTTAGAGTCCGTGATAGTCATTAAACTAGGTGGTAGCTTACTAAGTGATCCTGATTCTTTAGTGCAATGCTTAACTTCTATAGAAAAGGCTAAAAAGAAAATCGTAATTGTTCCTGGTGGCGGTGTGTTTGCGGATCAAGTTAGAGTCTTTCAGCAACAATGGAATTTTGAAGCGTTTATTGCGCATAATATGGCTCTTTTAGCAATGAAACAAATGGCGCTTCTTTTTAAGAGTATTAAATCGACCTTTATCCTGGCTGAGACAATGCCCGCCATAGATCAGGAATTAACTCGACAGTCGGTTGTTATTTGGTCACCAGATGTTAAAGTATTGGCGGCATCAAATGTTGAAGCAAGTTGGAATGTTACTTCCGACAGTCTTGCAGCCTGGTTAGCAGGAAAATTAAATGCAACAGAATTGATTGTGGTAAAGTCAGCTGAAATCCAGCAGAATTTGACTGTTCAACAAATGCAAGATCAAGGGTTGGTGGATAGGGCTTTCTCTCGTTTTACTAAAAACAAAAACTATAATATAACGTTAATCAATAAATATCGATTTAATGAATACCTCACTACTTAGTCAATTAATTATTTTTTTTAAAAAAATACGAGATAATGTTTATTATCAAAGTCGAGAATCATTTCTTGGTCATCATAAGCGTGATCTTGTCGTTATCCATGTTGATCAAACGTGTAATAGCCTTACAAGTACAAAAGATCAGTTTGAAGATGCTTTAGAGCAATTTAAAAATATTGTAAAAGTGGAGGAAACTTCGCTTGAGCAACGTTATAAACGACTCGTAAGACAATTTGAATTTTGTAAAGCGAAATCAGACCAGGTTAGTAATGGAATCGCTATTATAGAAGAGGTGAGCGAGTCATTGTTTAAGGAGTGGGAAGAAGAATTGAATCACTATACTAATCGTGCTCTACGTTCAAAAAGTAGACAACAACTTAAAGCGTCTAAAAGGCAATATTCCCGGTTGATTAAAACCATGCGCAAAGCAGAAAGTAGAATTCATCCTGTTTTAGCTGCTTTTAAGGATCAAGTGCTTTTTTTAAAGCATAACTTAAATGCACGGGCTATTGCGGCTTTGCAGCATGAGTTTGTTGAGATTGGGATTGATATATCACAGTTAATTGAGGTAATGGAAAGAACGATTTATGAAGCAAGTCATTTTGTTTCTACTTTGGTCGAACAAAAAGCATTACCCTCACCTTAATTAGATATGCGGGTTCAATCGCTTCCTACACAATTAATTAATCAAATTGCTGCGGGTGAAGTGGTCGAGAGACCTTCTTCTGTGGTTAAAGAATTAGTTGAAAATTGTTTTGATGCTGGAGCAACACAAATCATCATTGATATCGAACAGGGTGGAATTCGAATTATTAAAATTCGTGATAATGGTTGTGGGATTTATAAAGAAGATTTGGCGTTAGCATTATCTCGACATGCAACCAGCAAAATTTCGAGTTTACAGGATCTGGAGCATGTTTCCAGTATGGGGTTTCGTGGAGAAGCATTGCCTAGTATTAGCTCAGTCGCAAGATTGACACTAATCTCTCGCACAAGTAATGATGATTGTGCCTGGAAAGTAAGTGCAGATGGTTCGGAGACAGATTTTGACCCTCAACCTGATCCACACCCAACGGGAACAACTATTGATGTAAGGGATTTATTTTACAACACACCTGCACGTCGAAAGTTTTTAAAAACTGAAAAAACAGAGTTTTCTCATATAGAAAACTTGATTAAGAAAATGGCGTTAAGCCGGTTTGATATAGGGTTTACTCTCAATCATAATCTACGAGAAGTTATTCATCTAAAACCAGTAGAATCAGAAAGCGATAAAGAAAAGAGAATTGCCAGTATTTGTGGTTCTTCTTTTGTTGAAAACTCAATAAAAATTGATTTTGAAGCGTCTGGTCTACTGTTGTCGGGTTGGGTTGGGTTACCTACATTTTCTCGTAGCCAGCAGGATATGCAATTCTTTTATGTTAATGGTCGATTAATTAAAGATAGACTAGTTACCCATGCTGTAAAACAAGCGTATCAAGATGTATTATTTCATGGTCGTCATCCGGTTTATGTCTTGTATTTAACTCTTGATCCAGCTTTAGTTGATGTGAATGCTCACCCTGCAAAACTTGAGGTACGCTTTAGAGAGGGACGATTAGTCCATGATTTTTTATATAGAGCATTACACCGTTCTTTGGCTGATATAAGGCCTGGTGATCAAGAGGAACGTGTCACGAAAATTGAAGAGTTTACCCCGATACAGCAGAATACGGAAGAAACTCCAATGCCAGTGATGAGCAAGGTATTTGGAGCAAATTATACCCCTTCTACTCAATCATCATTGCCGATGCACGTAGCAGAAGAAATTAAGGCTTATGCCTCTTTATACCCAAAGCAGGAAAATCATTCTAATGAGGGTTTAGGGCAAACTATTCAAAGTAAAAATCAGGATGAACATCCTTTGGGGTATGCCATTGCTCATTTACATAGCATTTTTATTTTGTCAGAAACAAAAAAAGGGATTATTTTAGTTGATGCGCATGCTGCTCATGAACGTGTTAGTTACGAGCGATTAAAAAAACAGTATCACACAGGAAATGTTCCAAGTCAGCCATTATTATTACCACTTAAAATTCAAGTTAGTACTGTCGAGGCTGATTTAGTGGAGCAAGAGCATGAATTTTTTACTGGATTAGGGTTTGAAATTAACCGCTCTGGGCCAGAAACTATCGTTTTAAGATCGACTCCTGCTTTGTTAGGACGAGAAAATATGGATACCTTAATTAAAGATATTCTAGCTGATATAATTACACATGGGATGAGTCAACGTGTATTGGAAAAATCTAACGAGGTTTTAAGCACAATGGCTTGCTATGGATCTGTTAGAGCAAAGCGAAAGCTAACGATTGATGAAATGAACGCACTGCTAAGAGACATGGAGAGGACTGAAAGAATAGGGCAGTGTAATCATGGTAGACCTACCTGGATTGAACTTAGTACTTCGGACTTAGATAAATTCTTTTTACGTGGACAATAGGGAATGAACCAGGATTTATTGCCGCCTGCAATTTTTCTTATGGGGCCAACAGCTTCGGGCAAAACGGAATTAGCAGTGCAGTTAGCTCAAAAGCTGGATACAGAAATTATTAGCGTTGATTCGGCTTTAGTTTATAAGGGGCTGGATATTGGTACAGCCAAGCCTACAATGGAAGAACGAAAAGGTATTCCCCACCACCTAATTGATATTCTTGACCCTGTCGAGGTTTATTCTACTGGGCTTTTTAGAAAATCTGCTTTGCATTTGATGAGTGAAATTACAAAGCGAGGAAAAGTGCCAATCTTGACAGGAGGCACTATGTTGTATTTTAATACATTATTCAATGGATTGGCTTCGTTGCCGGATGCTGATCCTGCGGTTCGTAAAAAGCTGGATGATGAATTGGTTGAGTTTGGTAAAGAAGCCATGCACTTAAGGCTTGAAAAAATAGACCCTGAATCTGCAAAAAGAATTCATCCTAATGATCCTCAAAGAACTCAGCGAGCTCTTGAGGTCTATGAGTTGAGTGGAAAGCCCATTAGCCAGTTTTTTCGAGAAGCTCAAGACAATCAAATTCCATTTAAAAAAATCAAATTGATTGTGGCGCCGGAAGATAGAAAGCAGTTGCATGAAAAGATAGCAAAAAGGTTTCGAACAATGGTAGATTTAGGGTTGATAGATGAAGTACAGACTTTATTTAAACGTGGAGATTTATCTGAAAACTTGCCAGCTATAAGAGCTGTTGGCTATCGTCAGGCTTGGTGTCATCTTCAAGGAAAATATGGTCTTGAAACAATGATTGAAAAAGGAATTATAGCAACCAGACAATTGGCAAAAAGGCAATTTACTTGGCTAAGACGAGAACATGATGCTTTAAAATTTATTTCTTTTGAATCAGGCTTAATTGATAAAGTTTTACAAAACATTGAGTTATAATTTAACTAATGATTTTTTATTCTTGACGGGAACTTGAATTTTAAACTATTGTCACTATATCTGAACTAAATTTACTGTAATTTAATAATCTAGAATTAATTATGATGTGTGGTTTTGGAATAATAATAAAGGAGAAATAGGATGTCAAAAAGTCAAAATTTGCAGGATAATTTTTTAAATACCTTAAGAAAAGAGCATACCCCCGTCTCTATTTTCTTAGTCAATGGAATAAAACTACAAGGACGAGTAGATTCATTCGATCAATATGTGATTATGTTGAAAAATACAGTGAGTCAAATGGTCTATAAACATGCGATTTCGACTATCGTTCCCGGTAAACCGGTTAAATTACCAAGGGATAATGATTCTGTAGAAGAAAAAGCAGAGTAAACGTATTTAAAAGAATTAAATTTCAGATATTACTGAAGATGAAAAAAATCTATACGGGAGCCGTATTTGTTTGATCGCCCTCAATCAGGTGAACGAGCGATACTTGTTCACCTTACGCTTCAAGTAGGTCAGGATGATTTGCATGAATTAAAAGAATTGGCCAGGTCTGCTGGCGCAACCCCTGTTCATATCGTAACTGGAAGTCGGCAACGTCCTGATCCAAAATATTTTGTAGGTAAGGGAAAGCTGGAGGAAATAAAGTCAGAAATAGCTTTTCATGAGGCCGATATTGTTTTATTTAACCATCCGTTAACGCCAAGTCAGGAAAGAAATTTAGAGCAAGCATTAGAAGTACGGGTTGTTGATAGGAATGGTCTTATTCTGGATATTTTTGCATTAAGAGCTCAAACTTTTGAGGGAAAATTACAAGTTGAGCTTGCACAACTAAGACATTTATCCACTCGATTAATCCGAGGCTGGACCCATCTAGAGCGCCAAAAGGGTGGGATTGGTATGCGCGGCCCTGGTGAAACTCAACTTGAAACAGATAGACGTTTATTAAGCAACCGGATAAAACTAATCCAAAGGCGTCTGGAGAAAGTTGAAAAACAACGAGGCCAAGGTAGAAGTAAACGAAAAAAATCTGAAGTTCCTTCTGTCTCTCTCGTTGGTTATACCAATGCAGGAAAATCTACTTTATTTAATTCTCTTACAGGTGCTGATATTTATGTGGCTGATCAGCTTTTTGCAACATTAGACCCTACCTTACGTAACTGTTCATTAGAAAATGGAACGGAAGTGGTTCTTGCTGATACGGTTGGGTTTATTCGCCATTTACCACATGAGTTAATCGCGGCTTTTAAATCAACATTACAAGAAGCAAGCGAAGCAGAATTATTATTACATGTTGTTGATGCAAATGCTGAAGACAGGGGCGATACTATATTTCAAGTTAATCAGGTCTTGGAAGATATTGATGCGCATGAAATTCAACAGTTAGTTGTGTTTAATAAAATTGATTTATTAGATGATGTAGAACCACATATAGATTATGATGATACAGGAAAGCCTGTGAGAGTCTGGATTTCCTCAATAACGGGTGCAGGGATTGACTTATTATTTAAAGCATTAGCTGAATTGTTTTCGAGTACAAAGGTAAAAAGAAAGTGTTTTTTAATGCCAAATCAAGGTGGAGTAAGGGCAAGTCTTTTTACCTATACGAAGATAATTGATGAAAAGGTTACTGATGTGGGGGGCTGGAACATATTAATTGAGATAGATAAAAAGCACTTAGGCCTGCTTAAATCAGTTAAGATAGAAGAAATAAATTTTTAGATTTTTTCTTAAAATAGTTGATATATCAGCGATTAAGAGGAAATATTTTCTTGTTAAGAACAAGGTTAAAGTTATATTTTCAAGGTTAAAGCGTAATTTAATTTATCAGAAAATATTAATTTGCGATAGAATGATCTAGTTTGGCTAAATAGCCCGTTTTGAACTACTTTAGAAATTAAAAGAGTAGTTATTTAAATCCAATTGGAGCAGTGTAGATGTCCTGGAATGAGCCCGGTGGCGGTAAAAAAGACCCTTGGAGTGGTCGTAAAGATGAAAATGGCCCTCCTGATTTAGACGAAGTGATTCGTTCATTTCAAGAAAAAATAGGTGGTATATTTGGTGGCAGTTCGGGTGGTGGAAGACCTGAAAGAGGATCGTTAAAAGGCTTCGGTTTCCTTGCGATAGGAGCTCTGGTTCTTTGGGGTTTAAGCGGTTTTTATATTGTTGATGAAGGTAAGCGTGGAGTTGAAACACGATTTGGTGCTTATACTTCAACAACTACACCTGGTTTGAATTGGCGATTTCCCTCACCGATTGACCAAGTTGAGGTTGTTAATGTTCAAAATATACAGGTTATTGAAGTTGGTTATCGTTCCGGAGGTCGTCAAGGTGCTGGTTCTGTTCCTAGGGAAGCATTGATGTTAACTAGAGATGAAAATATTGTAGATATTCGTTTAGCCGTGCAATATCAAGTTAAAGACGCTAAGGACTATGCCTTTAATGTGCTTAACCCCGCTGCGACTTTAAAGCAAGTGACAGAAGGAGCGCTGCGTGGTGTTATTGGGCATAGTAATATGGATTTTGTATTGACAGAAGGACGTACTGAAATTGTTGTTGGAATCCAAACAGAAATTCAAAAAGTTTTAGATTCTTATACTGCCGGAATTATGATTACTTCAGTGAATCTTCAAGATGCACAACCACCTGAACAGGTTCAAGGTGCCTTTGAAGATGCAATTAAATCACGCGAAGATAAAGAGCGTTTAATCAATGAGGCTCATGCCTATGCAAACGAAGTGGTTCCTGTTGCACGTGGTGCGGCATCAAGAAGAACTCAGGAAGCAGAAGCTTATAAAGAACGAGTGATTGCCAGATCAACGGGTGAAGCGAGCCGTTTTTCC
This sequence comes from uncultured Methylomarinum sp., assembly GCA_964535875.1. GTDB lineage: Bacteria > Pseudomonadota > Gammaproteobacteria > Methylococcales > Methylomonadaceae > QPIN01. The sequence continues at coordinate 8,408 of CAZHUE010000068.1, forward strand.
CAATTACTAACAGAATATAAAAAAGCGCCTGCTGTTACCAGGAAGAGAATGTATATAGAGTCTATGGAAGAAGTATTAAGTAATACGTCTACAGTGATGGTTGATGTTAAAGGCAGTAATAATTTACTTTATCTTCCTTTGGATAAGCTAGGGAACAGAACTAAAATGACTGAGACTAAAAACACACCTACTAATTCACGTCCTATAACTATTCCTCAGCAGACAACAAATAATGATAATAGTGTACGAACCTCGGCTCGTGGACGTGATGTGAGGGGGCGTTAAAATGGGGCAAAATAAATTTATAGTAGCAGCCGGAATTTTGTTTTTTATTCTATCTACTGCTGTTTTTACAGTATCAGAAACTGAAAGAGCAATTAAATTCCGTTTAGGAGAGGTTATAAAATCCGATTTTAAACCAGGGATACACATTAAAATGCCTTTTATCAATAATGTTAAAAAATTCGATGCACGAATATTAACATTGGATTCTAAACCTGAACGTTTTTTAACATCCGAAAAGAAAAATGTAATCGTTGATTCATTTGTTAAATGGAAAGTCGCCGATGTTAGAACTTTTTATACTGCCGTTGCGGGTGATATTGAGCAGGCAAATATCCGTTTGGATCAAATTATAAAAGATGCATTTCGTAGTGAATTTAGTCGACGTAATATTCAACAACTTGTTTCAAGTGATCGACAGGCAATTCGGAAGGCATTAATTTCAAGGTCATCAGCGGTTGCACTTAAACTGGGTATGGAAATAGTTGATGTTCAAGTAAAACGTATTGATTTGCCGAGTGATGTTAGTTCTTCGGTTTTTCGTAGAATGGAAGCTGAAAGAGAAAGAGTTGCTAGAGAGTTTCGCTCACAAGGTAAAGAAGCAGCTGAAAGAATTAGAGCAGGGGCAGATAAACAACGAGAAATCATAATGGCTAATGCTTTTCGTGATGCTGAGATAGTACGAGGTGAAGGTGATGCGATTGCAGCTGATACCTATGCAAAAGCTTTTGGAAAAGATGTTGAGTTTTTCACTTTTTACCGAAGTATGAATGCTTATAAAAAAACGTTTAAGAATGAAGGTGATATGTTAGTTGTTGAACCAAATTCTGATTTCTTTAAATACTTTAAGAAACAAGAGTAAGGTAATTAAATGTGTTAAAAAAACTGTAAAATCAGTTTGATTTTTAACATGCTGAATTATAGCAAAACTGAAACGCTCCGTACTATTACGGGGCGTTTTGTTTGAGTGGACATAAAAAAAATATGCAAAAAAAAGATTCTTGGCTATTACCCCAAGGAATAGAAGAGATCTTACCTGATGATGCCAAGCAATTAGAGTTTTTACGTCGGCAATTACTGGATGTATTTGCTAGCTGGGGGTATGAACTGGTTATTCCACCTGTAGTTGATTTTCTGGATTCGCTATTAACAGGATCAGGGCGAGACCTTGATCTTCAAACTTTTAAATTTACTGATCAAATTTCAGGTGAAATGTTGGGCATACGTGCTGATCTGACACCACAAGTGGCACGTATGGATGCTCATACACTAAAGCTTAATAGACCGACTAGACTGTGTTATGTTGGGACTATATTAAGAGCATTAGGGGATGGTTTGGAAAAAACCAGAAGCCCTATGCAAATTGGTGCAGAGATTTATGGACACTCTGGCTTAGAAAGTGACTTGGAAGTTATTCAGTTAATGTTGGAAATGTTAGCTGTTACAGGCGTGCAAAAGGTACATTTAGATTTTGGCCATGTTGGTATTTATCGAGCTTTGTCTGATCAAGCAGGTTTAACACAGCAACAAGAGTCAGAATTATTTGAAGTTTTACAGCGCAAAGCGATTACAGAACTCAATGAATTAGTAGAAAGCTTTGAGATAGAAGATAAGTTTAAACAAATTTTTATTGCATTGCCTACATTAAATGGTGGTTGTGAAGTGTTAGATAAAGCAATAGAAATTCTTGCAGATACTAATGATACAGCTATTCTTGCCATAAATGAATTACAAAGTATTGCCATTAAGCTAAGTAAGGTTTTTCCTGTGCTAGCAGTTAGTTTTGATTTATCTGAATTACGAGGTTATCACTATCATACCGGTATTGTCTTTGCTGCTTTTATTCCTGATCTAGGGAGAGAAATAGCACGAGGCGGTCGATACGATAATATTGGACAATTTTTTGGTCGAGCGCGTGCTGCAACTGGTTTTAGTGCTGACCTTAAACTATTGTCATCTTTAGTTTATGATTCAGTTCAGGACAATATCGAACAAATTATTTATGCACCTGATGTTGACGATCAATTACTGAGAGAATTAGTTCGAGACCTAAGAGCTAAGGGTATTACTGTGGTTCAGCAGTTGCCTGGACATCCTGATGAAATAAAAGAGCTGGATTGCACTGGGATTTTAGACAAAGAAAACCAAAAATGGGTTGTTAAACCCTTAGGGTCAGTGGAATAAATATGGGTAAAAATATAGTAGTCATCGGTACTCAATGGGGTGATGAAGGTAAAGGGAAATTAATTGATCTTTTAACAGATCAGGCTGAGGTAGTTGTGCGCTTTCAAGGTGGGCATAATGCTGGCCATACTCTTGTTATTAAAGGAGAAAAAACCATCCTGCATCTTGTTCCTTCTGGGGTGCTCAGGAAAGGAGTGCAGTGCATGATAGGTAATGGTGTAGTCTTATCATTAGAGGCTTTGATAGAAGAAATTGAAACTCTCGAACAAGCCGGTATTCCAGTAAGAAATCGTTTAACAATCAGTGAAGCTTGTCCCTTGATTTTACCCATTCATATTGCAATTGATAAAGCCCGAGAAATTGCTCGTGGTAAAAATGCAATAGGGACGACCGGGAGAGGAATTGGGCCTGCTTATGAAGATAAAGTTGCAAGACGGGGGCTTCGTGCAGGTGATTTATTAAATCCTGAACAGTTTTCGCTTAGGTTAGAAGAGCTGTCTGATTATCATAATTTTATGTTGGCTAATTACTATAAAGCGGAAGTTATTGATTATCAAGAAATGTTAGAAACTACTTTAAAACTTGCAGAACAAATAAAACCAATGTTAAAGGATGTTGGAGAAGCGTTGCAAAGCTATCTGCAAGATAATAAAAATATACTTTTTGAAGGCGCACAAGGCGCGCTATTAGATATTGATCATGGAACCTATCCATTTGTTACTTCATCAAATACAACGGCAGGTGGTGCAGCAACAGGAACGGGAATTGGACCTTTAGATCTTGATTATGTTTTAGGGATTACTAAGGCTTATTCAACCAGAGTAGGTAATGGCCCATTTCCAACCGAATTGTTTGATGATTATGGAGAGCATTTAGGTGTCAAAGGTCATGAGTTTGGTGCAACAACTGGACGTAAACGAAGAACAGGCTGGTTTGATGCAGTTTCTATGCGAAAGTCAGCACAAATGAATAGTTTATCTGGAATTTGCTTAACTAAGCTGGATGTATTAGATGGTCTAGATAAAATAGGTATATGTACTGCTTACAAAATTAATGGAAAATTAACAGAAATTGCTCCACTTGGTGCAGATCAATACGAAGCTTGTGAGGTTATAATTGAAGAGATGCCAGGATGGACTGAAAAGACAGCAGGCATAACCGACTTTAACAAATTACCTGTTAAAGCAAAAGCATATATTGAACGTATTGAGGAATTGATAGGGATTAAAATTGTTATTTTATCAACAGGAGCAGATCGAGATGAAACGATTGTGATCTCTAGCCCGTTTGCCTAAAGTGATTTAGGACTGAAGATTTAATAACTTCCGGATTTTGACTTGCCTTATGATTCCACAGAAGTGTCAATAAAATAGTTATGTAGTCTGCTATACTTTGCGCGGTCACGGATGCGGATTTTATAGCGAGTTGATTTTTGTCGATA
>CAZHUE010000069.1:0-12307 GCA_964535875.1 uncultured Methylomarinum sp.
CATCCCAATGCCTGCTCCACCGCCTTCATTTTTTGCCGCTTCTCGCATAGCTTCTAACTGTTGGACTTTTGCATAATCAAGCCCCACTGCTTTTGCAGCTTGCGCTTCAGCGGTTAAATCTGCAATTCGATTGATGCGTTTTAGGGTTTCTTGGTCAAAGTCAGTGCCTTCGATTTTAAAGTCGGTAATATCAAAGCCAAGTTTACGAAAAATGATGGATAATTTAATGGATATGCCACGTGCAACTTCCTCTCTATTCGCATCTATTTCTGCATAGCTATATTTGCTTTCAGCCAGGTAGTCACTAATGGGAGAGATAATGCGATCTGATAGAGTGTCTCTAAAATTATCAACATAAAAGTTAGTACGACTACCTACTATATTAATAAAGAAGTTTACCGGGTCGTAGATACGATAACTGTAATTTCCATAGGCTTTTAAGCCAACAGGGAACTTATATTTTGGATCATCATATTTAATAACAGAGGTTGTTCCCCATTTTTGATCCAGAATCTTACTTTTTTTAAAAAAATAAATACTTACTTTATGTTCACTTTCAAAAAATTGCATAAATTTCTTGATGGTGGTCCAAAAAGGAATGTTAGCTGTTTTTAAATCAATTAAGCACTCTTCTTCAATCACTGATTGTATTTTTCCTTCATAGACAAAAATACAACCTTGGCCTGGGCCAACGATTAGTTTTGATGCGTTTTTGATTTCAGCCCCATTTTCAGTCCATTGAGACATTAATATATTCTCTGGAGGGTCTTTCCATTCGATAACTGATCGTAACTGTCTTTTGATTCCATTAAGTAAAGCCATTTTAATTGCCTCGGTATAATCTGGATTGTTTGTTATGATTATAGTAAAAATTTGGAGAGATTGTGATGTTAAGAAAATTTAAAAATAGTCAGCCATCGGTAGGTATCAACGTTTATATTGATGAAACAGCAGTAGTTATAGGTGATGTGGTTTTAGGAGATGATGTTTCCGTTTGGCCTGCCGCTGTCGTTAGAGGAGATGTAGAGGGCATCCGTATTGGAGACGGTACAAATATTCAAGATGGTTCCGTGTTACATGTTTCTCATGCCGGTGATTATTCTGAAAACGGGCATCCATTAACGATTGGAAAAGGGGTGACAATTGGCCATAAAGCCGTTGTTCATGCTTGTACTGTAGGCGATTATTGTTTAATTGGAATTGGTGCTATTATTTTGGATGATGCGGTATTGGAAGATTATGTGATGTTAGGTGCAGGGGCATTGGTTTCACCAGGTAAAAAACTGGAGGGAGGTTTTTTATACGTCGGGGTGCCTGCTAGACAGGTTCGGCCTTTGAAAGGTTCAGAAAAAGAGTTTCTGGAATATTCTTATAAGCATTATATTGAGTTGAAAGATGACTATTTAAAAGACTAGTTATTCAGTATTAACTGATTTTGCGTTCTGAATTTAACAAACCAATGATTTGTCTGGTTTCAGGGCGTATTCCACGCCATAAATAAAAGGCTTCAGCTGCTTGTTCTACTAACATACCAAGACCATCAAGACTTTTTTCTGCCCCATGAGCTAATCCCCAGTTAACGAATGGAGTAGGCTGATTTCCGTAGGCTAAATCATAACAACAACCTTGTTGAACTAGAATATTGTCTGCCAACGGAGGAAGTTTTCCCGATAAACTAGCTGATGTTGCGTTTAATATCAGATCAAATTGTTCATTTTTGATGTCATTGTAACCACACCCTTTAATACTCCCCAATTGAGAGAATTCATGACTTAGGGTGATAGCCTTATCTACTGTACGGTTTGCAATAACGATTTGTTTAGGCGATTTTTCCATCAGAGGGCTAATAATGCCTCGACTTGCACCACCAGCACCTAGTATTAAAATTCTACGGTTTGATAAAGAAATAGAGTGGTTAATGGTTAAATCTGCAACTAGGCCAAGACCATCAGTATTGTCGCCTAAAATCGATCCATCTTCTTGTAATACTAAGGTGTTTACAGCTTTACTAATTTGGGCACGTTTAGAAAGTTGATCAGCTTGTTGCCAGGCTAGTTCTTTTAAAGGAACAGTGCAATTTAAGCCTTTACCACCTTGTTCAAAAAATAACTTAATGGCCTCTTGAAAATACGTAGCTGGGACGTCTTGAGCATCGTAAGTAATCTTCTGTTGGGTCTGTTCAGCAAATAATCGATGGATAATGGGTGATTTACTGTGACTGATTGGGTGTCCAAATACTGCATAACGATCCGCTGAGGTCATGAATTTTCTCGTTTATTCATCCAGTATTCCCATAAAAAGGTAGCTGCAACTATTAGGATAGCGATAAGTGTGTCCAGCCACATGATAGGCCCATAAAAAGCACGAATAACTGATGAGATGCCAAGGTATAGCCCAACCAAGCTAAAGCGCCAGCCGATTCGTAAGCCATCAAGCATAGTGGCTAATGAAAGAAGTAATAAAATAACCAGGCTGGCACTTGTAGGTGATAATTGACCTGATTTTTGTAGTAAAAAAGCACCCCCAACGACCAGTAAGGAGGTTGACCAATGCATTGATTGTTCTTTTACAATGTCTGCGAAATCACCGTCGTTATGTTTAGATTGTAACCAGGCAATTAGAATGGCAAAAATAGCAAAAACAAAAACCATGATTAACCAATAGCCATAGCCATCATCTGGAGAATAATCGGTAATGGCAACACCTGCCAGGGATAAGAACAATAGAAAAATTAAAATGCCTTCTTCAATATGGAATTTTATTTTTTCGCTAATCGTTTGGACTTCTTGCATGATGGTTCTCTTAAATTAATTATTCTTATAATTTGAGTATAGCCTAAGATTCAACGTATATTATTGTTTTTGTAGCCATTGTGCTATCAATTTTGCGTAATAGGTCAATATAGCATCACACCCTGCTCTTTTAAACGAAAGAAGTGACTCCAAAACGACTTGTTTTTCATCCAGCCAGCCATTAATGGATGCGGCTTTTAACATGGCATATTCTCCGCTCACTTGATAAGCAAAGGTGGGTACAGCAAACTGATCTTTTGCTCGGCGAATAATGTCAAGGTAAGGCATGCCCGGTTTGATCATAATTATATCCGCTCCTTCCTGTAAATCCAGTTCAATTTCTCGTAGAGCTTCGTCTGAATTAGCTGGATCCATTTGATAACTACATTTATTGCTCTTTCCCAAGTTTGAAGATGACCCTACTGCATCGCGAAAAGGACCGTAAAAACTTGAAGCGTATTTGGCGGAATACGCCAAAATTTGCGTATTAATAAAGTTGTTAGATTCTAAAATAGTTCTTATTGCACCAATTCGACCATCCATCATATCTGAGGGGGCAACGATATCAACACCAGCTTCAGCATGAGAGAGTGCTTGTTTGCATAAAACTCCAATAGTTTCGTCATTCATAACATAGCCTTCACTATTAATAAGGCCATCTTGTCCATGCGTAGTAAAAGGGTCTAAGGCAACATCAGTAATTATTCCCAGATTGGGAAAAGATTTTTTAAGCACTTTAACACAGCGTTGGGCTAAGCCATCAGAACTAAATGCTTCACTTGCATCATCAGATTTTTTGTCAGTTGATGTTACAGGGAATAAAGCAATTGCAGGGATTCCTAAACTCGTCAATTGATCTGCTTCTTCCAATATTAAGTCTATTGAAAGTCTTTCAATATCAGGCATAGAAGGGATTTTTTCTCTTTGGTTACTCCCTTCAATTACAAACATTGGATAGATAAGATCATTTACGGTTAAAATATTTTCACGCATCAATTGACGAGAAAAATTATGGGAACGCATTCTTCGCATGCGTGTGCTAGGGAAAATGATGTTATTATGTCGCATATAATCTACTGGTTATAAGTGGTTTCTTGTAATTAAAGATATCAAGCGTACTTTAGTTTTTTTGTTAGATTCTAGGAAAAACGATTAATATTTGGTATTTTTATTGTTGTGAATCAACTTACTTATTCGATTTGTTATTTTATCGATATTTTTCAAACTTTCATTGTATCAGTGAATTTATAGTTTATGGTACTTAAAAAAGGAACATAGGACACTTTCATTAAAGTGGAGATTTTTATGAACACTCAACAGATTAAAAAACATTTTTTACTTACTGCTTTTAGTTTAATATTTGGATATTTTTCTATTTCTCAAGCAATTTCGGCTGATTTAATTGCTCCTCAGATCCCAATTGATAAGGTTTCTGCAGAGATAAAGGCCAAGTTTCAAGATCCGGCTTTTACTCGGGATTTTAATCAAGCTACTAATTATGTTAAAAAGGCCATTGATCCTTATGTGGCTTTTAATCGAGTTTCTGCGCTGGTATTAGGAAGGTTATGGAGAAAAGCAACAAAGGATGAGAAATTAAGATTTAAGCAAGAGTTTCAGATTTTATTAATAAGGACATATTCTCGAGCTTTTTTTGAATTTAAGGATTGGTCGGTGCGCTTTTTACCAATTGGAAAGTTGGAGCAGGGAGCGAAAAAAACGATTGTTAAAACTGAAATTTTGCAACCTGGTTTACAGCCATTAGCCATTAATTACCGAATGGTCTTAACAAAAAGTGGCTGGAAAGCATATGACATTATGATAGAAGGGATTAGTTTGGTTACAAATTATAGGGCATCTATTAAAAATGAGTATAAAAAAACAGGTTCTTTAGATGCAGTGATTGAACGGTTAAGCAAGAGAAATGTTGCTGCACTTTCTAAGGAAAATAAGTCATAAACCTGTTTATCTAACTTTCTACTTTATAAATTATGAGTAGAAAATTTTCTATTTCGCACTCTTCATTTTGTTTGTTTTATGTCCATTACTAAGGACACTTTGTACGCTAGTCCTATCGGAGCGGCAAGCTCTTTTAAATTTGATCAATCTGTGGTTAATGTTTTTCCAGATATGATTGAACGATCGGTGCCAGGTTATCAGGCCATTATTTCTGCAATTGGTTTATTAGCGGAACGCTACTCTCAGGAACACAGTGTTTGCTATGATCTTGGTTGCTCTTTAGGCGCGGCTACTTTTTCAATGCGCCATCAAATTTTGACAAAAAATTGTAAAATTATTGCTGTAGATGATTCAGTAGCGATGATTCAGAAGCTTAAGGTACATTTGGAAAAAGATAGTGGTTGTGTAGATGTTGATGTGTTGTGCGCTGATATTCGTGAGGTAGCCATTGAAAACGCTTCTGTGGTCGTGCTTAACTTTACATTACAGTTTATCCCAATAGATGACAGGTTGGCTTTTTTGAAAAAAATATTCCGAGGAATGCTGCCGGGCGGAGTTCTAATTTTATCAGAAAAACTTAAGTTCGAGGATGCGAGACAACAAGAATTGCAAACAGATTTGCATCATGAGTTTAAAAAAACACAGGGGTATAGTGATTTAGAAATTAGTCAGAAAAGGTCCGCATTAGAAAATGTTTTATTAGCCGAAACTTTTGCGACTCATCAACAGCGATTAGAAAATGCTGGATTTACCAGTACAGAAATTTGGTTTCAGTATTTTAACTTTTCTTCCATGATTGCCCTTAAATGATAGGGTTGAAATGATCGACTATCAGCCTTTGTACCAAGAGTTGATTGAGTTAAAAGCAGAAAAATTGGTTGATTCAATCCCTCAGTTTCTAACGGAATTTTTTGCTCAAAAAGCTGTTGTTAATTGGTTGGAATTAATGGGGCAGTTGCCTGACGTAAAATGTTCAGTTTGTGACTTGAATGCAGAGGCAATAATCATTGGAAAAAAATCTGATTTAGATGGGAAAAAAAATCATGACCTAATAGAGCAACTAAAGCAATTCCATCCATGGAGAAAGGGGCCATATAATATTTTTGGCAACCTGATAGACACTGAATGGCGCTCAGATTGGAAATGGGATCGGCTTAAAAACCATATAGCGCCTTTAAAAAACCGGTTTGTATTGGATGTTGGGTGTGGCAGTGGTTATCATTGCTGGCGTATGCTGGGGGCAGGTGCCAAAATGGTGGTTGGTGTTGAACCCTTATCCCTCAATGTCATTCAATTTCATGTCATTCGACAATTAATTGGAGAATCACCTGTTTATGTTTTGCCGATTGGGTTAGAACAAGTACCTGAAGGAATTAAAGCCTTTGATACGGTTTTTTCAATGGGCGTATTATATCATCGGCGTTCACCTATTGATCATTTATTAGAGTTAAAAAACTGCCTACAGTCAGGAGGTGAGTTGATTCTTGAAACTCTGATAATAAATGGGGAGAATGGAGCATTTTTAATGCCGGAAGACCGGTATGCAAAAATGCGTAATGTCTGGTTTTTACCTAGTTGTAAAACGCTTATAAGTTGGATGGAACGTTGTGGTTTTAAAAACTGTCGAGTGATTGATGTGACAACAACAACAATAGAAGAACAAAGAACGACTGATTGGATGCGGTTTCATTCTTTAAAAGATTTTCTTGATTCTGAGAATTTCAGCCTTACTTGTGAAGGACTACCCGCCCCTAAACGCGCTATTATTTTGGCAAATTCGCCATAATTTTTTTGAGAGATCCGAATGGTAATTAAAGTTAAAAAACGATTTAAATGAGGACTCCTCGTGTTGGTTTTATAAGTCTGGGATGTCCTAAAGCATTGGTAGATAGTGAGCAAATTATCACCAAATTACGCACAGAAGGCTATGAAGTTTCTCCTACCTATCAGGATGCTGACTTGGTAGTAGTGAATACTTGCGGTTTTATTGATGCGGCAGTAGAAGAGTCGTTAGATAGTATTGGCGAGGCGTTAGCCGAAAATGGTAAGGTTATTGTTACTGGCTGTCTTGGAGCAAGAGAGGATGAGATTAGAATCAGGCATCCACAGGTACTAAGCATTTCAGGGGCACATGCGGCTGATGAAGTGGTGGCCGCTGTTCATCAGCATTTACCACCTGTGCATAATCCTTTTACGAATTTGGTGCCTCCTCAAGGTATTAAATTAACACCTAAACACTATGCCTATTTAAAAATATCAGAAGGCTGTAATCATCGCTGTAGTTTTTGTATTATTCCCTCTATGCGAGGAGATCTAGTGAGTCGTCCAGTCGATGATGTTTTGCTTGAAGCAGAGCACCTGGCAAATGCAGGTGTAAAAGAGTTGCTCGTTGTTTCTCAAGACACTAGTGCCTATGGATTGGATCTGAAATATCAAAAACGAGAGTGGAAAGGACAGTCTATCAATACACGGTTTTATGATTTGGCTAAAGCATTGGGTGATTTAGGGATTTGGGTAAGAATGCATTACGTTTATCCCTATCCACATGTTGATAATGTGATTCCGTTAATGGCAGAAGGAAAAGTATTGCCATATTTGGACATTCCTTTTCAACATGCGAATAGTCGAATCCTTAAATTAATGAAAAGACCTGCTGCGGCACAAAATAATTTAGAGCGCATTCGAGCCTGGAGGAAAATTTGCCCTGATATAACTATACGAAGTACTTTTATTGCAGGTTTCCCCGGTGAAACGGAACAGGAATTTGAAGAATTATTACAGTTTTTAACAGAAGCTCAATTAGATAGAGTGGGTTGTTTTGCCTATTCACCAGTAAAAGGAGCCGTTGCAAATGAATTACCTGATGCGCTACCTGAAGAAGTAAAACAAGATCGGGTAGCTAGATTTATGGCTCACCAAGTTGAAATTAGTGCTGCAAGGTTACAAAGAAGAGTGGGTCAAATAGAGACCGTGTTGATTGATGAGGTTGTAGAAGAGGGGGTAGTAGCAAGAAGTAAATCAGATGCACCCGAAATTGATGGGCAGGTGTTTATTGATGGGGCTACTCATTTAAAAGTAGGTGATTTTGTTGATGTTAGGTTAGAGGAAGCGGACGAATATGATTTGTGGGGAGCTTTAGAAACGTAAACAAATGTTAATGAGTGAGGATTTAGTGATTTCCGGAAATTATTAAATTAAACCCTCAACCATAAAATTTTTCAGCAAGCTTGTTCTGGGCTTTTACCATGATGATGCCTTTTTTCTGAATTTTTGTTAAAACGCAAAGTGAAAAAAACTGTGCCGATAGTATCGAGAAGGATAGTCATAATAAGGGGAATAGGGAAAGTGAGAAAACCTGCTATTATAATCCTGTCGATTAGGCCATACATGAATATGGCTGATCTCTAATTGAGGAAGAACTAAGGTTCTTTTTCCTATTTTTTGGTTTATTTCGCTAGTTAAAATGCCCGTGACTGTAACTTCAGTGCCTTCTTTAAAAATAGCAGGGTCTAAAAATTGGGTTCTGCTAATAGCAAACCGTCCTTTTGCTTCTCTAACGATTCTTGGCCTACCGTACCTATTTAAGGGGTAAAAAAGTAGCTGAGCCTGGCTTGTGGTTTTTTTATTTGTTACATTTATAATTACACCTCCCCAACGGAAAGGCATACCTTTATATGCAGAAAAATTTTTTTTAACTTTATTAAAATCAATATGAGTGTATGGTTCACTCCGCATAGGACTAGGCAAGCCTGAACAGGCCGTCAAAAATAGGTAGAACAAAGTTATAAACCATCTCATAAATATTCTATTTTTTTATTAACAACTCTGTTTATTGGTTCTATTAGGCGAGGAAAGTTCTAAAATAAAAACGCCTTGAATGTTAGATTTATATAATTTTCAATCTAGTACATATGGAATTACTTGTTAGTTTACTCTTCCATATAACACCCTTTAGCATAAGAGTAATTCCTGGATAAGTTTAAGGCTCCTTATATTAATTCATGTTAGGCCGCATACCTAGTCAGACAGAATTAATAGAGGAGCCCTTTAAGTCAGTTGGTTTACATTGAACCACACGTTCCTTCACCACACTTTCCTTCAGCACCTTTTTCGCCAGATTTTTTCATTGATGGCATAGGCTTATCTCCAGCACATTTGCCTTCAGCTGTTTTTTCTTCAGAGCCCTTCATCAATGAAGAGCCACATTTTCCTTCTCCACAAGAACCGTCTTTCATTTTTTTGGAACCCTTTTCTTCTAAATCAGATTTGGCTGTTAGCATATAACCAGTAGATAATTCAGAAATTTCAAATGGGTTTGCATCTATTGCTGAATTACTTTCAGCTTGAACGGCTGTTGAAGCAAGACCAGATAATAATGTGCTACTCACTGCAATAGCTAAAGGTTTTTTGTATGATTTTTTCACAAAGATTCCTGTAAGAGGTTAAAAATTTAAATTTATGGTTCTAAAACACAACACAGACAAGCTTACAGAATAAAATAAATTATTGCTAATTTTGTTGTTAGAAATTTTAAAGATTGATGGAAGTGGGGAATAACTTTTGAAGGATTCTTAAATATTTTTGAAGAATATTTAAAGGTCTTTCATTAATATGGATTAATGAAAGACCTATGTAATTCTATTCGAAGTTGTTTTCGAATCTTTTTGCTTCGCTGAGGGCTGAAGCATTTCCTTCTAGTGTTGAACCCGCGCCCGCAAGTTCTAAATGATCAGTTTCACGATCTTTAAGTACCAAAACCAAAATAATCGCAGCAATTGATACTCCAGCAAAGATTTTTACGAAATTACTTTGTTCTTCTTTTTCAGCCATTGTTAAATTCCTCATTTTGTTAATTGTAAGAACCCTTTATGATAAGGGTATGTAACTAAAAATTTATTGATTAAGTTACATGTCGATGAATTATAGTTTTAATTCGACAACGCTATTTTAAACATAAATGAAGGCCATGTGTCAAAACTATCGTAATATTTTATAAAAGGTCACTATTTTTATATTAAATATAGAAGGGGTAAGGGTTAAAAATGTCTTTTCATTTGTGTTATATTGACCTAGATTTTAGAGGAGAAGCTATCTTAAATGTTTGAAATTGCAGAGTTAGGACACACTATTAACGAGGCTGAGTATGAGCAATTATTGCCTGACCTTAGAACTCAGTTGTTGCTTGCACAACAGAAAGTGAAACGAAGTGATTTTCCAGTGATTATTCTAATCTCTGGTGTTGATGGCGGAGGGAAAGGAGATGTTATCAATTTACTAAATGAATGGATGGATTCTCGATATATGAGAACGACTGCTTTTAGCAAACCTTCTGACGAAGAAAAAGAACGACCAAAATTTTGGCGATATTGGCGCGCCTTACCAGCAAAAGGAGCTATTGCAGTTTATGCTGGCTCTTGGTATAGCAATCCACTTTCTAGACGGGTTTATGACAAGATAAATGATCGTGAATTAATGTTGGATTTAAAGCATATCTGTCAATTGGAGCAGGAGTTAATTGATGATGGTGCATTAATTATTAAATACTGGTTACACCTAAAAAAAAGCGAACAGAAAAAAAGAATTAAAACCCTAGAAAAAAATCCTGATACTCAATGGAAAGTGACGAAAAAAGATAAAAGACATTTGAAAATGTATGACAACTTTATTTCAGTTGCAGAAAATGTATTGGCAGAGACAAGCACGAAATATTCCCCTTGGCTAATTGTTGACGGTTTTGATATTCGTTATAGCAGTTTAACCATAGGGCAACATATTTTAAGTCGTATTGAACAACATATAGATAAAAGACAGGCAAAGGAGCAGAGTCAAGCAGCTAATTTAGTTTTTGATAAAACAAATTGTTTTCAAAATAATTTGCTAGATTCACTTGATTTGTCGTTAAAGCTCGATAAAAAAAAATATACTTCATTATTGTCTAAATATCAGAGGAAGCTAAACAAACTGGCACGACAGGCACATGAAAAAAAGTTATCCAGTATTTTGGTTTTTGAAGGCTGGGATGCAGGCGGTAAGGGTGGAGCAATTAGACGATTAACTCATGCTATAGATGCCAGGAATTATCAGGTTATTCCTATTGCTGCTCCTACTGATGAAGAAAGGCTACATCATTATCTTTGGCGTTTTTGGCGGCATATCCCCAGAGCTGGGCAGGTAACGATTTATGATAGAAGTTGGTATGGCAGAGTTCTAGTCGAACGTGTCGAAGGCTTTGCTTCTAAAAATGAGTGGCAACGAGCCTATGCAGAAATTGTTAATTTTGAAGAGGCATTACATGACGATGGGATTCTTTTATTAAAATTCTGGTTACATATTGACAAAGATGAGCAATTAAAACGCTTTAAAGAACGCGAAAAAATAAGTTATAAAAAACATAAAATTACTGAGGAAGATTACCGAAACCGTGAGAAGTGGGGTGAATATAATATTGCGGTAAATGAAATGGTGACTCGTACTAGTACTCAGAAAAATCCTTGGCTTATGGTTGAAGGAAATGATAAAAAATTTGCACGGATTAAGATAATAAAAGCGTACTGTGAGTATTTAGAGAGAATGCTGGATTGATTATTTAAAAAACCGGCAGTCTTTGCCGGTTTTAATTTGGAGTTGTAATTTAGTTCAGCTATTAAGAAGGGTCATAAGGTATTACACTGTATCCTTTACTTGGTTTAGAATCGCTTTTACTAGTGTCTGCGCTTGAAATAAAACCATCCTGATTTTTGTCCAGCTTATCAAACTGTTTACGTTTGTATGCATCAATTTCTTCAGGTTCAACTAACATATCTCCATCAGTATCCATTTTTTTAATCAAGGCTTCAACTTCTTTGTCCGCCATTTTTAACTCGCTTGCTATCGTCTTACTAATGTTTTTTTCTGAGACACCTTGTTTGCGCATCTCTTCAACTGATTCACGAAGATCTTCTTTTATTTCTAAAATAATTTCACCTGGCGTGATATATCCATCACGATTTACATCAAAGGAATCATTATTGTCAGTAAAAGTTTCTTCAAAATACTCTTGGAATTCAACTTTATTGTCCTTATTATCATCCATAATATTAATTGTTTTTTTGACTTGTTGGTCTGAATAGCTCTGAGCATAAACAGATGAAGATGCAATAAGCAGTGTGCTAGCAATTAATGGTTTTATAAATACTTTCATTTTGTCCTCTATTTTAGTAGTGTTAGCGTAATTAGTTTTTAGTTTTATTGTTATCAACGCATTGTTAGGATAAAAAAACGAACAAGATAAATCAACTTCATTTATGTCCTAATTAATAATGATAACAGTTTAGATTGCAAAATTATATTATTAAAAGGCGTTCAGCCTTTGTTATGTATTTATTTTGTATGATGATTTTTTAGTTTGGGGAATTGTTATAGAATAAAGGTAATTAATGTGGACAAACTAAATTTAGCTACATAAGATTGGAAAATTTCATGAGTAAGTTATTGGGAAGGAATAGTAAAATAAAAAAATTAGCTTACTTAGGCAACTCGCAATAAATAACCCACCAGTATTACTTGTACTAAAGCATAAG
>CAZHUE010000070.1:0-12290 GCA_964535875.1 uncultured Methylomarinum sp.
GCTTACAGGTCTAAGATACTCCACGGCATGGATGACGAGGGTGGGGAGCCAATCTACGTACAAGCTCAGGGCTTAAGGTTAGGACGGCTTCCCCAGAAAATCGATTATCACTATAAACTTTTTATGTTAATTAATCCTGTGTTTAAGAGATGCGTTTAATATACAAGGTTAGGCTAACAGCTTTATCGTTAACCTAACATTTTTAGCTTAAGACGTTGAGTTGCCAAAGAGATGGCAGACCAGACTACATCAGCTATCACATCATTTAATGCAAAAATTTTAATTGCTTAGGTAACTCGCAATAAATAACCCACCCTGATCTTTAAGAATCAGGAATCCAAACTTTTGCCTCAGGCAATAAAATCTTTAATTTTTCTTGTAGCACTTGCTTGGCTTCATTAGCCCCATGAATAATTCTTACCTCTTTTGGCTTTTGTTTTATTCCTTGCACAAAATTAATTAATGCAGTTTGGTCTGCATGGGCAGAATAACCTCTTAAGGAATAAACACCTGCATTAATTTTGTAACGCTGCCTATCCATTTGAACATAGCCATTTTTATCCGCATAATGTAGTATTGCTTGCCCCGTTGTTCCCCTTGCCTGATAGCCAACAAATAAAATATCTGTACGTTTATCTTCAATCAATGCTTTTAAATAATTGACAATTCTACCGCCAGCACACATTCCGCTAGCCGCTAAAACTATACAAGGCTTGGCTGTTTTCTTTAAATATTCAATCGTTGCCAGATGTTCTTGATGGTCATTAATTGTTGTTAGCTGTTCAAACGATAATGGGTGGCGACCACTTTTAACTTTGACCGTTGCTTCCTTATCCCAATAAGGTTTAAGCGTTTTATAGATTTTTGTAAATTTACTGGCTAAGGGTGAATCGACTATTATTTCCAGGTCACCCCAAAGTAAATCCTTTAACAAGGCATCATCCTTGTTTTGGTGAATAATTTCTTCCAGTTCATAAAGTAGCTCTTGAGTTCTACCTATGCTGAATGCGGGAATTAAAATAACCCCTTTATTTTGTAAACAGCGGATAATCAGTTTTTTTAATCCTGCTTTTCTTTCTTTACGCCCGACATGATTTTTATCACCATAAGTGCCCTCAATCACTAACACATCAGTTTGTTCAGGTGATTGTGGTTCTGGTAATAATGGGGTATGAGGGCCACCTAAATCACCCGAAAAAGTAATTCGTTGTGAGCCAGTTTTATTTTTTACATCACAGACGATATAAGCCGAGCCTAAAATATGTCCTGCCGGGCTGAATTCTATTTTTAACTTGCTTTCACTTTTGTCTAACAAATTAATCTCTTGCCATTTCTGATAAGGGACAGCAATAATTCGGCTGGTTAATAGTTTTAGAAATTTATCGACCAATTGTTTATTTCTGGAGAATCCAATTTTAACCGCATCTTCTAGTACTAATGGCAATAAAACCGCCGTTGGTTCTGAACAATAAATAGGGCCATCAAACCCGGCTGCTAATAAATAAGGAATGCGCCCTACATGGTCTATATGACAGTGGGTGACTAATAATGCTTGTATATGTTCAATAGGAAATTCAATTTCTAAATTATCACTGCTTGAGCCTCTTCCTGAGTTTTCAGCGCCCTGAAATAAGCCACAATCAATCAGGACAGAGTTATCAACATCAACCTTTAATTCATGACATGATCCAGTCACCCCATTAACTGCGCCATGATGTTGTATTTTTGGGTAATTCATTCAGCCTTCCCTCCATTTTTATCATCTACTATAACGTATAAGCCAGTATTGTATGTCTATGATTCTTTTAATAGATTACATCTTTAATTCTAATAATTTCACCTGTCCTATTATTTAACTCATTTTGTTTCCATGCCAAAGGATTTTGTAGGTAGCTTCCCAACGAAAAATAGATTTGTTTATTGATAATCTCAAATGAACGAGCAAAAGTGGGTGAAGAAAACTGTACTATTTTTTCCCAGTTGATCAAATCAGAGTTTGAAGATTTTAACACTTTAACTTTCGTCTCATTTTTATACCTATCCTCGATTAACAAATACACATTATCCTTATATGTAATCATATCCCAAGGTCTGTAATTATCAGGCAACTTGATCGATTTAACATTCAATTTATCATTCTTCAAATAGGCCAAATAAACGCCAAACGGTTTAAACTGATGATCGTTATGTGTGTAGGCTCCTATATAGAGAGTTTTATCACCAAGTTGTAGTGGTTTTACAATTTTTTTTGTTTTGTTATAAAAAAGCGAGCTGTTTGGAAACATTGTTTTATAAGTCAGGTCATCACGCTTAATAAACTGCCCTTTACCATTGTATTCTGCAACACTAAAATAACGAACTCCTTTAATTGATGATTTTTTAGCCAGTTGCGATGATAAAAATGGCTTTATCGCAAATAATTTGTTGCTGACTTTTAAAAAACTATAGATGCGATGCTTACCCAAATGCTGTAATGCCCACGTCTTTCCCATATCGTTAGAAATAGCAACCGAAGCACCATTAGTTGTTCCTAGTGCGCTAAATAATTGCCCATTGTAAAGTTCCATTGCGTAATTATGCAGTCCTTTTTTAATATTCCTTTGTTTATTCCATTGTTTATTGTTGTAGGTATAAAAATTTTCAAAATTCCAACTCTCTGTAGCATCATGACCAGGAATAAAGAGGATATTATTAAAAACATGGAATCTATCTATTTGCTCTTCATCTACAATATATTCATTACTAAATTTTTCATCTTTGGGATTAAGACTTATCACAGGTACTGGGCCTGCATTGGGTGATGGGCCAATATTACTGCTGTTTCCAGCACCTAAATAAATCTTGTTTTGAAACACTTGCATATCCCAAACATTTCGAGCATAAATATCGTTAGGGAAAATTGATTTAAAAGGATTGCCTAATGACTCTACTTTATCAGAATAATCATTTAAATTTTCCTCAATAACTTTTTCTTTGTTATACCTTTCAAGTACACTTACAAACTGATCAACTTCAGTGGATTTAATATTCAATTCTTCCAAGCTCTGTTGAATCGCTTGCAACATAAACCTATTATTATTTTCTGATTTTTGTTCTTTTTCTGTCCATCCGTAGCGTGAAAGCCGATAATATTCTGCTACTTTTGCATCGAAAATCTGATAATTCTCTAAAATTTTTTTTACCAGTTGCACACCATATAGTTTATTATCTTGCACAAATGGCTTATCGCTATTGACATAAGTCTGTGGATTGGGAAAATTAAATTCTCCCCCGTTTTTATCAGCCAGATAAGCTAGTTGATTCCAAAAACTACTAGCCTCATGTGCTTTACCAAGTAAAACTCCGATCTCTTTATTATTAACTGGTAGTTTTTTCCTAGCTCCCACGCCCTGTCTAAAAGCATATTCTGCCCATCGGCTCTGCCCTTCTAATGACCATCGATTATTAAACATTGTATATCCGTACTGAATTAAATGAAAAAACTCATGAGCGGGTGTCAATGTATCGTGAATCAAATTTGTAGAAAGCTTTATCACCAGCGCACGATTTTTACGGTCGACAACATCGCTGGCAACCCCATTCGATTTTAAAGGCATAATATAAACATCTATAAAATCAGTTTTATTTTTATATCGCGGTTGTTGTAAAGGATGTTTAAAGCCAAATTGATTTATAAATAGTGTTGAGGCTTGTTGAAGTTGACGGGCAATATTTTCAACATAGTCAGGAATATGATTTCCATTCCGGTCTTGTTGGTTTTTTGGTGGTATTTTATTGACACCTTTTAAGGTGAAATAAATTCTAAACTCGCCTTCTTCATGGCGCTGATCCAGAGAATATTTATAGTTAGTTTGAGCATTAAGCTCGGTGTTAAAAAACGAGAGTATAAAAAATAAAAAACAGTATTTTATTGACATACAAAATGACAATTATTTTTTGGCTTTGTCTTTTCCAGTTAACAATTCAAGCAGAGGAATTAATAATGTCAGGCATAGCTCACTTTGTAACAAATTAATTTGGGTTTTGTAAGTCGTGGCATTCGCAAGATCTATAAAATTTCCATAATCGTGGGAATACCATTTTAAACCCCATTTTCTCTCAACAAATTCTATTCGTTTATCAAAATATCGC
Source organism: uncultured Methylomarinum sp. (assembly GCA_964535875.1). Lineage (GTDB taxonomy): Bacteria > Pseudomonadota > Gammaproteobacteria > Methylococcales > Methylomonadaceae > QPIN01. Next base: position 4,132 of record CAZHUE010000070.1, read on the forward strand.
CCATATTTTTCAGTAATATATTGATAATCACTTTTCCCCATTTTCAATACCTGACAGTTATCTTGAACTTTATGAAACTTTACAAAACCAATATGTAAATTCATCGTTGCCACTTCAACATGTAGCAAAAAATTTTCATCCCCAAAAAAATAAAAGCTGCCAAAAAGCTGTTTTCTAGACAAACTTTCTTTTTTATCTAAATTATTAAACCATTTCTGACAAAATTCCTGATTGTAAACATAGGATTTATTTCCGGTTGCTACTATCTCCTTATTTACAAGTTGTACCCCACTATAAGAAAGCACTAAATTATCAAGTGATTTAAAAAACTCCATCAATATTTCTGCTCTCATTTCTGTATACGTTTGATAGTTTGGCTGATAATCATCCAGTTCGTTTCGGATTAAAGCCAGCTCCAAAGGACATCCATTTTCTACTTCATCCAAAACAAGCAAGTTTTTGTAATCTTTTATAAGCTGAGGCGAAGGAGAATTCTGGTAAATTCCATAGTCAAATTTACTGTTGTCTTTAAACCTTAAAAGTCTATCAGCCACTCGACCTAAATAGAGGTATGCACTGCCAATAATAAAAAGAAGGTCTCCACCTTTTACTTCGCTGTAAAGGGAATAAGCTAATTCATCCAGGTCATCACTATGCTTTACAAATATTGACGGGGTTTCCAAATTATCTTGTACATAGCCCATAAAATTACCGGTGGTATAAAGCCGATCAATTTTACTTTCATTAATCATTTTAGCCAGTTCGGCATGCGCATCTTTCGTCCATTGCGAATCTTTTTTAATCGAAATGCCTCCCACCAACGCAATAATTTTTCCCTTAATATCAAAGTTTTTCATATCCCCAAAAGCAGATTTCATACCATGAAAACCACCTCGCCGGCTTTGGTCATAAAAAAACACATCGCCTGATCGCTTTGTTAATGTCAGCATTCTTCCCATTGTTTCAAAGGGAACGAAGCCATCATAATCATTTGCCGCTTGATGAATATCATAGCCCATTTCCTTAATGACTAATAAAACACCCACACTAGCAAGTGGTGCATGTTGCTGAAACATCGGAACAAAATAATGAATATTCTTCCCATCAATTTTTGCATCGACATTCCAGCCAAACCTTTGACTATCAAACACCTGATTAATGAGCGTTGCAGTATCACTACCCAATGTTCCATAAGTCAAAATAGGAATATCCGGTTTTCGGTTTTTGATTGCATTAAGTAATTTGGGGTAATGTTCTATTTTTGAATTAAGAATACACTTCCCTCCTTCCCTTAAACCTTCCACAACTGAGGATTTAGCCACCATAATATTTTCAATCGTTTTATGCATATCCATATGGTTTGGGCCAATATGGGTTAAAAAGCAAAGATCAGGATTAACCATTACACTACGCTCAACCCTATATGCTTCATCACTTCCTACGGAAACTTCATTGACCTCCACTTCGTCATCAGCTTCTAAATTAATCAATGAACGCAATACAGGGATTTCTGTATTGGCACTATTTAATACGGCGTGGGTTTTAATCTGTTTGTTTAACAAATGATGAAACTGTACTTTTGCCCCCGTTTTTCCTTCTGTTCCAGTAATTAAAAGTGTATAAGGGTTTTTATCCTGCCTAACTTGTACTGCGCATTGCTTAAATGCTGTAAAACAATCTTGCACTAATAAAACAGGGACATTGATACCTTTTGCATAACTTAAATCATCTAAAACTAAAGCCTTAATTCCTTTAGCTAAAACTTTTTTTAGTTCTTCATAAGGATTTTTTTTCTCTTTAATCCAGTCTTTAATGGCAATTGCAAAATAGATATTTCCCCTAGCATAAGTACCATAGGTGCCAACACCTGTGTACCTTTGATTTTCATCACACCCTTGCTTTATCCACTCACCCTTTGTTATTTTTTTAATTCGCTGAGGTGTCAGATAAATTTCCTTTTGGGTATCAATTTTATTAATTAGTTCAGCCGCCATAGCCAGGAATTTATCCCTATCCCGGTTTTCCATATCAAGAATAGAATAATCAAATATCCTTTTATTAGGTGTTGCCAACAGCTCTTTTGTCCTGTCCATACCTCTTTCAACCTCTTTAACCCATTGAGATAAAGACACTTCATTGTCAAGATTTGGGTTTTCTAAAATTGCAGGGGTAAATCCATGATAAAGCAGAAGGTGTGTTAATGTTATACAGCTAAAAGTTCTTGAATTTCCATCAGGAAAAGGATGCAACAATTCCATCTCGCGTGGGACTAAGGCAATAATCTCCAGTTTTTCTTCATCTGTTTTTGCCTGTTTGATATTCTGGTTATACCGCTCAATAATATCCTCCATTTTGGAAATTATCAGCATCTGCACCGTATGCTTTGCTTGATAAAAAGCATGTAATGAGTTTTTTCCTTCTAAAGCATTTTGCAGGGTGTAATCGAAATTGGGGTACCAATTTCTATAATTGATCTTTCCTTCTTTACGCATAAATGCATATATTTCATCTACATCAAGCTCGTTTGCAGTTTTCTCATATTTTTGATGATTAAATAGGGCTGTGCCATCATTTGTTCGCATCTCAAAAACTTCCAGCAAATGTTCATAGGTTGTACTTTTAGCAAAAAAAGGCATCCCTGAATTTAAATATCTAATGTCACCAGGGCTTGATTTTGGATTCGAAGTTTCTACATTTAACATGCAAACTTTGTGTAATTCTCTTAAATAGGTTCCTTTAAGTCCGCCTGAAAGATCAAAATTATCAAGCATAAAACTAAAGCCATTCAGTAAGGCCTGAATAGAACCTTTCTCCCCAGCTTCATACCCTACCCAACCGTTATATTTTTTATGGAACCGTCCATCGACAAAAAACCGCCACAGTTGAGATTTATCAAAACCTTTTAATATTTTAATGCTAGACATGCTCATTATTCCGTAGAAGTATTTTCTTCAACTTTTCTTTTAATTCAGGTAATTGACTGTTTTTTATACCTTTTACACAAACAATATCATTGGGATTAATTGAGTTGATAATTTCATCCTCAATACTTTCAAGACTATCACCATGATTTTTCCATATTGAAATATCTTCCAGAACATTGACATGTTCTCTAAATCTTTCAACCGTAAAGAGCCAATCAATTTGGGCTGATTGAATCAATGTTTTATACATTTCTGTATCTAGACATTCATTTATATTTTCCTTAATATCTACAAATTCTGAGACAATCACTATTTTTTTAGCACCACTTTTAGGTGTTAATAATTTGATCTCTTTAAAAAACTGTTCGAATGAATCATTGTCAGATTCAAAAAGCACAAAATCAGGTTTGTTATTAACATTATCAAAATTAGCTTGATACAGTCGAGCAAAAAAACAGGCTGTGTGTTGAACTGAATCGACCCTGACCCACTGACGAGTTAATTTAAAACGAAAGCTGTTAATACTTTTATGCGGATATTTATGAGCAAAAGTTGATTCTGGTGTATGAAATGTGTGCATCAACCCCTTGGCTGATTTAAGCATATTTCCCATAATCTGCTCAGCCTTCGCTTCGTCCTTTAAATATTTAGCCAGATAATAAGCGGCAACAACGCCTTCATTCCGCGAAGCATCATGATAAACATGGTCGCCATAGTTATAGAAAAAACCGCCGACATAATCGGGGGCAGGTGCATTCTCTTCTGTGTACATATGATCGAACATTGTCTGAGTATCATTAAAAACAAAGTCTATATAGCTTTTCTTTTTAAACCCATCGACCTTTACCCATTCTTCAATTGCCTGCATTAACCAGGCATCGGCTGGTAAAATATCAAACATATAATCATATTTAACTGGCCGAATATCGACCAAAAAATCTAAAGCCTTAAGACTTTTTTCATAAACCTCAGTTTTTAGCTGCTTATCAATATTGTTGATGTGCCGATAATAAAGCGCTAAGCCTAGTAATGCTTCACCCGGATAATAAAAAGAAAACAGTTCTTTTTTAAGCTCGTCAGATGGATCAATAATCGCTTTTCCACCACAAATTTTAGGATGGATATAATAACCAATCATCTCTCCATCTTTATCAATTCTTGAAAGCAGATGCCTTACTAACCCTTCTATCTGTTCTCGATAACTTTGATCAGCTGTTTGTATGGTGTAATGCATCAACGCCACTAGAGCAATTCCAGCACCGCCCAGTTTAGATTTGTTGTTAAAGAAGGGATAACAGGCATATTTATTTTCAACATTATGTTCTCTAAATGTTGACAACAAAAAGTCTATAGATTTTTTAGCTGCCTTAAGATAAAAATCGCGTTTAGTGAGCTCATAACCTCGTAATAACGTTATTGTTCCACCGCTATGGCGCAAAATATTATTGTAAAGTGGATCTTTCATTTTTGGGTGATCTAAATCTACTTTAGAATCTTTAATACCGTCATAAAAGTAAAGAAAGCTATCATCTTCCCCCATATTTTCTACTAGCCAGTCAATGCTTTTAAGCAAGGCCTTGTACATCACTTGTTTATTAAATATAACAGGACAGGGATAAGCTCGGTAAAGAGAAACAGCATTCTCTTTATAGCTTATGCAGGCCATGCTTTTGATAAAGGTATACTTTATCGGTTCTTTTCGCATCAGCTCGACACGTTCAGAAATTTTATTACTTAGTTTGGCATGGCCTGTTTTCTTTGAGAGATAATTTAATAATTGATTCACACTCATGATACTGTGAATAACAGCATCCGTAGGCATAAAAAACCGAGGCACACCTTCAAAGTCAAACTTTAATCCATTAACGCCCGGCTCAAAACGATTTTCGGAAACTAGTTGTGTTGTTAAATTACGAATATTACATGAGGATGTGCTAACCACCATCTCAAACAGAATGCGGCACTGATTTGGATCTTCTAGGGAAAATTCAGAAAGACGTGAATTTTCTTTCAGTTTTTCAGTAATACGTTGTATTGATGTTTCTATATTTTTACGTCTTGCCCCCCAGCGTAACGGTTTAATGCCTTCTTGAAAAAAAGTAATATAAACTTGTGAAAAAGTAGGATCAAATTTTTTGTTGATTTCTTCATCAACAATAATAGCTGTGCCTATAAGGAAGTGATTGCGTATATCTGTTAATAATTTCTTAAAATAAGGGTTTGACTTACTATTCATTCTAAATAAATCGGTCGAGCACGGAATTTGTGGGAAATATGGGCTCAAACATTGATTCTATATCCGCAATAAAACCTATAAGTTTCTTGATTTCTTTCCTTTCTTTCATATTTTCATTTAACTCAACTTTGAACGAATTGTTTAATCCTTTCATAATCTTCAATATAATCAACTTCAGCCCAAAAATTATTTGCTATGTCTTTTATATGAACTTGTTTTCCTTCATTAATTGAACGATAAATAATATCTTCCCACCAACAGTGATAATCCTCAGTCATAACTGCATCAATTACGTTTTGTTTAAACTCTGACAAATCTTCTTTGTTCAATCGTCCAATACCTACATATTCACCTGTAGTTTCCTCATTGCTTAAATCTTTACCATATTTTTTTAAACTATTATTTTCCCAGTTAAACCGATAATCAGCTTCTTCAATTCTTGTACTATCACTTAACATTAGTGGTGTCAGTGACTCCTCCATTAAAATATCCAGTACTTTTTCTTCTATAAAAACATCTGCATTTATAATGACTATATCATCATCTGGCGTTAAAAAATCTCGTGCAAACCAAGCTGAAGATATTGAGTTGGCTACTCTAAAAAACGGGTTAAAATATCTAGTATATAAAATCCCTTCTAAAGCTTGATGAATATAACTTTCATTATAACCAGTCACAATAGCTATATTGCTAATCCCCTTGTTCTTTAATAACTCAAAGGTATATCTAATTAGAGATTTCCCGTTTACATCGACACAACATTTTGGTTGTCCATGCAGATGCCTGCTAATTCTAGTTCCAACACCCGCAGCCATTATCAAAACCTTCATGTAAGCTCTCTCTTTACTCCATAGTATTCATGTAATGCATTGATTAATACATTAATATAATCTCTATCCATATTTCCCATATGGGAAATTCTAAAAATAATATTTCTTAACTCCCCTCCATTAGGGGTAAGTACTATATTAAATTTTTTATCAAGGTCTTTTACAATTTCATACGCAGATCTTCCATCTGTTGGTGTCAATGTTGTCATTGCATTTGGCATATAGTGGCTGTATTCTTTCAAGGGTAAAGAGCTAATTTGTTCTCTAAAATAATCTGCAATATTTTTGGCTTTATCTATATGGAATGATATACCATCTTTTTTCATTTGATTTAGCCTAGCGTGAAGCTGTAACAAGATTGTTATAGCTGGTGTAAAAGGAGTTTGGCCTCTTTTACCATCACCAATATAGCTATTAAAATCAAAATACATCATGGACGGAGAATTTATTTTTTGAATAGCTTTTGGTGATAAAACAACCATTGTCAATCCTGGCGGTAAAGCTAAGCCTTTGTGAGAACTGATAATCAAGGCATCTATATTTTGTTTTTTCATATCAAGCTCGTCAGTTACAAATAGACTGATTGCATCTACAATATTTAAAATATTATTTTTTTTACAAAATTTCCCAACATTTTCCATGTTATATAAGAGACCAACACTTGTCTCATGTGCGTTGATCAATATTGCTGTTGCCCTGTTATAGCCATTTAGTTGATTTGTATCAGATAGATTATCATGTGTTAATTTATGATTAAAATGCTTAATATTATGTAGTTTGCATAGATCAACAAACCGTTGACCAAAGCCTCCCCCATTTATAACAATGGCTTCATCATTTTTATTAAGTAAGTTTTGAACAATTGCTTCCATTCCTGCTGTTCCAGATGCTGTAAAAAAAACAACTCTACTGGCTTTTGGAGCATTCAATAATTGTAATAAGTTTTGTTCACATTCTAAAATTACTTTTGAAAACGCCTCATTCCTAAAATAAGGTGTTTGAATTGAACCTAGCTGTAATGTTTCTTCATACATTCTTACAGGGCCAGGCGTAAAAATATATTTATTTAGTAAGTCCTGCATAGGATGATTTTTAACATATTTATAAATAAATGGTGATATTTGACTACCTTCTGCACACTTAAAACAAAAAAACCGTCTTCAGAGTAACTAAAGACGGTTTTTTATTTTAGACATCTAAAAAATAGCTAAGTATTTATAGTTAACTATAATATGTCTGTTGAATCTCCAGTATCAGTATGCTCAAAATTTACAATTGTACCTTGTCCACTAAATGATACATGAACAATCCCTGTCACAACATCTCCATCTCCATCTGTAGCAGAAACACCAAAACTCAAATCCAAAGTTTGTTGAACCCCATCATCATCAACTGGTAAATCAATAAAATCATTTAATAGTAAAGTATAAGCCCCCGTATCACCAGAGGAAGAAAAAGGTAATATACTAAGCACATCAATATCTTGCTGAGCAGGATCAGTTTCATCTGGTGTCCAGCCAGTTGCGCCGTTATCTACAAAAATATGTAATTCATCCAGCCCATCATTATTAACATCAGTAATCTCAAAAGATAGAGGTCTACCTAGTGATTCTAAAGAGGCAGGGTCGCCATCAGTAGTTGTTACTGTCGGAATTTCTAAAGAAACTTCACCTAAACCATCAAGCCCGAGATCATAAGAAAATAATTGACTGCCGATCTGTGCATTATCAGGGGCAAAAATAGCGGGTCCATCATCAAAAACAGTGACGTCAAATAATGTTTCTACCGAATCCCCAGAACTATTAGTCAGCTTAGCTTCAATATCAAAAACTATTGTATTGTCATCACCCTCTCCAAGTGGATGGTCAAGAGCTGATAATAAAGTAAAGGTGTATTCACCTTGGTCATCAACAACAATCGTATAAATACTATTTCCCTCATCATCGAAACCGGTCAATGTATTAGTTGATGAGTCCCAAGTTGCACCCGAAGCAGAAAGCTCAACAGTTTGCGGCACCCCCCCATTGATATGAAGGGTTCCCGAATCAGTGGTATTCAACCCATTTGATTCATCAACTTTTAAATCATCTGCATCTCCGTCGGTATCTGTGTCCGTATCGGTATCGGTATCGGTATCGGTATCGGTATCGGTATCGGTATCGGTATCGG
>CAZHUE010000071.1:0-12231 GCA_964535875.1 uncultured Methylomarinum sp.
CCATAATGACAAAGTTATTAATTTTCCATTCCTAAATGACCAATAGTATGAATGCCTATAACGATGAGTCCTCTCCAAACCGTTAATCATTACGTCAAAACCGTTAGCCATTATCTGGATGCTATCTTCAATACAGATAGCGACTCGCTATTTAAACGCAATATTCAGTTAGCTGCTTTGATCTACAGTGTTGCGTTGTTTCTTCAAATCATGCATATAACGCAGTACCTCTCTGGCAGTCTGTCGCCAACAGCTCTCTCGATGGTTCTGGTTTCAATACTTATTTTGCTAAGCGGTTTTTACTTACTGGTCGTTAAAAAAAGACGCTGGCTTTCTATCTATATTCTGGTGGTCTATTTGATTATCAAACAGAATATCATGATGAGCATGAATCTGAACGATCTACCGATGTTAAGTGCTGCATGGGTGCATATTGTGGCTTTTGCGCTGGTATTTATGCTTGGCGTTAAAAACAGCATTGTACCTATCACCCTTTACTCTGGCAGTTTGAGTTTTCAGGTTTATCTTAGCCTAGATAACAATATTGATGACACCTGGTATACGCCCCATTTTTTCGAATTTATTTATACCCATAACCTTGTGTTGTTTGCTGCATATTTTGCTGAATGGAGTACGAGCAAAGCGTTTCAGGAACGTGATCAGGAAAGAAAGAGCGCAGAGGCACATGCCAAACATGTAGAAATGCTACTGGACAATAAAAAACAGTTACTGGTGAATGTTTCTCATGAGCTAAGAACGCCGCTATCGGTATTAAAAGCTAATATCGAAGCCTTGGAAGATGGCATTAACCAACAAGAAGAGAGTTACCCAGTGATTCACCGCAAACTGGATCAGATTGACCGTCTGATCCAGGACATTTATTTAATTTCAAAACACGATATTCAACAATTAACACTCTATGTTGAACTTGTTTTTTTATCTGATCTGACAGATGAGTTAATGTCGTCTTTTCGGCAACTGGCTGAAGAAAAAGGCTTGATGCTCAGCGTGAAAAACTCGCTGACGAATGACGAATCTAATGACATGACGATAGAAGGTGACTGGCAGAGACTGATACAGCTGTTTGGCAATCTGCTGCAAAATAGTCTTGATTACACTGATCGTGGTGGCCAGATCAACTTATCAATCCGGGTCGTGCGATCAAGCATTGAAGTCACCGTGCAGGATTCAGCACCAGGAGTTCCCGAACAGGAGCAGCCACAATTATTTGAACGGCTTTACCGAAGAGAGTCATCAAGAAACCGTGGCACTGGCGGCTCGGGTCTTGGCCTAAGCATTTGTAAAGCCATTGTTGAAGCGCACACGGCTCCATCGCTATTGCTTCCTCACCATTGGGAGGACTGGCAATCACAAGTTGGTTGCCGCTTACGCAGCCTTCTAACAATGTGTCTCCAGTTAAATAAATCTGTCCCCTTCATGCCCCCCCAACTATTCGGACTGTTCTTGCAATAACAACCCGAGGGGAATATCGTTAGTGTAGATACCATCAATTCCAATCGAGGAAAAAAATTGCCATTCTGCTTCCGTATCAATCGTATAAACCAAAGAGTTTAAACCTAGCAACTTAAGTTGCTCAATAAATTGGACAGCAGAACCTGGTTGAATTTGTTTTGCCTGACCAAGCAAAAGAGAATCAATTGAAGCACTATGAGAATTTGTATCAATAAGAACTTGAATGTACGTTTCTAATCCTCCATAAATAGGCAGCCTAAAAAATGAATCTATTTCACCCCATTCAAGTCCAAATCCAGCATCCTTGTCTATAGGCATTACTTCAAACCCTGTGAATTGTTCAATCTCTTCTTCAGTCAAAAGCTGCAAGACATTAATCGTTAATGCGCGTGCAACATATGGATTTATCTCGGCTGATAAAGCGATAATTTCAGGTGAAAAAGATTCGATCAGAAATAACTAGGGTCAGGTACATATTAAATACTATTCTTTCCTATCTTTTTACCTGATTAGAAAGAATCGTCAGCCAAACACTGAGAACCCTTTAAAATATAACTTTAGCGGTGAAATGAGAAGCACTTACCCTTGACGAGGAAAGTAAGATTTCACGGGATTCGTAGTTTAAAAACCCTTTTAATGGTTTTGATCGGCAATTAGTAGGCTTAATTTTTATAGGAATATATTTTGGCTGACGATTCTTTCTAATCAGGTCTTTTTATGTGTACTTGACCCTAATTAGTCATATGATTTCTGCAGAATTCAATGGCTCCAAGAGATCTTGAACAGACTCTAAGAAAAAAAGGCGGATTCTTCCGCCTTTTTTATTACCCTTATAAACTTCCTAAATAAGCAGCTATTTCGCTAATATCCCGTTCGGACAATGAGGAAGTAATCGCATTCATAGGGCCACCTTTTCTGGAACCATTTTTAAAACTGAGCAACTGCTTTTTCAAGTATTCTGGTTGCTGACCTGCAAGCTTTGGAAAGCTTCCTCTTCCTTGGGCAGTTGTACCATGACAACCCGAACACATAGCAAATTTAGCTTGTCCCTTCTTCGCCGAAGAAGAATCCCTTCCAGCACTTTACAGAAGGGATGCTTGAAAAATAGGCTGCTATATTTTTGATATCTGTCTCATTTAGGTTAGCAACCATGCTCTGCATTGTAGAATTAATACGTTGCCCAGACTGAAATGCTTTTAACTGAGCTTCAATATATGTTGCTTGCTGTCCTGCTAAGCTCGGGTATTGTGGGTTTTTACTATTACCATTAGCACCATGACAACCTAGACAAGGAGCTGCTTTTTTTTACCCTCATTGATCTCAGCTGAATGTATCGAGCTATTAAATAAAAAAAGAGGAATGAATAACAGAACTAAGGGCTTTGATTGAATTATAGTCATTTGATGTCACCTTATTATTAATTAAAAAAATTTCACAGAACTATGGCGTTATTCTTTCCATCAAATAACATAAACAATCTTGTTTTATAACATGTTTATCTAAGGTGAGCATAGAAGGCATTGTATTTTTGTTTATTTGTAATGTGTTATCAATAATAGAAAAGAATTGGTCAGTAACAATAAGTCCTTCTTCATCTTTTGCTGTTAGTGGCATATTGTTTTTGTTAAAAACAGTACCTAGATGAGTGCCGGCAGTAATATCAGTAAAATTCATACGTTCTATGTCCTTATTTAGCAAAAGATCAGCTTGTTCATCATCAAAGCTAAGATTTATATCCTTATTAATCTTTACTTGGGCGACCGTATGATATATAGAAATATCTTGTGGTAATACCGGGTGAGTCGATAGCTTGGAAAGGTGAAGGCAGCTATTTAGATATTCAAAGGCATGTTCAACGCCATGTTGTTGACCCGGTTTACCACATTCTAATGTAACTGCAGGACAAATTTTTGAGAAAGCACCGGATTGCACACCTTTGGGTCTAGTAAAAAAGACAACTAATCGGCCAAAAAGTCTGGCGAGTTGTAAAAATTGATTGTCTAGTTTGTTGACGCAGGCATAGTGTGGATTTAGGCCAGTATTGTTATGAACATCTATACTGGCAAATATGTTCTTTTTAGTCATTATATCGACAATTTCCTGGGTTATTATGGATTCTGTAGTTTGTTCTAATTCTGAACCTGGCCAGATACGATTGAAGTCTGGTTGGTCATCCAGATGTCGCAGGCCCAGACCTGCTGCTTTTGTATTCCCAAGAAAAAAGGATAGGGAGCGGGGTAATTCCTGTTGTTGATATTTTGCCAGTAATTTTTGTAGCGCAAGAAAACCAGTCACTTCGTTACCATGTAAGAGCACAGAGATAAATAATGGTTGTTTGAGTTTCCCTGTTAAATGAAACAGGGTTGGTTCAGGTATTAGGGAATGTAATGATTTTGGTTTTACTGATAATAGTTCTTTGGGGAAGTTATTGACTTGATTTATATAGGCCATTTAACTAGTCTCCCATTCACTTACTGGTTTTCTTGATTGCTGGTTTTTTAGATAGGTCTGGGTCATTAATTTAAATATTTCTTGTGAACGAGTCGATTGATCTTGGCTTAAAATAAAATTGCGTTGCCAATGAGAGCCATTCTGCTTATTATTGAGTCGTTGCAAAATGAGGTCTAAAAAGTCTTCGGTATCACTACTTGTAACACCTAATGATTTTAAACCAAGAATTGCTCGGGGAACTAATTCATCTCTTAATAATGATTGTAAACGGTATTTCTTTCCATCAAGCCATATAATATGACTATCCAGACCATATCTTGCCGCTTGATAAAAATTATCCTTAGCCTGAGAAAAAGGGAGGGATAAGCCTTTCTCTATAATTTCATCGCAAAGACTTTTTGCTACACCATAAAAAAAAGCTGCATTGGCCATAGAATCAATTGTAGTCGGGCCTGCCGCAGGGGTTCGGTGTTCAACTCTTATATGGGGTGTGTCATCTTCATCAAAACCGATTAGTGGTCTGTTCCAGCGCCATATCGTGCCATTATGAAGCCTTAAATGTTCAAAGGTTTCAATGGGTGAATCTAAATCAACAGGGAGTAAAACAGGAAAGTGCTCAAGGTTTTCTATAAAGCATTCGATAATAGATTGACGGGCATAATCGGTACCAAAACTGACTCGTTTAATAGGGCCGTGTGCTGCCCCATCATATCCACCCGTTTCAATGGCTTGTTCAAACAGAGGAATGCGTGATTCATCCCATAAATCTTTACCAAACAAAAAGGGGGCGTTGGCACAAAGTGCGACCATTGGCGCTGAAGCAATGATAGATGCATTGTAGAAATGATGAGCAATAGCTAAGGGTAATTGGATATGAATTTGAAAAGAGGTCGTTGCTGATTCAAGCATCACATCGTGATGATCTAGCTTGAGATGCTCGCGACCCACAATATCCAGATTAATAGGTTTGCCACGGGATTGTAAAATTTGTTCATTAAGAGCACGGTAACGATTTAAATCTGACATATTGGTTAAGGTTAAATCACTTTGTTTAAGTGTCGGTAGCGTACCAATCATCATTAATCGGTTGTCTGTTGATTTAGCATGTTGATATGCATTATCCCAAGTAGACTGTAATTGCTTGTGCATACGGCTGAATACATTGCCGGCCAAAGGGGTAGGGGTACTATTTAATTCAATATTAAATTTAGCCAACTCTTCAAAAGCCAATGAGTTATTTAAAGTCTTAAGAAAAGCATCGTTGATTGAAGCAACTTGCATGTCCTTGTCTAAAATCCATGCCTCAATTTCAAACCCTGCAACAGGGGAGCGTGTTGAGAAGGCTTTCTGTTTAACCATTTTCTTAAGAAGTTCCGTTTCTTGTTTAAGTTTTAGATAAAAACGATTGAAGTCAGTTTTATCAAATTTTGAAAAAGATATTTCTTGTCCCATGGTAATTGTTTTTGTTATGTCTCAGTTATCGTAGTTTTTTTTACTCTTTAAGGTCAAGAAGGAGAAAGCTTAAAGTTATTCAATTCATCAATTATAAAGATGCTCTAAAGCAAATAACAAGTCTAAAAGTATTTTTAAGCAATACTTTGCTACAATTAAAACAAAATATATCGGAGACTTAAAAAATGGCAGCAAAGGAAATACTATTAGGTGGGCAAGACGGTGTGCAAGTTATTATGGACGCAGCCATGGGGAATAGACACGGTGTTATTTCCGGGGCGACAGGAACGGGTAAAACTATCATTTTGCAGATTTTAGCCGAAGCATATTCTCATCTTGGCGTGCCAGTATTTTTAGCGGATATTAAGGGTGATTTATCAGGGATAGCAAGACCGGGTAAAGCACATGAAAAAATCACTGAACGGATAGAAAAAATACAAATAAATGATTTTAATTTTCGCCCAAACCCTACGGTATTTTGGGATATTTTCTCAAAACAAGGCCATCCGGTAAGAACGACTATTTCTGAATTAGGCCCTTTACTTTTAGGGCATATGTTAGAACTGAACGATACCCAAACCGGCGTTATCTATAGCTGTTTTAAAATAGCTGATGACCAGGGTTTATTATTACTGGATTTAAAAGATCTTCGTTCAATGCTTGCCTGGATGGGAGAAAATTCGAAAGCACTAAAGGCTGATTACGGTAATATTTCTTCTGCAAGTATTGGCGCTATTCAACGTCGATTGATTGTTCTTGATGAGCAAGGTGCTACCGAGTTTTTTGGTGAACCGGCAATAAAACTAGAAGATTTTTGCAGAAATGATTTTTCCGGCAACGGTGTTATCAGTATTCTTGATGCAACAGATTTAACCCAAAAATCTCCTCGTCTTTATGCTGCATTTTTATTGTGGTTACTTTCTGATTTGTACGAAACAATGCCAGAGGTTGGTGATGCAGAAAAGCCAAAATTGGTTTTATTTTTTGATGAAGCTCATTTGTTATTTGAAAATTCGCCGCGTATCTTAGTGGATAAAATTGAACAAATTGTTCGATTGATTAGATCAAAAGGGGTGGGCGTTTATTTTATTAGCCAAAGTCCACTAGATATTCCCGATGACGTTTTAAGTCAATTAGGGTTGAAAATTCAACATGCATTACGTGCATACACCCCAAAAGATAAAAAAATCATTTCAGCTGTTGCAGACACCTTTCGTGATAACCCAAAAATTGATGTTGAAGAAGTTATTACAGAATTAAAAACTGGAGAAGCGTTAGTCTCAGTGTTGAATCGAGATGGAAGCCCTACACCAGTGGAAAGAATTTTTATCAGACCGCCTGAATCTCAAATGGGGCCCATTACACAAGAAGAACGAGAGGAAACAATGTCTCGATCACCTTACAAAGATAGGTATGATGAAGATTTAGACAGGGAATCAGCCTACGAGATTCTTAAACAAAGAGCGGAACAAGCATTAAGCGATAAAGAAGATGAGAAGACCAAAAAATCCAGCTCTAAACGCTCAAGAGGGCGACAAAGTGCGGGAGAGGCGATGTTTAAAAGTGCTGCGCGTAGTATTGGAAGTTCCCTTGGGAGGCAGATTATTCGTGGGATTATGGGGTCTTTATTAGGGCGGCGATAAGATTAGTCTTTCTTTCGTATTAGTGTTGGGTTGTCAGGTAGTGGCAACCCTCACTCTCATTAAGGTAAGAGAATATTGTTGTAGGTTAGGCTAACAGTTCTATCGTTAACATAATATTTTTAGCATTCGTTATGTTGGGCTGCCAAAGAGCCGGCAGCCCAACCTTGTATATTAAACGCATCTCTTAAATATAAGATTAATTCACATAAAAAGTTTATAGTGATAATCGATTTTCTGGGAAAGCCGTCCCAACTTCAAGTCCTGAGCTTGTACGTAGATTGGCTCCCCACTCTCGTCATCCATATCGTGGAGTATCTTAGACCTGTAGCGAAGCTTGTTATACACTTATTATCTTTTAATCCGGCGAACTGATATTTTTGCCACAGGATTACGCCAATCATGTTGGGCTGTGTTCAAGTCACCAATACCATGAATACCTGAATGAATATGAACAAAACCTTCGCCGTCTTTGTCTGAAGCTGAATTTGCATTTCCGCAAGGAGGGCCGGGTATATAAGCGCAACTTTCATCATTAGCTTCTGCTCCAGCATCATATGCAGGGGCAGTCATCATTGATGATCTACGGGGTAGTTTTACTCTATTAATAGCCATAAAAGCATCGTTAGTGCTGACTAACATAGAGACAAGGCTGATAAATCTTGCACGGTGGTAACTATTGATTATCAATGTTTCGCTTTTACCTGGCAGAATAACATCTGCACCGTGGACAATTTCATGAACACCTTCAGTGCTTGATAATAAATCAGTTAGGCTATCGGCATTTGCATCCTGGGCTAAAGCAGCCAATTCGGGTGTAGCGGCTTCGCCAGTGGTAAACAAGGTTTGATTACGAGTGTGAGTGACGGCAAGAACAGGAGAGAAAATCTGTCCACGTGTTAGATTAGTGATAGTTACTTCATATAATTGAGCATGGGCAATTGATAGTGTAATAACAAATAAAGTCATTGCTGACAAAAATATTCTAAACAAGTTTTTCATAAGAGTTCCTTTTGTGAGTATTTGTGCAAACTAGGCACAAAACAATGGTAAGCAGAAAAAGTTGCATAACAATCACGTAAATATCACATTTTTCTCACAACATTCAATCTATCAAATTTGAACTGGCTGGCAGAGTGAATGAAAAAGTTGTTTTTTGATTTGGGATACTACTAACCTCAATAATGCTGTTATGAAGTTCGAGAATTCTTTTCACAATGGCAAGCCCTAAACCACTGTTTCCATTTTCTACATCACGATTTTTGTCCAATTGGTGAAAACGGTCGAAAATTAAAGGCAATTCGGTATCAGGAATACCAATACCGTTATCACTGACTTGAATTAGTATTTGTTGCTCATGCTCAATCAAAGTGACTGAAACCATTCCATCTTTAGGCACAAAACGAAATGAATTTTCTAGCAAATTGACCAAGACTCTTTCTATTAAACTGATGTCGGCATTAACGAATAATTCGGTGGAATCATATTTAGCAAGTAATTTAATGTCTTTTTGTTTACCGGATAAAAGAAATTTTTGAATAATATCTTCAATGAGTTCTACTAAATTAAAAACTTCTTGTTGAGGCTTGGTTTCATCAGCATCTAGTCTTGCTAGTTCGAATAACTCGGCGACTAATTTGTTAAGTCTAGAGCAATGTTTTATTGCTATTTTCAAGTAACTACGACGATCATCCTTATTAAGAGTTGATTCTTTAATGAGTAAGGTTTCTATATAGCCTTGTAAGGTAGCTAATGGAGTGCGTAGGTCGTGAGAAACATTGGCAACTAATTCACGGCGTAAATGATCCGTTGTTTTTAAGTCTTCAAGTTGCTGATGAATTTTTAATGCCATGGTTTGAAAGGCAGCGGTCAATTGGTCTATTTCATCCCCATGTTTACGAAAAATGGGAAAGGAGGGAGATTGCTGAGGGCTTTTTTCAAAACTACTAACGCTGGTAGATAATTTTTTTAAGCGTCGAGTCAAGCTGGCAAATCGTAAAATACCAAAGAAAAACACAATGACGAGTCCTATTGCAGTAACTAGCAAACTACTACTCAGAATGTAACTGTTTTTGATTTTATCAACGATTGAGTCATATTCCTCACCGCCAAGAATGACATACAGATAACCATCTGGCTTATTTTTAAAGGGTACAGCCGTAGCCGAGAAAACTTTAGAACGATCATAGTCCCGTGGATCATCACCCTGTAGAGGGAGAATAGTTTGACCTGATAAAAAGCGTTTAATAGGTTCAATATCTACTGAAAACCTGACAACTTTCCAGGGTGGGGCGGAGAACTCTAAAATCTCACCTTCATGATCAATTAAGTAAATCTCAAGGTTGGGGTTTAGCACCATAAGAGAACGAAATAATTGTCGCAATGCTGAGTGGTTAATTTGACCCTCTTGCAAAATATCTGATTCTTTAACGATATGGCTGGCGATTTGTCCATTGAGTTTTTGCATGACTTCTTGTTGATAATAGTCTGTCGCAAAAAAAGTCACAGAGATTGTTAGAACACTGAGTAGAATAAACAGTAATAGTAAAGTTAATGTGAGTTTGGCAAATAATGACTTAAACATAGTGTTATTGTTCTGAAAATTTGTAACCAACACCCCAGACAGTTTGAATATAAACGGGGTGTTTTGAGTCGGTTTCAATTTTAATTCTAAGCCGGTTGATATGGGAATTAACAGTATGTTCGTAGCCATCATGTGCATAACCCCAGATTTGATCCAGCAATTCATTTCGGGAATAAACACGCCCTGGATGACGGGCGAAAAACAGCAGTAACTCAAATTCTTTAGCTGTGAGATCGACTTCATGATCTGCTATGGTTACAGAGTGTTTATCAGGATTAATTTCAATTAGCCCTCGCTTAATTATCTGTGATGAGTTTTCTTGATTAGTTGAATTAATTGCGTCTGAGCGACGAAATATAGCTTTGATACGTGCTAAAACTTCAGTAATACTGAAGGGTTTAGTGACATAATCATCGGCCCCGGTTTCCAGTCCCAGTACTCTGTCTAATTCAGAGTCTTTAGCGGTTAACATGAGTATAGGCGTGTAGTGGTGGTTTTTTCGAATTACTCTACAGATTGATAAGCCATCTTTTCCTGGCAACATTAAGTCCAGAATTATTAAATCATATTGATAATTTTCTGCATATTGCAAACCTGAGTCACCATCGAAACACAATTTAACGCTGTGTTGAAGATCGCGTAGATGTAAGGCCAATAATTGCGCCATATCTTTATTGTCTTCAATCAGTAATATTTTTTTTGCTGACATGATAATTACTTTTCTTTACAGTTATATCAATTATAGATATTAAATATCACAAAATTATGTCCTGAGTTGTTAAAAGAGGGTTTAATGAGGGTAGGGTAATAGGAATTTTATTGATCAGAAGTATGCGAGGAAACTAAAAAATTATCCTCAAAGTCGTCCATGGCCTCTTCAGTTTGTTCCGTAGGCGAGTATATCTTGGTGATAAGAGTTCAAATATTTTATGAAATAAAATAGCGCACTTGTGATGGAGAAACTACCTGCGGTGGTCAACTCCTAAATGTGTTAGTTAAGAAATATTTCATATGAAGAAATCCTAGTTCCCAAGGAGCATGAATAACACCTACATTATTTTTAAAGACAACATGACCAGCTCCTTTCCGCTCTAGAGCAAAGCCAAATCTTTTTTTAAATAGGGAAGGAATTTTACCATTAAGATCTTCAAAGGAGGAGATGATCAAGGTGGGTAAATTCCACTTATTGACGCCCACTCTAATTGCGTCGTAAGATTGCTCCCAATTATTTGTCAATCGTTCATTTTTTCTGCACTGTAAAGGGTAGCATGAGTGCTTGAGTGGATTGGTTTGTCGCCTATGGGTGAGTTGCAAGGTTTTCGACATGTTAATTCAGAACTTACTCCGGCAGCAATAATAACGGCTATTAAATCCACCTTGTCTGAATCTCTAATCGAGTCTTTAGCAATAGGGTGAGCCATAACAGCACCGCCAGACCCTCCCATTAAAATAACACCAATTCCTAATTTGTTCTGTATGAATTTTATTATTCGTATAATTCTTTTGGAATCAGCGAAATTAAGCCTCCAATCCCATTGTTTATAAGTTTGCCTCTGGTAAAACGACAAGAGCACAATTACGGGCAAAGTTTTCCATCATTGGCTGTAACATACCTCGTTTTCTGAATGGTCTACCAAGCTATCAATAGCCTGTGTTGGCGAATTATTGAGTGTGTTTTGTGTACCATGTCGCAGTATCACTGCGTATCGATAATCGGGGCAGACTTTTCCAGTTCTTTCAAAAAAATCATGTTCTTTTTCCAGAAAATATAATCCTTTATATTTGCCTGTATTCCATTGGAGGGGATAGTCTGAAGAAGAAAGAGCTTGTGCGAACATAGAACTTGTCAAAATTCCAAAAGCTAGTAAGGGTTTAATCCACCGAGTCCTATTTTTTAATTTTATTATTTTTACAATTTCAACTTTTTTAGTTAATTTAGTCACTTTAAACTTAGTGAGCAAATAGTTGATGACAATTGCACCTGATTCATTCTAAATGTTCGCTTATAAATGTCAACTTCGTTGAGCCTGTTAATGGAGGCCTCCGTATGTAAAGAAGAAACAATAAAATCCAAACTTCTCAAAAACAATTGGAATGGAAAGCGATTTTTAGCATAGAAATTCATTTTTTGAGAGGCGAGTCTACATACGGTAATTGAATAAAGCTGATGGGTCATCTATCTTTTATAGTACGTATGTCAAGTGGAACTGATTATTTCTTTAGCTTGGGCTGCTATTTTTAAGCTTAGTAAAGTAAGTTGTAGATATATTTTATGGAATAAATGCGGGATTAACGATGGAGTCGTTAGCCCAGCGTGAATTAAATTAAACAAGAAAATTAAAATAACAAAGGATGAATTTTGATTCATAAACTGAGTTGGCTAGCTAGGCTATTCAAACGATCATCAGCGCAAGTAGCATCAAAGCAGCCTGAAAAAAATGCTCGGTTTATTTTTGAAGAAATGGAACCTCGGAAAATGTTTTCTGCCGATCCCCTTGGTGGATTACTTGATACAGATGTTTTTCAACCTCCCCAGGTAGAAACACTGGTAATAGACCATGTGAGTGAATCTTACAATCATAATTCAAGTAATGCCATACCTGATGATTTATTATCAACTAATATAGAAAT
>CAZHUE010000072.1:0-12163 GCA_964535875.1 uncultured Methylomarinum sp.
GTTTTGTGAAAAATCTGAACGAAAAATTCGGCAGAATAGCTCTCAATAAGGACTATGGTCATTATTTTCGAGCTATTCTTTGCCTTTTTCGCTCAGATTTCCCGCAAAATCCGTGCTCAACTGATTTATTTAGGTTAAATTAATCGAGAGCAGATTTTGCTCCATCCACGGCTCCTTTTGTCGCACCTTCAGTAATAGAGCCGCTTTTTGCGCCCTCTACTGCACCTTTGGCACCACCTTTAGTGCCATCAGTAACTACATCTTTAGCCGTATCCGTAATAGAGCCGTCTTGTAATTTGTCAGAGGCTTTTTTGGCAGTACCTAGATTATCAGCTGTTTCTTTAGTTTCTTTGGCGGTTTCAGCTGTGCTTGTGACATCGCCTAAATTAAGAGCCATGATGTTTTGTGAGCTAAGTAAAAAAAGGCTTGCGAAGATTATTTTTTTAAACATTTTTTTTCCTGTTAAATTAATGAAAGTAATTGTGATGAGTAAAGTGCAGAGAGTCTTTTAGTTTTTGAAGACTTAGCTGATAAGCCTTTTTTTGTCTCAGGCTATGGAGCTTTATATCCCTGGTTTGGATGGACGGGAAAGTAAAAATTACCTTTCGCCACTGAGTTATTAATGCAGTATTTATGCCAGTTATTTTTCAAAGGGAATGATAAGTTGTTATGAATATAATATTGTTATCAATTTTTTAATGTGTTTTTTATAATAACTATAATGATGATTAAAAGTAATAAATAAAACTATTTAGTGTTCGTCGTTATTCTAAGACAATATTGTTTGTTCTACAAGTAATTGATAATTACAAATTGCTATGATTTATATATAGATTATGGTGAGAATGTATTAAAAAATGAGTGTTTTTTTCTGTCTCATGAAGGGAACAAAAGTTATTTTTTTAAGATTGAGGCTGGCAATGCTAACTTTTATGGCAGAAATTTAAACTTTTTTCAAACGATACAAAGCAGAAATATCTTCATCAGCATGCCCTTGTTCAATTAACTTATTATAATCTGCTAAAGTTTGGTCTATCAAATTTGTACTAGCCCTTAATTGTAGAGCCATTTTTTTACAAATTTCTAAATCTTTATGGTGTAATGCTACTTTAAAACCAGGAATAAATGATCCTTTTATCATAGTCGCTCCTCTATGTTGTAAAAACCAGTTACCCGCTGCTCCACCTGAAATAACGTCAATAACATTATTCATCTCCAAACCTTGAGCTTGACCAAAGGCTAATGCTTCAGTAACGGCTTGATTAATTCCGGCGGCCATTATTTGATTAACTGCTTTGGATCCTTGACCTGAACCAGTTTGTCCCATATGAATAATACGTGAACCTATTGCATCTAATACTGGATATACTTTTTCTAGGGTTTTTTTATCACCACCCACCATAATTGCAAGTGATCCATTCTTAGCTCCTTCTGTACCTCCTGAAACTGGAGCGTCGAGGAAAGAAACTTGTTTTTTGGATAATATTGTTGCTGCTTTTTGAGCAGTTTCGATGCTGACAGTTGATAAATCAATGACAATTGAATTTGGTTTAATCGTTTCAGCTATCGCGTTTATTATTTGTAAAACATCTGGATCTTTTGATACACAAAGAAGAATAATGTCTACTTGTTTTGCTAGTTCTTGAGGAGATGAACAAGGGGTAATATTTAACTCTTTACCGAGATCTTTTGCTTTGCAGTAGGTTCTATTATAAATACCGTTAAGTAAACCTGATTTAGCAATGTTTCGTGCCATCCCAAGTCCCATTGCTCCCAAGCCTATTATGCCAACTTTCATAATTTAGATTGTTACTCTACTTCTTATATTCTATAAAGAGATTCTAGCGTGTTATCTACTCTTTTTGTTAACCTCTCTAGTGCGTTGTGTTCTGCTAAAGCTTGAAATAGCTTTTTACCTTCCCAATGTACTGATGGATTAGTAGAGTATAAGTTGTTATTAAGTTTTAAAATTTCATTACTCAAACGAAATTCGCAGTGTGATGCAATAGTCGATAAGTTTGTTTCATTAAATTTAAACTTTCCCCATGCTAATAATGCATTTTTAGTTTCTATCTGGTTATTATCCTTACAAGCCTGTTTTATTGTTTTGATAATCTCTTTCAGTTTTAATTGCTTAGGACTAATTTCTACGGTCTCTTCTTTATAGGATATTTTTTTAGACAATAATAAGGTAGCAAGCCATCCGCAGGCTAAAAATAGTGCAAACCATTTCCAAAAGTTGTTTTCTGAATTGTGAACAATCGGTGCAGCTTTAGTTGTAGCTAATTTTGTGGGCGATAAAATCTGATTATCAGTGGAGGGTTGTTCAGAAGCAATGGCGGTAATAGTTATCTCCGGGATTGTTGCTACTTCCATTTTTTGTGTTTTAGTATTAAACCAAGGTATTTCTATTGCTGGTAAAGTGTAGTTTCCTGGTTCTGTGGGAATATAAGCTATTTTTTGTTTTTTTAAAGAAATAAAACCATCTGCATTTTTTTGTTCTTTTAGAATAGGCTGGTCTGAATAAGTTTTTAATTGATAATCTGCCGACTCCGTGTGTAAATCTGGTAGTTGGGCAGCCATTGTACCTTTGGCCAAAATGGTCAAGGTTCGAGTTAACGGTTCTCCTGTCTTCATTTGATGAATATTACCAGACCATTTTTCCTCTATAGAGAGATGTTCTGATGGAATCCAGTGTTTACCTGAAAAGTGCTTAGGCGCAGGCTTGACTTCAAGAGTAATTTCTTTTGAAGAGACTTGTTTGCTTATAGTTTTTCTTGAGTTAAAGAAACCGTTAAATCTGGGGCGGTTTTTGGAAACAACATTGGCTGTTAAAACAAGAGGCTTGATTGTTTTAGAGCCACTTTTCTGTGGAAAAATGGCATATTTTCGCTCAGTAACAAGGTAGTTAATGCCATTTAGTATGGTGTTGTAATTTTTGTCTTCACCTATTTGTTCAATAATGGCATCTGTCAGTTCTGGTTCATTTAAACTTGCTTGTGTGATTTGTACTCTTTGAAAAAAGCGAAGAGTATAAATCACTTGTGCTTGAACATAAGGCGATTGAGTAGAAACTTCAACCTCTAAAAATAAATCCTGGTCGTTTGAGTCGTTTTGACTGTGGCTAATATTTTTGTTGACTTGTAGTGTGGCAGACTGACTAGTATCTTGACCGAAAGAAATGGCAGGAATAGATAATTTTCCGGTTTTCTTGGCCATAACACTTAAAACCCATTGAATAGTTCGTTTATATTTTCCATTGATTAATGAGTCATTTCTTCGCTGAGTTTCATTCAAAATCTTAAAATTATTTTTCAGAGGGCTAAAGTCAGGTTGTCCATCAGGTGGTTGGGTCGAGGTAAATATTATCTGAAATGATTCATTAATATTGATGTGATTTCGGTCTATGGAGGTTTTTATTTCTGTTGCTAAAACTAATTGGCAGGAGAGAAAAAATAAAACTAAACTTAGGAATGAGTACGAAATAAGTTTATCAACTAGCTGGTGTTTTTGTCTGTCTTCGGTGTTGTGGCCACAGTTACGAAGCTTGCTATGCGCCCGTTTCCACGCCTTGAAGACAAACAAAAATTCTGCGCCAGTTGATAAACTTATTGCGTGCGCGTTCCTTAGGAGTTGAGTACAATTTTTTTTATACATCATTTTTAAGTGGGTTAAGAATATTGTTTATTTGTGAGCGTATTAAGTCTGGTTTTTTTAACGATTTCGTCGATTATATTGATATTTGAATTTACGTTTCAATAAGCCAGCTGGGTCATCAGGTATACGGTTGAGCCATTGTTGATTTGCCTGTTTAGACTCGTCATGTTTTAACGGTTTTACTGCTTGCTTCGGCTCTGTTTCATTTTTATCTTCGTCTTGTTTATTTTTAATGTCTTTTGAGTCGTTGTCAGATTCAGGTTTTTCTGCAGACTCTTGTTCTGACTGTTTTGAATCGGCATTTTGTTTAGAATCTTCTTCTGATTCCTTCTGTTTAGATTTATTTTTGTTGCCAGATTGTTTTGAGCTGTCATCCTGTTCTTTATTGTCTTTATTGTCTTTATTGTCTTTATTGTCTTTATTGTCTTTATTGTCCTGCTTCTGGTTCTTTTGCTGTTTTTCTAGTTCTTTTTCGACTTGTTGTTTGTTATATTTTGCATCTTCATTAGTGGGGTCTTTTTGTAAAGATTTCTTATAGGCTTCAATAGCTTCGGGTAACTTACCCGATTTAGCCAGAGCATTACCCAGATTATAAAGACCAGTGGCAGATTGGTCATTTTGTAGCGTATTAATGGCTTGTTCATATTGCCCCGCTTTATATTGTGCTGCAGCTTTCCACTGCGGGTGGTTAAACTTTTCCGCTGCTTGTTGATAATCATTTTTAGAAAATGCTTGTTGGGCTGATTGGTTGGGCGTTTTCCATAAATCAACCCAATCCAGTGCGTAACTTTCTTCTGGGAAAGGGAGTAAGAAAATCAGGGCTAAAGATAATAACCCTTTTCTAAAAAATAAGGACGCAAAAGGCAAAACAAATAATAACAACCATGGCCCCTTTTCATTCCATTGGTCGATTAATAAATTATTGTCTATACTGTTTTCTTTTTTAGTTGGTGCCTTGATCTGGCTTAATAATGCTTCAATATCGCTATTATCATTAGTTATAGTCTTATAAATTCCGTTACCTGCTTCTGCTAAACGTTTTAATTCGCTAACTTCGAGTTTGGGAATACTAATATTTCCTTGTAAGTCTTTAAAAAAACCACCAGTAGCTTTTTTAATGGGTGCTCCACTGGCAGTGCCCACTCCGAGAATAGACAAGCGGTAACCAGAAAGTGATTCAACTTTAGCTATTGACTGATCAAAATTAACGCCATCAGTGACTAATAATATTTCACCTGATTGCAAGCCCGCTTGTTTTAATAATTTAACGGCTATTGATAAAGCTAATGGCGTATTGCTACCTTGTACAGGCATAATTTCAGTCGTTAAAGCTGGCAGTTGGTTGGCTATTGTTTCGGTATCAGTTGTTAACGGAGTCACAGTAAAAGCATCGCCCGCATAAACCAATAAAGCTGTTTGTCCATCTTTTCGTTGATTTAAAATATCAGCAATTTTAAACCTTGCCATGCTTAAGCGATTGGGTTTTATGTCTGTGGCATCCATAGATTGAGATAAATCCAATGCTATGACTAATGCGGCATCATTCCTAAATGTTGGGGATGGAAGTCTTTCCCATGTTGGTCCTGCTAACGCAATGATCATTAACAAACTAATAAGGGAGCCTAATAATAAAGTCCAACGATTCTTCTTTACTGGCCTTTCCTGTAAAATAAAGGGTAATAATTCAGTATCACATACATTAGACCAATTTCCCCGGTTAAGTTTATTTTTAAGCAATAAGATATAAATTGCGAAAGCTGGAAGTAAAGACAATAACCAAAAGGGCCTGATAAAGTGGAACTCTGCTAAATTCATAACCACCCCAAACGTCGAGTGCTAATCAGGCCTGATAATAACAATGATAATGCTAAAGGCCAATGATATAGTTCTGTTTTAGGCCTAAAAAATTGTGTATCTTTATCTACGGGTTCTAATTCATCTAACAAGGAATAGATTTTGTCTAGTTGTTCAGTGTCTCTTGCTCTAAAGTAGCGACCTCCTGTTTTTTCTGCAATCGCTTTTAGGGTTTTTTCATCCAGATCAATTGACGGATTGATTCGTCTTGTGCCAAAAAAATTCTGAACTATCATTTCATCTGCACCAATACCAATCGTATAAATCTTTAAATTTGAGTCAGCGGCAAGCTCTGCCGCTTTTAAAGGGGGCACTTCACCCGCTGTGTTTGCACCATCAGTAAGTAATATTAAAACTCTGCTATTTGCTGACTTTTTATTTAAACGTTTAACGGCAAGACCTATCGCATCACCAATCGCTGTGCCGGGAGGTACACCTTCAATATCAGCTATGCCTAAGCCATCTGGGGAATATTTACCATGAAACGATTCTTTTAGAAGTTCATTCACAGTTTTTCTATCAAAAGTTGGTGGTGATTGAAGATAGGGCCTGGTTGCAAAAAGTATTAAGCCCACTCTATCTCCACTGCGTCTTTCTAAAAACTGGCCCGCTATTTTTTTTGTGGCAACTAAGCGATCAACTCCTCTATCATTGATAATAAAATCTTCTGTACTCATGCTTCCGGAAACATCTACTGCCAAAATCAAATCTCTGCCGCTTATTGATTTTTCTATTGGCTCGCCCATCCATTGCGGCCTCATACTCGCAAGTACCAACAGAAACCAGGCAACCATTGCTAAGATCAAAGGCCATTGCTTGGTAGGAGAGGTAGATTTAGTTTCGTCTGCCGCAAAGTCCCCTAAAAAAGGGACTATTAAAGCCGCTTGTTCTTCTGGAGTTTCAGGCGGTAAAGCCCAACGGATTAATGCCGGAATAGGGAGAGCTAATATTAACCAAGGCCATTCAAAGTTGATCATTTTTTTCTTTTTTGGGCTTTAAGCCACTTTTCACAGAGTGTGATTATTTGTTCAATATCTATATTATTGTCAGGTTTTTTTTTATAGTGAGCATTGGCCAAGTACTGTCCTACTCCCTGAGTAAAGGGTTTATCTTTTACTGATCTATCCAGATATTCAAGCCATGCACGTCCAGTAAGTCCTGCGCTTTCTTTTCTGGGGGAAAGGCTAATAGCAACGCGTCGAAGTAATTCGGATAACCTGGCTAGTTTATGAATGTCGTCTGATGAATGATCTTGTTTTATTTCCAGCAATTGTTTTTTAGCTGTTTTTATTGCTGTGGGACGAGTTAAATAGAGAAATAGCCAGACAAGAAACAGGCAAAGTAGTAGAACTAACCACCAGCCAATAGCTGGAGGCCACCAACTGATAGCTTCTGGTAAATGAATTTCTCGTAAAGAAAGTGTTTGAGGTTCCATTACCGTAAAACCTCTACCGGATTGTCTGTTGTAGTGCACTGGGAGAAAGCGATACCCATTTTTTTTGATATTTGGCGTAAATAATTTACTCGGTCTTGAAAGTGTTGTTGATAATTTAGAATACGATTTTTATCATCTGTATTAATCGCTACAATACGGCCTTTATCTGTAAAAAGATATCGGCCGTTGGTTGGAAGCTGGCTTTCTAAAGGATCATAAATCTGAATTAATACAACATCACAATGACGAGCCAACTTGGCTAAGTGATTTTCAGACTGTTCGTTTAATCCACGAAAATCACTGATAATATAGACAAGGCTTCCTGGCCGAGCGTGTTGGTTTAATCTGTTTAAAGCGTGTTCCAGTGACATGTCTGGTTGAGGAATAGACCGAACCAATAATAGCGCACTAAAAAAACGCAAGACGGCATGTTTGCCGTTTTGCGGTTTTAATTCCTGGCAAAGCAAATCAGTGAATATTTGTCCGCCTATTCGATCACCATGAAATTGAGCCATCCATGCAACTAAGGCTGCAATTTTTGATGCCTGTACAGATTTAAATACTCCACGAGTAGCAAAATTCATGGTTGGTCGGTTATCTACAGAAATAAATACAGGACGTTCTCGTTCTTCACGAAAAATCTTGGTATGTGTTTTTCCAGTTCGCGCAGTAACTCGCCAATCAATACTCCGTATATCATCACCAGGTTGATATAATCTGGATTCATCAAATTCCATTCCTCTTCCTTTCGAATGGGAGATGTAGCCTCCACTTTGCCTTGAGCGAATAGAAGATTTCTGAAGCTTAAGTTGAGAAGCTGGCTTTGCCAGATCGACTAACGTGCTTAGTTGAATAGAAACCAAGTCATTTTTGATAGGTGTTTTTTCGATCATTTAAGGGATGGCAATTCTGCAAAGTAATTCTTTAATAAATTCATCAGTAGTAAGGCCCTCAGCTTCAGCTTCATACGTTAAGATCAATCGGTGGCGTAGAACGTCATATGCCATATCCTGAATGTCTTCAGGGCCTACAAAATCTTGTTTTTTTAGCCATGCTTTGGCTCTGGCACATCTGTCTAAGGCTATGCTAGCTCTTGGGCTGGCACCGTATTGAAGGAATTTATCTAAATCCTCACCATAAGCAGCTGGGTTACGAGTGGCTAAAATAATTTGTAATAAATAATCTTCTAAACTATCAGCCATATGAATGTCCAAAATTTCATTACGGGCATTCAAAATTGATTGTTGAGTGATGGGCTGATATTGTTCTTTACTTTCCTCTAAACCACCTTTTGCTTCCGCACGAGCCAAGTGTAAAATATCTTTTTCGTGTTCGGGTTCGGGGTAATCAATTTTTATATGTAATAAAAATCGATCAAGCTGAGCCTCAGGTAAGGGGTAAGTTCCTTCTTGTTCGATGGGATTTTGTGTTGCCATTACCATAAATAATTCAGGTAATGGGTAGGTTGTGCTTCCAACTGTAATTTGTCTTTCAGCCATAGCTTCAAGCAAAGCAGCTTGTACTTTAGCCGGTGAACGGTTTATTTCATCTGCTAAAACAAGATTGTGAAATAAAGGGCCTTTTTGAAATTCAAAAGTACTGTGCTGTGGTCGGTAAATTTCAGTTCCCGTCAAATCGGCAGGCAGTAGATCCGGTGTAAATTGTACGCGATGAAAATCAGCATCAATACCTTGACTTAAAACCTTAATTGCACGAGTTTTTGCCAATCCCGGAGCTCCTTCCACTAGAATATGTCCATCAGCTAATAAAGCGATTAACATTTTTTCTATTAAAGTATCCTGACCAATTATTTGTTGATTAATATAAGATTTAAGCTGTTGGAAAGCGTGTTGGGAGGAACTTTGACTTATCTCTGTCATGATTGTGGTTAATGTTCTTGTTTATTTTTATAGATTATTATAGAGCTCACGTTTTCCGTGAGGCTAAGGCAACTGGAAACAAATAACCTACCCATTATACTTGCCTTTTTGTCCGTCTTTCACACAATAGAAACAGTTGCGTAGCTTGCTATGCGTCCGTTTCTACTGTGTGAAAGACAAACAAAATTACTGCGTATAATGGGTAGGATATTTATTTCCAGTTACCTTAAAGTATAAGTTAAATCTGGCGAACGAAATAGTGTAAAGTTTACTATTTTATTCAATAACTCACAAAATTGTAAGCATTCAAATGCCTGATTATAAAATAGCTCCTGTTTCAAGACCATCTATTCCTGCAGGTATTCCATTTATTGTTGTAAATGAAGCTGCTGAACGATTTAGCTACTATGGGATGAGGGCGATTTTAGTTGTTTTTATGACGCAGTATTTAATGAATTCAGCAGGTGAATTAGATGTAATGAGTGAAAATGAGGCGCAAGGTTATTTTCACTTATATGTTTCTGCCGTGTACTTTATGCCTATTTTCGGTGCGTTGTTGGCAGACGGGTTTATTGGTAAATACCGAACGATTCTGTTTCTGTCATTATTTTATTGTTTCGGACATTTTGCTTTGGCTCTGGATGATACACGCATGGGATTGTTAATAGGGCAAGGTCTTATTGCTCTAGGTGCAGGGGGGATTAAGCCGTGTGTCTCGGCACATCTTGGTGATCAGTTTGGTCGGTCGAACCAACACTTGCTAAGTAAAGTCTTTGGTTGGTTTTATTTTTCTATCAATTTAGGTGCTTTTGCTGCAATGTTGATTATTCCCTGGTTACTGGATAAATATGGTTCAGCTGTAGCTTTTGCTATTCCAGGCGTGTTAATGTTAATGGCAACGATTGTTTTTTGGAGTGGACGTTATCGTTTTGTGCATATTCCTCCAGCTGGAGCAGGTTTTATACAAGAAGCTTTTAGCCCTTTTGGCTTAAAAATAGTACTTAAGTTAGGGAGTATTTATCTTTTTATTGCTGTTTTTTGGGCCTTATTTGAACAAATAGGCTCATCCTGGGTGTTGCAGGCGCAGAAAATGGATAGAGTCATCTGGGGTGTTGACGTTTTACCGTCACAGATTCAAGCGGCTAACCCTTTGTTGATTATGTTTTTGGTGCCTTTATTTACTTATATTATTTATCCTGCTTTAAATAAAATACTTAATTTAACGGCATTAAAAAAAATTGCGATAGGCTTATTTTTAACGGTAATAGCCTTTGCTATTCCAGCATGGATTCAAAACCAATTGGATCAGGGATTAACGCCACATATAAGTTGGCAATTGCTGGCTTATTTATTTTTAACTGCTGCAGAAGTCATGGTATCGATTACTTGTTTAGAATTTTCTTATACTCAGGCACCTAAAAGTATGAAGTCTTTTATTATGGCACTCTTCTTTATGTCAGTTGCTTTGGGAAATTTGTTTACCAGTGCCGTTAATTTTTTTATTCTAAATGATGATGGCAGTAGTAAATTATCTGGTTCGGAATATTTTTGGTTTTTTACTACTTTAATGTTGATTACTGCTATATTGTTTGTATTTGTCAGCAAAAATTATCAAGAAAAAACTTATTTACATGATGAGCAAGCAGAGTAGTAGAAAATTTATTTATTTGGTGAGGATACAATGAAGTTAATGCAATCAATTGTAGTTTTAACAGCGATTTTATTTTATTCTGCTGGAACTTTAGCCAGAATTTATAAATGTTCTGATGAGCAGGGTAATATCTCATATCAGGCTAAGCCATGCTCGTTAGAAAAAAAGGCAATCGAAATAGATGTAAAAACAGGGAATGCGACAGATTTATCATTGCAGAAAAAGAAAAAAGAACAAGAGTTGGAACATAAAAAACAGCAGGAAGTAAATAGGCAAAAATTGATTGAATTAAAAGCATCTCGAAAAAAAGAGACTGAGACACAAAGTGCTCTGAATCAACAATTAATTAAAGATAACCCCATTCAATATTCAGCGTTTTCAATTCCTCCCTATAGAGTCGATAGATTATCTGATGTAGTCAAATTATATGAAACTAGGTTGCCAGAAATTGAAAAATTAAGACGCTTTGCAGCAAAAAAGGCATTGGCAACAGGAGGGTGCGAACGCGTAGAAGCTAGTCATTTAAGTGCGAAGAGCTCAGCTGGTCAATTATTTTTTTCTGTAGACTGTAGTAGTGCAAAAACTTTTTATTTTAACGAAAAAGAACTCTTAATAAAATAGTGGAATCAAAAATTGTTTTTATTACAGGTTGTTCAAGCGGAATAGGCTATGCAGCAGCAGTTGAATTGAAAAATCGTGATTACAGAGTTATTTGTTCTGCTAGAAAAGAACAAGACGTTGCTCGTCTTCAATCAGAAGGGTTTGAAACGATACAATTAGATTTAGCTGATTCAGATAGTATTATAAGTGCTGTGAAACAAATGCTTACTCTTACTAATGGTAAAATTGATGCATTATTTAATAATGGTGCATTTGGTCAGCCAGGAGCGGTTGAAGACTTAACAAGGGATGTTTTAAGACATCAGTTCGAAACTAATTTGTTTGGCACCCATGAGCTGACAAATTTAATACTCCCTATCATGCGAAAACAAGGAGTTGGACGTGTTATTTATAATAGTTCTATTTTAGGGTTTGTCGCAATGAAATATAGAGGTGCCTATAATTCAAGTAAATTTGCTTTAGAAGGCTTGGTTGATACTTTGCGAATAGAACTTTATGACACAAATATTAAACTATGTATTATTGAGCCGGGGCCAATCACCAGTAATTTTAGAAAGAATGCTTTCGCTTTATATAAGAAAAATATTAACCCTGATTTAAGTTTTCATAAAACGACTTATCAGTTAATGGAGGAGCGGTTACAGAAAGAAGGACCAGCAGCATCTTTTACTTTACCTGCTGATGCTGTCGTTGAAAAACTGATACATGCCCTTGAATCGAAACGCCCAAAAATTCGCTACTATGTGACTTTTCCGACCTATTTATTTGGATTTTTAAAGCGTATTTTACCTTCATCATGGTTGGATAGTTTATTGAGGAAAGTTCAATAGTGGATGAATTTTCTATTGAATGTCCTTATTGTGGTGAATTGATTGATATATTAGTCGATGGATCAGAAGGAGAGCACGAATACTATGAGGATTGCTCCGTTTGTTGTTCACCTATTTTATTTGGAATATCATTAGATGAACTTGGTAAAATGAAAGTTTTAGTAAAAAGAGATAGTGACTAACTAAGAAAGCCTTAATATTATTTAGCTTTAAAGTTTTTAAGGTATTTTTTAAG
>CAZHUE010000073.1:0-12020 GCA_964535875.1 uncultured Methylomarinum sp.
ATCATGTTAGTGAGTCTTATAACCATAATTCAAGCAATGCCATAGCTGATGATTTATTATCAACTAATATAGAAATCAGATATGAGGTAGTCTTTATTGACTCAGGTGTAGAAAATTATGAGCAATTGATTGATGATATAAGTTCTCAAAATAATGGCTCCAGAATTTTTTCAGTTTTTGTGCTGGATAGTGGAGAAAATGGTATCGAGAAAATTACCGATGAATTACAAAACTATGAAGATGTAGATGCTATACATGTCATTTCCCATGGAACACAAGGTTCAGTCTCCTTAGGTAATATTCAACTTAATTCGGGTAATTTAAGCCAATATAATACGCAAATTTCTCAATGGCAAAATGCATTAGATCAAAATGCCGATATTTTAATTTATGGTTGTGAATTGGTCGGTAATGTAGCAGGAGAAGAATTAACCACTGAATTGAGCTTGCTGACGGCTGCTGATGTTGCAGCGAGTACAGATAAAACCGGTAATGTTCAGCAGGGTGGTGATTGGGAACTAGAGTTTTCAACTGGCATTATAGAAACAGAAATCGCTATTAGCCAGAAGACCCAACAAACATGGGATGGGGTGTTGGCTTTTAAAACTTATCGAGATGAATTTGAGACAGCGAGTTTTTTCCGTAGTGATGGTTCTCAGGATTGGACTACGAATCCCTGGCAAGAAATTGGGGAAAGTGATGGTGCCAGTTCTGGAGATGTTTATGCAGGAATTACTCTGGGAGAAACAGGACTTATAATTTATAACGATGGCTTAGGAGTTATGCGAGAAGTTGATTTATCTACTGCAACTACAGCATCTCTTAGCTTTGATTATGCACGCATAGGGCTAGATGATGCCACTGATTTTGCTGTACTTGAAGTTTCTGCAAATGGTGGGAGCACCTGGGCTGAAATTGATCGCTTTGAAGGGCCGGACAATGACTCTACTTTTAAATATACCCGTTATGATATTAGTGACTATATAGCCAGCAATACTCAGATTCGGTTTGTATCATCCGGTTTCACTGGATTAGATGCCTTTATATTCGATAATTTTCAAGTTGCATTTACTTCTTCAGACTTGGATGGTAAGGCAGAAACACTGGTAAATCAAACTACAGCCGGGATACAAGAAACCAGTGCTGAAAATAGAGGGAGTCACCAGTCGGTTGCTGTAGCTGCTAATGGTGATTATGTGGTGGTGTGGACTGAGGTTGAAACGAGTGGTGGTTTTTCTGATGTCTATGCCCAGCAATATAAAGCCGATGGATCGATAAAAACGTCAGCTTTTAAAGTTAACACCACAGTAGCAGATGAGCAACAATGGGCATCAGTCGCATCGGATGCATCGGGGAGATTTGTAGTTACATGGACTAGTGAAGGGCAAGATGGAGATGGGAAAGGTGTCTATTTAAGACGATTTGATGCATCAGGGACTGCTATAGATACAAGTGATATTCGTGTTAATGAGTCAAATACTCAAGGAGATCAAAAAGATGCTTCCGTGGCTATCAATAGTCAGGGAGAAATGGTCATTACATGGCAAAGTGGAGAACCTGGAAATGAAGGCATCTTTGCCAGACAATTTCATATGACTTCTGGTGTAGATATTAGTAATTCTGCACTGACTACACAATTAATCACTGTAGATAAAAGTACAGATAACACAACACCTTCTATTGATATTAATACTGAAGGTAAGTTTGTTATTGCCTGGAAACTAAATACTGATGTTTATGCTCAGCTATTTGATGAAAATAGTGATAAACGCGGCACCCAATTTAAAATTAATACATTTAATTCGCAATTTCCAGTTGTTGCTATACAAGATTCAGGTAATGTCTTAGTGGCCTATAGAGTTGAGTATTTATTTGAAGGTATCTGGGTCCGTCAATTTGGTGAAGATAGAATAGAAATTGGAACTGCTACTAAAGTAAGTAGCAATTCAAGCGATACTGCGCCATCTATTGCTAAAGATTTAGACGGTAATTTTATTGTTGTTTATGAAGGGACGGGGGATGGCGAAGGGAAAGGAGTTTTTGCGCAAAAATATGATTTCAATAAAAATGCGATAGGTTCTCAATTTCAAATCAATGAAACAATCACAGGAAATCAACAGATGGCCTCAGTCGCCATGCTTGATCTGAATAATTATGTGGTCGTCTGGAATGGTAACGGATCAGGTGATAGTGACGGCGTATTTGCTCGTCAATTTAATACAGCAGCCCCTAATTCTTTACCGATAGCTGATGCTAGTGCTGGAGCACCTTATGTGATTAACGAAGGTGATTCAGTCACGCTTAATGGGGCAAATTCATCAGATCCTGATTCTGATACACTGACGTATTTATGGGATCTTGATAATGATTTAGTCTATGGAGATGTTGTGGGTGCAAATCCAACAATCAGTTGGGCTACTTTGCAAGGCAAAGGGGTTGGTGACGAGGGTGGCTATACCATAGGGCTACAGGTAAATGATGGTCGTGGAGGGGTAGATTCCATAACAACGACTCTTACGGTGAATAATACAGCACCTACTTTAAGCACAACAGGTGCATCAACCGTCGTCCAGGGAGATGTCTACACGTTAAATTTATCGGCTGATGATCCAGGAACAGATACGATTACCAGTTGGACGATTAACTGGGGTGATGGAGCAATAGAAACCTTTGTGGGGAATCCATCTTCAGTTACACATACTTACACTAACGGTGGATTTACCAATAATATTCTGGCATCAGCAATTGATGAGGATGGGACTCATCTACAAAATGATTTATTAACACCAAGTTATGATCTTGATCATATGTTTCGTTTTGATTCCACAACGGGAGACATTACCGAATTTGCCATACAAAATGGGTCGTCTGATTCAGGGCCGGATGAACCAGGAAGTGAAGAGCCTGCTATTGTACTAATCGGTCCTGATGGCAATATCTATGTTAGTAGCGAAGGTTCAAATGATATTCTTCGCTATGATGCAGTAACAGGAGCTTATATTGATACTTTTATCACTGCTGCTGCAGAATCTAATTTAGACAGTATAGAGGGGATAGCTTTTGGGCCTGATGGAAAACTTTATGTGGCAGATTGGGATGGTGATAAAGTCGTCAGGTTTAATGCAAATGGCTCATTTTCCGATATTTTTGTTACGGATAGTAGTGGAGGGTTAAATCATCCATATGGAATGGTTTTTGGTCCCGATAATAATCTTTATGTCAATAATTTTAATGGTAATGAAATCTTTCGGTATGATGGAAATAGTGGGATTTTTTTGGGCAAGGGAGTTTCTAATAGCGATCCATTTGTAACGTCTGGATCTGGTGATGAGGCTTTGGATTCAATTGAAGAAATGGTGTTTGGGCCAGATGGACATCTTTACGTGGCTAATTTTAATAAAGGTAATGTGCTTCGTTATGATGGATCGACAGGAGATTTCATTGATATGTTTGTTACTACGGGAAGTAATGGGCTTGTTAAACCGTCAGGTTTGGCGTTCGGGCCGGATGGTCATCTTTATGTTGCTGACTTTGATGCAGGGGCAATCCGGCGATACAATGGGGTAGACGGTTCTCCTATGCAGGATTATGTAAGTACTGCGAATAATGGCAATCTGGAGACTCCGGTGTTTTTGGAGTTTGTGCCTGAGCAACAAGTGACTGTCTTATCAGTTGCCGCTCCAAACCAAACGCCAGTGATTAATGATCAAAGTTTCTCACTGATAGAAAATAGTGCTAACAATAGTGTGGTCGGGACAGTGACAGCCAGTGATACAGATGGAGATACTCTGGTTTATTCAATCACCGCAGGCAATGACAGTAATGCATTTTTGATAAACAATAGTACCGGTGAAATTACGGTGAATGATAGCAGTCAGCTGGATTATGAAATCACGCCGAGTTTTAATCTGGCCGTTCAAGTGAGTGATGGCAGCTTAAGTGATACAGCTGTAATCAGTATTAATTTAACGGAAATTAACAAACTCTCAAATTCTATTTCTTTGTCCAATAATCGAATTGATGAGCATGTTGATACTAGTACTGGTGCCATAATAGGATTGCTAACTTCTTCTGACGAAAACGCTCATAGCTATCAAATTAATGGTGGTGCTGATCAAGATAAGTTTTTTATTGGTGGTAATGCTAACAATGCGCTGTTCCTTAATGATGGGGTGCTGGATTTTGAAACACAATCGTCTTACCAGGTAACAGTTAGCGCAATCGATTCAAAAGGTGCAGAGCATAATGAAACATTTATTATTAATCTTAATAATCTAAACGAACTGCCAGTTATTACATCAAGTAATTTATTTACGATTAAAGAAAATATTAGCAGTATAGCAACGATTATTGCAGAAGATGAAAATCAACCCACTCAAAAATTAAGCTTTTCTCTTTCTGGGGGAGCTGATAGTGCATTATTTTTATTAGATAGGGATACTGGAGAGCTATCATTTAAAACAGCACCTGACTTTGAAAAACCGGGTGATTCAAGTGCTGAAAATGTTTACTTAATAGAGATTACTATTGATGACGGAAATGGTGGTACTTTTACTCAACCTGTCTCTATACAAATTGAAAATGCGGCAGAAGCCCCTAAGTTGTCAGACCAATCTGTTGCTATTGAAGAGCAAAGCAATGTGGGGGGATTAGTCACAACTATAGTTGCAAATGACCCCGATGCGAATGAAACTTTTTCTTATAGCATTGTAGAGGGTAATCTATCAGATGCTTTTAGTATAGATAATACAGGGCAGTTAGTTGTTAGTAATCCGGAATTACTCATTAATCAGGATAATTCCGTTGTTTCTGTTGTGATTCAAGTGATTGATAGCCAAGGGCTGACCGATACATCCGTTGTGCGAATAGATATTAAAAGCATTCTACCCGATACTTCAACATCAAAAACAGAGTCAGAACTTGAAAAACAAGATGAGTTTGTCTTTTCAGTTTTAACAGAAACACCTTTAGAAGGTGATGCCAATTTAACAAAGAATGAAACAGCTTCTATCCCTGAGCTTAATGAATCTGAAACTATAGAGCAAGCCAAAACAGAAGATAATACGGTAATTGAAAATACGGAAAATAGAGGGATTGATACAGGGCAAGGTGCAGTAGAACTTGGAAGCTTAGGGATGGAGGCAGAAACAAGACAAGAAAAATTTTCATTCTCAACTCCAAAAAATAGTGAAAATAGCTGGACGTCTAAAAATATTTTAATTAAAGCTAAAGCTCAAATTATAAACAATGCTCTATCACCTCAGTTTTCATATTTTGATAATGAGGCAAATGTGCTGAAAACCTTAATAGAGGATAGTGGTTTTTCCAAAAGGCTGGATGAGCTTCGTGAGCAAATACAGGAAAACACTCATTTTGAAAAAACAATCGTTGGTTCAAGTATCACGCTAACTACCGGCTTATCTATTGGCTATGTTATTTGGTTGGTGCGTGGTGGTGTGCTTTTAAGTAGTGTACTTTCAACATTACCTGCTTGGCGAATGATTGATCCACTTCCTGTAATTTCCAGTCTTAATGGGTCGCTGGGTGATAATGAAAATGGTGATTCACTAGCATCTTTAATCAAAAAAGGAAAGGCGGTTGTTAAAGCTAAAATTCAATCCTCTATACCACCGAGTGATTAAATTGAACCACGGTAGATTGATGAAAATGAGAATAAATTATATTACCAGGAAAGAAATAAGATGAAAGGCTTGTCAGCAAAATTTCATATAGCAATGGGACAGGCATTTATTGTTGTTAGTTTATTGCTATCTGCTCTATATTTAGAACTGATTCCGGATCAAACTGCAGAGATCAGAAACAGTCGTGCATCACTAGCTGAAGCAATTGCTGTAAATAGTTCAGCTTTAATTTCTCAGAAGGATCTTCATCGATTAAAAGGGAATTTAGAAATGATTGTTACCCGAAATGATGATATTCAATCAGCGGCTATCCGGTATAAAACTGGGAAATTAATTGTTTCAATTAATAACCATGAGCAACTTTGGCAGAAATTAGAGGATGAATATTCAACAGACTCACAACTACTTGTTCCTCTTTGGGCGGGTAAGAAAAAATGGGGTGTTATAGAACTTAAATATAGAGAGCTTTCTGAAAAAGGATGGCGGGGCGTATTTTTTTCTAACAAATTTCAATTAATCGCTTTTGTAGCCATCAGTAGTTTTATTTCGTTTTATTTTTATCTTTCCAAAATGTTGAGACAGCTGGATCCATCTCGCGCTGTTCCAGGACGTGTGCGTTCTGCTTTAGATACATTAACTGAAGGGTTGATTGTTGTCGATCCTAATGAATATATTGTGTTAGCAAATGAGGCGTTTGCAAATGTGGTCGGAAAAACGCCTGATGAGCTTGTTGGTCAAAACGCATCAACTTTAAACTGGTCAAAAAATGATAAAGAAAACGAGCAGACAATTAGTTTTCCTTGGCTGGATGCGATTAAACAGAATATTGATATTAGAAATCGCATGATTTATTTAATGGATGTTCAGGGAATAAAACGAACTTTTATTGTTAACTGTTCTTTGGTGATAAGTGATGGTAATAAAAGTAATGGCGTTTTAATTAGTTTTCAGGATGTAACCGAGCTTGAAAAAAAGGAAATTGAGTTACGAAAATCTAAAAATCAGGCAGAATCAGCTAACAGGGCGAAAAGTGAATTTCTTGCCAATATGAGTCATGAAATTCGTACTCCTATGAATGCAATTCTTGGTTTTACCGAAGTATTACAGCGGGGATATGGTAGTAATAAAACAGACTCAAAAAAGCATTTGGAAACGATTCATTCAAGCGGCCAGCATCTTTTAGGCTTGATAAACGATATTCTTGATTTGTCGAAAGTTGAAGCGGGGTACCTTGAGGTTGAAAAAATTGAGTGTATGCCACAGGAAGTGATTAGTGATGTGGTCAATGTGCTGTCCGTTCGTGCAAGAGAAAAAGATATTTATCTGGATTTTAAAGTTAAAGGGGCTATTCCAGAGACAATCCAGTCGGACCCTTCCCGATTGCGTCAAATTGTAACTAATCTTATTGGTAATGCGATTAAATTTACCGATATAGGGGGAGTAACTGTCTGCATTAAAGCCTTGTTAGAAGATGAGCCAAAAATGAGGATTGATATTATTGATACTGGGATCGGAATGGAAAAATCAAGTCTTGGTTCTATTTTTGACCCCTTTGTTCAGGCAGATAGCACAGTTACTAGACGGTTTGGTGGTACAGGTTTAGGTCTTGCAATCAGTAATAAATTTGCTAAAGCTCTGGGTGGCGATATTACTGTGACCAGTGAGCCGGGTAAGGGGAGTGTTTTTTCTGTGTTTATTAACGCAGGGTCACTTGAAGGTGTACAGTTTTTAGAACCGGAAATCGTTCTTAGCAATGTGAAACAAACTAAACAACAGATTCAAAAATTTTGGGAGTTTCCTGCTTCTCGTGTTTTGGTTGTTGATGATGGACGTGAAAATAGAGAATTGCTGGAACTAGTCTTAAATGATATTGGACTTAAGGTAGAAACCGCAATTAATGGTAAAGAAGCGTTAGATAAGGCATTGGAAACATCTTTTGATATTATTTTAATGGATGTGCAAATGCCAGTTATGGATGGCTTTACAGCGGTTAAAAAAATGCGCGAAGCTGGTTTAAAATGTCCTGTTGTAGCTTTAACAGCCCACGCTATGAAAGGGTTTGAGGAAGAATGTTTTGCCGCTGGTTATTCTGGCTATCAAACTAAACCGATAGAAATTGACAAACTCATTGATCTGTTGGCAGAAGATTTAGGCGCCAAACAATGCGATCAAAAGCCAAATATAGTCAATGAACCGCTACAAGAGGTATTATCTATTGATGATAAAAAGATGTCAAACCTTGGTGAAATTGACCCGATTTATTCCAGACTGGGGGCTATTCCAAAATTTCATCCGGTTATTGCTTCGTTTATCTCGCGTGTTGAGGAGCAGGTATTGGCAATGCATAAGGCTCTTCATGAAAAAGATTTTGATGCGTTAATCAACCTTGGGCATTGGTTAAAAGGGGCAGGGGGAACAGTAGGCTATGATGTGTTTACCGAGCCAGCAACTTCCCTGGAAGATTTTGCCAGAGAAGAAAGTAGAAATGGTTGTGATGAGGTGATTAT
The DNA here is from genome assembly GCA_964535875.1 of uncultured Methylomarinum sp. GTDB lineage: Bacteria > Pseudomonadota > Gammaproteobacteria > Methylococcales > Methylomonadaceae > QPIN01. The sequence continues at coordinate 8,150 of CAZHUE010000073.1, forward strand.
TAGCATACAACAATTAAGTGAAAGACTTATTATTGCTGAAAATGTAGATTAACCCCAGCATAAAATAAATAGCCAACTACAATTAATAAAGAAACTAAAAAAATGACTTATATTTTTGAGTACAAACTTTAAAGAAAGAGATAAATTTGTATGACTGCACTTCCTAATAACCTCAATCCAGCTGAAATAGATCAGAATGAATTTTCTGATGAACCAGAAAGCCAGTTTGATAATTTAACGGGTGCTAAAATCATGATGATTGATGATGAACCTATTAACTCTGAAATGGTTAAAATATTTTTAGAGGAAGTAGGGTATGAGCATTTTATTACCGTTGATGACTCTGTAAAAGCTTTCGACTTAATCGCTTCTGAAAAACCTGATGTTGTTTTGCTAGATCTAATGATGCCGGAAGTTAATGGTTTTGATATTTTAAAGCGAGTTCGAGCGGATAAAAAACTTAAATACACCCCAATTATTATTCTGACATCTTCTACAGATGCAGAAACCAAAATGAAGGCGTTGCGCTTGGGCGCTAATGATTTTTTAGGTAAACCTGTAGATCCAAGTGAGTTAGTCTTACGAATTAGAAATACCCTTGCTGCAAAAGTTTATCAGGACAGGTTGGCACATTTTGATGTTTTAACTGACTTACCTAATCGACAAACCTTTATCAGTCATCTAGATTGGGCTTTACATAAATCAAAGAAAGAGCAGTTTTCAGGAGCAGTTTTAAAATTAGATTTAGATCGATTTAAAGAGATTAACGATACACTAGGGCCAGAAGTTGGCGATGTGTTGTTACAAGAAGTGGCACGGCGCTTAATAGAATGTCTTAGATATGGGGATACAGTTGGCAGGTTTGGAGAGGATTTGTCTCAAACTGGTTTGTCTAGAATTGGAGGTAATGAATTTGCAGTGTTACTACCAAGTTTAAGACAACTTGATGATATTGTGCCTATAGCAGAGAGAGTTTTGCAATCACTCGTGTCTGCTTTTCATCCTCAGCAACATGAGTTGTATATTACATGCAGTGTTGGAATAGCTGTTTTTCCTCGAGATGGACATGAAATTAATTCCTTGCTTAAGCATGCAGACATTGCTTTATCACATGCTAAACAGAAAGGCGGTAATTGTTATCAATTTTATGCGGATGGACTAAATACTAAGTCAGTGGCTCGATTAAAGATGGCAAATGATTTGCGTAAAGCTGCTGCGCGAGGTGAGTTAGAAATGTTTTATCAACCAAAAGTCAATGTTCAAACGGGGCAACTTATTGGGGGGGAAGCATTGATGCGATGGAATCATCCTAAATTAGGTATGGTCTCACCTGGTATTTTTATTCCATTGGCTGAGGATATTAATCTTTTGCCTGAAATAGATGAATGGGCATTTTTAACCACTTGTGAGCAGTTAGTTAAGTGGCAAAAAATGGGCAAAAAAATTGTTCCTGTTTCAATTAATATTACAAGTCAAAGTTTTCGACAAGGAAGAGTGGTAGGAACGGTTAGAAATGTACTCAACAAATCGGGATTGGCTCCTAAGCACGTAAAATTAGAGCTGACAGAAAGTGCCATTATGGAAAATGCAAAAGAAAATATAGAAGTCTTGTATAGATTAAAAGAAGAAGGAATAAAACTTTCCATTGATGACTTTGGAACGGGTTATTCATCATTAAGTTATTTAAATCGTTTTCCTATTGATGAATTAAAAATTGATCAATCTTTTATCAGTAGTCTTCTTACAGAGCCAAGTAATTTGGCTATCGTTAAAGCAATCCTTGCAATGGCAGGTAGTCTTGATTTGCATGTTGTCGCAGAAGGTGTTGAAACAAAAGAACAGTTAATGATGCTGCAAAGTCTTAATTGCCCTGAATATCAAGGTTATTATTTTAGTAAACCTATCGTAACGAACGATTTCTTAAAACTGCTTGGTTAGCAAAAGGAAAAAAATGAATAATTTTCTTAATCAATACTCTGTCAAAGTAAAAATCATTGGCACCTCTGTTTTTTTTCTTCTTTTAATGATAATCAGTTCAGGCTATGCATTATTTTCTATGGCTCAGATTGGCAGTGAATTAAAAGGCATTACGGAAAAAGATATTCCGATGACCAAGTTGTTAACTTCTATTACTGAACATCAATTAGAGCAAGCTATTTTATTTGAAAGAGCGGTGCGCTTTGGTGATTTACTTAAAGTGGAGGAACATGCAGCTAGTCGTTTTAAGCAAAATATTGATAAATTTGAGCAACTAAGTCATCAAGTAATTGACGAGATTCAAAAGGGCGAAGCGCTAGCTGAATCGATTATGACAGATCTTAGTCATGGAGAAGCAGTATCCGCAGAGTTTTCTCATATTGACCAGGAACTTAAAGACATTGAGCAACAACATGAGAATTATGAACAGCTTGCTCAACAAGTCTTCATTCTGTTGGCTCAAGGTAAAGTCCATGAAGCAGAACCTTTAATTGAAACAACTCAAGGGGAAGAAGATAAATTAAGTCATCAGTTAGAAGCATTACAGACAGAAATGGAGGGATTCACCGATCAGGCGTTGCTACAAGCAGTAGCGCATGAGTTTGATGCCATGCTGATGCTTGGAATTATTTTGTTGGTAGCAATAGTTTTAGGTATGTTGTTAAATTGGCAAGTTGTTAATAATATTTCAAAACTATTGGCAGAAGTAAAAACAAGTCTTAATAAGATAATGGCAGGGGATTTAACAGAAACCATTGCGATTCAGGGTGATGATCAATTGACAGAATCACTAAAAAATATGCAACAGAAGTTATTGTCGATGGTTACCACGATTAGGAGTACAACTGAGCAACTGGCAATTGCAGAGCAACAGACATCGGGAACCATCAAAGAATCTAAAAATAATATTCAACAACAACAAACTGAAATAGAAGGGGTTAGTACAGCAATGAGCCAAATGACCACAGCAGTACATGAAATCAGCCGAAGTATTCATGAAACAGCAAATGCTGCAGCCAAAGCAAATCATGATACCGCCACAGGCAATCAACTTGTATCCCAAACTGGCGAGACTATACAAGGATTATCAGATGAAATTTCTGCCTCTTCAAACATTATCAACGATGTGGAAGCTGAAAGTAAAACCATCGGGTCTGTGCTCGATGTTATTAAAGGAATTGCTGAACAAACTAATCTGCTGGCCCTGAATGCTGCGATTGAGGCGGCTAGAGCAGGTGAGCAAGGAAGAGGATTTGCGGTAGTTGCTGATGAAGTGCGCACATTGGCGGGTCGCACTCAGTCAGCTACTGAAGAAATAAACCAAATGATTGAAACCCTTCAAAAGGGTTCCAGAAAGGCTGTAAATGCCATGAATAAAAGTTGTGAACAGGCTCAATCAGCTGTGGAACAAGCTGCTCTGACAGGTGACTCGATTCGTACCATCGCTGATTCGGTAAACAAAATCAATGAAATGAGTGAACAGATCGCCTGCGCAGCGGAAGAACAAAATGCGGTTTCAGAAGAAATAAACCGTAATATTGTTGGTTTAAATGATATTGCCACTCATTCGGTAGAGAATTCAGAACAAATTACACAGGCAAGTGGTAATTTGGCAGACATTACAAATAAATTACAATATTTGGTTAGTGGTTTTAAAGTCGCATAATGTGTCTTGATTTCATAACATAAAATATGAAACCGCTGTTATTCAGAGTTTTCTATAGTCTCTAAATCCAAATTGTTTACCTACTTGAAATTCATAAGAGCCAAATGTTTTTTATCTTAAGTAAGTGCCATTTGGGTCAGAGTAACATTATTTAAGAGTTAATAGATAATGTTACTCTAACCTTAATTATTCGTTATCATTTTTTCGCCTTACGAGTTCAATGCTCTG
>CAZHUE010000074.1:0-1603 GCA_964535875.1 uncultured Methylomarinum sp.
TATGACTCGGATTAAACACACTTTTTTACTAATTTCTTTCTTATTAATATCCGCTTGTGGCTATCATTTACGCGGTAGTATTGATTTGCCTGAAGGCTTAAAAGCAATTTATTTACAGAATAGCTCAGGCCAATTGCGAAAATCATTCAAGAAAACGCTAAAGTCTATTGATGGAAAACTTGTTGAAAATCCAAGATTAGCAGGTATCACTATTCAAATCGTAAAAGAAAATATGGATAGTCGTGTTCTTTCATTAAGTAATACAGGTAGGATTAATGAGGTTGAATTAGTTTATTCTTTGTATTTTATGATGCTAGATAAAAAAGGAAAACCTCTAAGAGAAAAACAAGAGATAGTCATTCGTCATGATTATTTTAATGATCAAGGTGATGTTTTAGCTAAAAATAATGAAGACCAGACGATCAGAGCAGAAATGTATGATCAAGCCGTACAATCCATTATCCAGCGAGCAAGAGTCGCACTAAAAGGAAAATAGTTTAAGTCTACGATGCGCATAAAACTTGAACAATTAAATAGTGCATTAAAAAGTAAATTAGCAGCACTTTATTTTATTACAGGAGATGAACCCTTACAATTAGGCGAGGCGACTGATGCTATTCGATTGGCAGTAAAAAAAGAAGGGTATACAACACGAGAAGTATTAACGGTTGAAACAGGGTTTGAGTGGAACGAGTTAGGGCTGGAAGCAGATTCTTTTTCTATTTTTGCAGATAAAAAGCTGATTGATTTAAGAATGTCTTCAGGAAAGCCAGGAATAGACGGTGCAAAGGCCTTAATAAATTATTGTCAGCGGGTGCCTGAAGATACAATACTGCTTATTACATCTTCAAAACTAGAAAAATCCTCTTTAAATACGAAATGGTTTCAAGCTATTGAACGAGCAGGTACAGTGATTCAAGTTTGGCCTCTTGATGGAACAGATTTAATTCAATGGTTACAACGTAGAGCACAAAAGAGAGGCTTACATATTGATAATGATGGAATAAAGGCATTGGCTGCCCGAGTTGAAGGTAATTTACTTGCTGCTTCTCAGGAAATAGAGAAATTATATATTTTGCATGGTGACTCGCCAATCTCAAAACAAATGGTAAAGGATGCTGTTGCAGATAATGCTCGTTATGATGTATTTAAACTGACTGATTGTGTTTTATCGGGTCGTGTTACTCGTGCTATTAAAATTCTTAATGGACTTAAAGCAGAAGATATAGCTGCGCCGATTGTCGTATGGGCTTTGGCCAGAGAAACAAGATTATTAATAAATATATTAATAGACTTAGAGCAAGGACAAAATAAACAACAAGTTTTTAAAAAACATCGGCTATGGGATAAACGGCAACAGTTAATCAGTTCCGCTTTGACAAGAATGAAAATAAATAAATTACAACAAGCATTAATATTAAGTGCAAAAGCGGATAGGCAAATAAAAGGGCGAGAAGCTGGAGACTGCTGGGAAACTTTATTATCAGTTTGTATGTTATTTAGGGTAGAAGCTGGCAGAGCGAATTAACGTTCGAGCTATTTTTAAATTATTCAAATGATTAAGTTACAGATAAGAAAGAGGAAAGTGTGTAAAAAAAACAGG
>CAZHUE010000074.1:1703-11940 GCA_964535875.1 uncultured Methylomarinum sp.
ACTCAATAGATCTTGATAAAATTCAAAGAGAGAATGCTTAATTATTTTTTTTGACCAAAATATTTTTATAGGAAAACATGATGTGTTTACTGACTGGGGCTGAAAAAACATAAGGTATTTTAAGTTTATTAATTGTTATAACAGCTAATAGAGGAGCAAAAATACCAATGATACATCCTGCTAATAAATGAATAGAAAATGAGTCTATGCCTAGTAATGTGTGTAAAAAAATTCTTATACCACTCCCTGCAAGAATATGCATAACAAAAATTGCCATTGAAGATGTGCCGATAAAAATGAACAGTTTGTTGGGTGTTAAAGATGCTCGAGCGGATAACGAAACTATAAAAATAATTGATATAAATGCTAATAAAAGTGACTCTATTCCTTTGTCTGAAGAAGTGAGGGAGAGTGTGTGGTGAAAATAGTATTGACTGATTATAAAGGTACAGGTTAGAAAAAATAAGGTCAATGTATTCGAGAATTGTTCTGCTTTGAAATAAAGAGAAAAAACAATCCCGAATGTAAAGAATACTAAATTAAATGAAATATAATTAAATATAAACCCACTTGGCATTACAGTGGGATAAATGTAAGCTAAAATGGATAACAAAAATACAGGGATTGCTGCTTTTTTGGGCACTAATGAGAAAAAAGTTGTCGCCAAAAGAAAAATAAAAAAGAGAGTGTACAGAAACCAAAACTGTTGTCTTGGTGACCATAGCAAAGAAAAAACTTCGAAGTACGATGAGTCTCCATTGGTATAGCTTGATAAGAAAATCTCGGTTAGTCCCTGGATAATAGACCAGATTATATAAGGATAAACAATGGTATCAATTTTTCTGATTGTTAACTTAATTCCCCCTTGTTTCAAAAGAGATCTATAAAAAAACATGCCCGATAAAAAGAAAAATAATGGCATATGAAAGCTATATACAACGCTATACGATAATTCATAAAACTTTTTAGGAAGTGTTATATTAGCTTTATATATACCATGTATAACATGTCCATATACCACTAATAAAATTCCAATTGCTTTAGCATAATCAACCCAATAACTTCGGTTTTCCAATGATAATTCCTTTTCGAATATGTGTGCTATAGAAAAATACAAAAAAAACTAGTCTTGTCATTTTTGAATTTTTAATATCATGCTTGATTTTTTCATTAACTTCAATATTTTTAATGGATTGATTAATTGACATTATTTATACAAGGGATTTTTGAGTGCTGGACTTACGCCCTTATATGTTTCTTTAAGCTACAAAAATACAATGAGGTTCGTTAAACCCAGAAAAATCCGTTGCACACGATTTCTAGCACAAGCTATTGGTTTCACAGCACTTCAAAAAAATGTCCGCTTAACCTATAGGTGAAGCTTCCGTGTCCTGCTTTCGCCCCTCACCTACATCCATATAGGAGAAGCTTAAATTTTTTTAAAGCACTGTAAAACCAATGGCTTGCACTATAATTCCGCGTTCAACTGCTTTTTCTAGGTTAAATAAACTCTTTATTTTTAAAAAAACTAAATTGAAGGATTGATATTTTTGATCATTTTAGGCTTAGATCTTTATGCAGCATATATTATTTAACTTAAATGGTTCTAAATTTTAATTTTTCTTTTCTCAAGCTATAATACTTTTTAAATTAACAAACCGTTTTTAAATAATGAAATTAATTAATAAAACTGTGGTGCTTACAGGTGCAGGTTCTGGTCTTGGTAGAGAGCTTGCTAAAGGCTTCGTCAAAGAGGGGGCTGTTGTCATTGGCTTTGGCCGACGAGAAAAACCGTTAAAAGAAACAGCGTCTCAAATAGATAATAATAATTTTCATTGGCGTATAGTTGATGTTTCGCGAGCAGCAGATGTTAATAGTGCAATACAATCAATCCAAAAGAAGTTTGGAAAAATTGATGTTCTTATCAATAATGCCGCAGTCTATCAGAAAGTAAATTTTCTTGAACAGTCTTCTGAAGAATGGATGAAAACAATTGAGATTAATGTAGGTGGTGTGGCAAATTGCTGTCATGCGGTACTTCCCATTATGATAGAACAAAAACATGGTCGCATAATTAATGTAGGGAGTTTTGCTGATAAGGCTCCTATACCTAAAAGTTCAGCATATTCAGCCTCAAAAGGTGCCGTGCGAGCATTAACTAAAGCCATTGCTTCTGATCTGGGTGGTATATTTCCAGATATTATTCTTGTTGAATGGATACCTGGCCATTTAAATACTCAGATGAGTGATTTTACAGGTATTGATCCAAAGACTTGTGTTGATTGGGCTATTGATCTAATTAATCTACCTGAAAATGACCCTTCACCTAGAATTTTTATTGGGAATGAGGAATGGTTTCCTGCGAAAGGGATGAAAGAAAAATTAAAAGATAAGTTTTTATCTTTTCGCCAATAAAACTTTTTAGTAATCGTTTTTTAAGCTGGTAATAATTACATCTGCCACACGTAAGGCGTTAGCTGCTATGGTCAAGCTAGGGTTGGCACCCCCACTAGTTGGCATAGTGGATGCGTCAACCACGTAAAGATTATTAATACCATAAGCTTTGCAGTTTTTGTCTACAACGCTTGTTTGAGGGTTGTCTCCCATTTTACAAGTTCCACAAGGATGACCATAATTTAGACTAACATCATCACTCATTACGAAAGTTAAATGTGGTGAAAGTTTTGATTTCAATAAATTTCGAAATACCTTAATTCTTTTATGTAACTCTTTGTGTACAGTATATTCAAAACGCATACCACTAGGTTCTTTTACATCAGCAATAATTCTATTTTCAGTATAAGGGTAATCTTCCATTATTGTTGCAAAGATAGAAGCATGCCCTAGAAAAACAGATGTTAAATATGCAGGAATCCGCAAGAAAGGTCTAATAGGTTTTAACCAGCTCCATCGACTACGGTCAAATTTCATTTTTAAAGCGTATACAACATTCCCATATTCAAATGTAAGTCCAGTTGATTGAAACGAACCTAAGCTTTCGTTGTTATGAAAATAGAAGTCTCTTAATGAAATAGTTTTAGCTGGTCCTTGCCGAGAAAATTTACCTTTTGGCCAAACAGCGACAAAGTCAGAAATATGAAACATTAAATTTCGACCAACCATATCTGATTTATTTGCAAGGCCATTAGGCCAAAATTCATTTTTTGAGTTTTGTAATAGTACTGGCGAAAAATAAGCACCGGCAGCTACAACAAAAATACGTGCTCTGATCTTGATTTCTTCGCTGTTTTTAATGCAAATTACTTCTTTTACCGTGGTTTTATCTGCACTAAGACTTTTAACTTCACATTGATCTAGTATTCGAACATTTCCAGTTTGTATAGCAGGTTCAAGACAAATGGTTTTTGCATCACTTTTGCATTTTCGATTACAAATATAACCGAGGCATTCTTCACAATTATCTTTATAGTCAATACCAACATGTAAGCGGTATGGATTTAAACCATTTTTTTTGAAGGAAGAAAAAAAATGGTTATCACATTCACTCATTGCAACAGGAGGTAATAATTCTGGGTCAGTATCTGTACTTAATGGGTCTTGAGTCCCTCTGACTTTAAATAATTTTTCAGCTTCTTGATAATAAGGTGCAATTGTTTGATAAGAAAAAGGCCAGCTGTTGGAATTATCAAAATCACCAGGCTCAAGTCTTTCCAGAGCTGCTGCATAGAGTAGTGTAGAACCACCTGCACCACAGCCAATGGAGCTAAAAAAGTGGGTTCTACGTCCTTCATTATCTTGTGTTATTTTTGTGGGCCAAGCACCATGGTCGAGCCTGTCTTGAGGTTCTTCATCATTTAAATGCGCCTGATGGTCGTCCTCTAAAAAAGTTGCTTTTCCCTTTTCAATAACAACGACGCTAAACCCTTTGTTGGCTAACGCATAACCGACAGTTGATCCACCCATACCAGAACCAATAATGACTACATCCCAAGTTTCGTCTGTAAAGTCTTTTAATAAAAGTTGATCCATATTTGATTTAAATTTATTGTAATTAAAAGGTGGATATATACTTCACGCGGTCACGGATGCGGATTTCTATCGGTCGATTTTTGCCGATAGACTGCGTTATTGAATCAGTTGCGTAGCTCGCTATGCGCCTGTTTCAATGCCTTGCTACCGACAAAAATCAACTCGATAAAAATCTGCATCCGTGACCGCGTGAAGTATAAGCTCAATAAAAAGTTAATTAGATATTTTTTTATCTTACCATTTGTTATTTAAATATTTTCTGATAGGGTTTTCTATGTAGTAGTACGAGATCATTCCTACGGTTACACCTAGAAAAAGCATGACAATACCGGAGTATGGAAAAATTTCCCCAAACCTTATGCCATAATAGTAAAAAGGTTGTTGCCATAAGTAAATCGAGTATGAGCATATACCAAATAGCTGGATTATTTTATTTGATAGAGCGACCTTGAGAAACTCAGGTATTCTATCTAAATGATTGACTGTAAAGGCCAATAAAAATGGTGAAAACATCCAATAAGAAAACCAGGGGACAAATTTTGTATAGCATAAAACGCTTAAAAAGAAAGTGATAACGGGAAGCCAGGAAAAAACAAAGCGTTCAAAATTTTGTTTAACTAGAGAATACCCAGCAGATAAAAATAAGTGACTTGCTATTACTTCGGTATGTAAGAGATAGTCAGTAGGTGCAAAATCTGGGTATATAATATAGACGCATCGTATAGCCATTGCTCCTAAACCTAAGACTATCAATGGTATAAATTCTTTTCCTTTAAATACACTAAAAAGAGTTATTATGGTCAGTATAATATAACAATGTTCTTCTACATTGAGTGACCATAAATGACCAATAGGAAGTCCAGAAAATCCAGCTGCTGGAGTGGTTGGAAAGTAAGTTCTTAAAAAAAACAAAGAATAAAAGTAGTTTTCGTGTTCAGAAGAAAGTTCAAATAAATAACTTGCTGTACAAAGTGTTGTCAGGTAGATAAAAAAAACAGGGAAAACACGGCTAAGTCTTCGTTTATAAAATCTCGGTAGAGGCTCTCTTTTAACAAAAAGAATTTTACTCATTAATAAGCCAGATAAAACAAAAAAAATATCAACGCCTAGTCTACCTAAATAAATACCAGGAATTGTTAAAAAATGTTCTACTAAAACAATAAGAATTGCTAATCCTCTCCAGCCATCAAGGTATCCGATTCTCTTTAGTTCTGTTTTACCATGGGAGGGCAAATTTTTAGTCAGTTTTTTTAGTGATAGCATTTAATGGGCTCCATGCATGTTATTTTAATGACATTAGGTCTTATATGAAGCTAGTCAAATAATTGTAATTTGATATAAAAAAATCATATATTGTATTCCATGATATTTTATTTGATTCTTGAAAATAAAGTATATTTACAAGGTAAAAAATTCCATAAGCAATAATAAAAATAAAATATAATCTAAGTTCGTCAAATATGTTAAGAATCTTAAATTTGTACATATTATAAAAGTAGACAGGGAATTCGGTCATGGGTATAACAGCTATTACCCATATGGCCACTTTTAAGCCAAATAAATTGTAAGCTAAAGGTATAAATATAAATGTTGATATGGTTCTTATTAAAGATAATAGAGCGTGAATTTTTGTATTTCCTAGTGCCATGAAACATTGCAATGCCATAGCATATCCAGTAAACAATAAAGAAATAGAAAGAATTTCAATTATCCAGCCGGCATCAATATATCGATCATCATATAAAAAATCAATAATATGATGTCCATAGACACATAATAGAGCAGCGGCAATGGCAACTAAAAAATCTACTCTATTGCGAAGTTTATAATAAACAGTACTAATGCTATTTGGATTATTACGAACGGTTTCACTTATTGCAGGATAAAACACTGATGCCATCAGTCTATGTAATAATTCTTTTAGTGCATTTGCTAGAAAATATGCAATAACATAAATTCCAAGTTTCTCAGGGGTAATCAAGGCACCTAAAATAATCCTGTCACCTTGGTTAACAAAAAAACCTAGAGTCGATCCTATAATGATCCATTTTCCAAAATTAAAAAAATCTTTTGCTATTTTGTTATCCCAATAAAATTTACATCTTGGGCCAAATAAAGAACTATGTGAAAGTATGGTAAGAATAGTGGTTGAGACAAGACCTCCTAAAACAAGAGACCAGATGTTCCGATAATACCAAGCAAGAAATACCATGGCACATATACCAACAATTTGTGAGAAAACTTGAAGGCCTATTAAAGGCTTTAATTTTAAGTTTCTACTTAAGCTAACCAAATGAATAGATTTAAAACTACTAATAATCGGTACTAGTGCGCTTAACAAAAGAATACCTGGTAGTCGCGGGTCTGCATAGGCCGATCCAGTACTTAAAAAATCTATTTGCTGTGAATAATAAAGGCCGCCACTCACAAATAATATGATTAGACTAATAAAAAAACCTTGTAAAATTTGTAGTGTCCATGCCATATTGAGAAATGATATGTCATTTCCATGTTTGCTTTGAATGATTTTTTGAGTTATTCCTACATCAGACAGCTGAGTGAGTCCAATGATGATAACGGTAGTAACTGCCATCACTCCAAACATTTCAGGGACTAAAAGTCTGGTTAGAAAAAGATTGCTTAGTAATCGTAAAGATTGTTGTATTAATTGGCCGGAAACTGACCAAAATGTAGCGCTAACAACCCTTTTTTTGAATCCTGTCATTTTTATAAAATTGTTTTTCTAAGCTATTGGTCTTTTAGGAATATTTCTTCTTAAGACGATTGAAAAAGAGGTTATTAATCCAATTAATAACCAGGTAAAGTTATATATATTGCCAATTGATGAAACCGTACCGATTACAAATAAATGAGCAACAACCATAGCAATGAGTGATCTTCCTATTACTAGATACTGATATTCAAAAGTATATTTTTTTAGCAACTGATAAACTTTAATTAGAGGTAATAATAACAATGAGAGGTATAGTGCTAAGCCAATAATTCCATCAGATAATAAAATTGCTATATAGGTATTTACTATATCTATGATTCCTTCTCCTTGAATCATTTCTCTCATTTCAGATGTTGCTAAATATTCTCTATCACTTAACCCAAATAATAGGTTTCTTTCAATTACAATTAGGCTGTTTTCTATTAATCTAGTGCGATATGTGTCTACTCCAGCTTCTCCTATAAATGGTAATAATGCGATAATTCTATTTAGTTGCCCAGTTATAAAAAGTAATATTGTCATTACAATAGAAATAACAAAAAGGTTTTTGTAAGCTTTAAAAATACTTTTGTTTAATATTGTAATGGTTACTAAATGGAATATTAGAGCGCCTAGCCATGGCCCTCTAGAACTAGTCGAATATAACCCTGCGAGAATTAAAAGCAATGACGCGTAATGAATTTTTTTATAATTTAGTTTATAAGTAGTGCTGATAACACTCCATGCACAAAAAACATAGATAAGGATATAACCACATGTAATAGGGTTATTAAAAATTCCCCTTGCCCGAACATACCCTGCGCGAGCAAAATATGTGTTTCCATATTTCTCTACAGCTAATAGGTCATAAAGGTTAGTGTATAGTAGCCAATGTCTAATGAACTCAAAAATATTCACCATTGATATTATCATCCCTGCAACTAAAATAGCAGAGAATACTCTTCTATGATCCGTGTGAGTTTTTAACCCTCGAGTTAAAGTATAGTAGGGTAAAATAACAATTAACAATAAATTTATACATTCTTTTAGTACTAAGGTTACAGATTCAAATTCACGATAAGAATGTGCTGCAAAGTAAAGAAAATATAAAATGAGTATTTTGTCTATAAAAAGTGAAGGGAATAATGCTTTAGTACGGTCTTCTTTTATGTACTTTAAACAGGGATAAAAAAGAAATAATGATAAGACACTTGCATAGCTTATATTTAATAGGGAGTCAATGCCCGCAAAGCCAATAATACTGGTTTCCAATATAGGGGCAATTAAAATGAGAAAAAAATACCAGGCTATGCGGGTGGGAACTTGTTTGGGAATACTGTTACACACAATGGCAACGATAATAAAAAAAAACCAAAGATTGTGACTTAAAAAAAGAGCCGAAGTGATAATTATCCAGTTTATGAATAGCTTATCAATTGGAATTGAATTACTAGCATCATTAACTTTATTGTAAAATTTTTTGATAATGTAAAATGCTATGGATCCTAAAAATAGTAATACAATATATGCTTTTATATGTTGAGGCATAATAGATCTTAATAAAAAAATATAAGTTAATTTGATTAAAGTACTTAGGCAACTCGCAACAAACAACCCTCCCATCTCACTTGTCTTTTTGTCCGACTTTGCTATTTTAGTAACAGTTGCGCCCGTTATTAAAATAGCAAAGACAAACTAAAATTCTGCGTAATATGGTTGGGTTATTTGTTGCGAGTTACCTTAATTAAGTTTTATAGTAATTCCTAATGAATTTGAAAATAATTGACGCTTATTGTTAGACTAAGACCTAGTTTTTACCAAAGTAGTTTTATTCGCTTTTTCTGACCAGGGTTGCTTCATCTTTTTTCTATTATTTGTGTAGACTTCCCTTCGTGACATGATGGTTTTATTGGTTTTTTGAGGTGAGCTAGCGGTAAGGTGATCTTAGCGAATTTCACTCTTAAGGTTCGACAATGGTTAAACTGCTCATTTGAAAAAAATTAGTTTTCTTATCAATACCTGGTTAGATATATAATATATCCAACCGCATATTATAACTCGTTTACTGTTAATTCAACTGATAGATAGTGAATTTTCAGTAATTATTCCTATGAACCAATAATTTTTTAATTAGATGTGTTCAAAACTGGGAGTGGTTTCTGACGCTTATGAGCTGTCTCTGTACATGCGATTGATAGGTCGCTCTATCTTGTTTGGTGATGTTTTTGAGACATTAAGTGATATTAAGAATTGTGCGTGCCAAATCTCTTATTTCTATCCTGCGTTCAAGTGGTACGGCAAAATAATTAGTTGCTCTTCTTGGGTAAAAGTGAGATTCGCTAAAACCCTCCATAGTCAGTCCTGGCCCATTATGTGCAACTCTGTTGGGTACAAATATTTCATATTCGTTTTTAGTGAAAAATCGCCACATTTCATCTTTTGTATGGCCTAAATCATCATTCTTTTGCGGAGCACTTTCAAACATAACAACAGGGCGGCAACTAGATATAATATGTTCACTTCCTCGAAGAACTCCTAATTCAGCTCCTTCTACATCAATTTTGATTACATCAATATCATCAGATATAACTATGCTATCTAATTTTTTGATTAAAACTTTTATCTCAGTCGTATCTGACGCATTATTTTTTGATGGTTTTCTAAGAGAACTATATCCAGAGTGCTTGATGTTTACATAGAATGATATCTCATCATCATTATGTTCACCAGCTGCGCACTCATGAAGCTCTATAGATGGGAATTTACTACGGAGTTTCAAGGCTTTATCTGGCATCGCTTCTACAGCAATAATTTTGATAGTTGAATCATGATGAGATACCTCAGCTATAATTGAGCCAATATGTGCACCAATATCAATAAAACTTTTATTTGGCTGGCAAAGTTGAGTAACTAAAAAAGTAGCCATCCAATCATTTGTTACGGTTCCAGCAGCTTCTTCCTTAAATAAAGCTGTTTTCACGATTTCAATTCTATCTCGCATTTTTATTGCAAACCTGCCAAAAGCAGTACCAAGGATTTTTTGTTTCATATCATATATTTCCTATGTAAGGTTATTGAATTGCGATTGTAACGTTCCACTGAGTTAATAAATCTAGTGCTGAAGAGATGTTATTCCTTCATAATAATCAGCCCTGTGGACTGTTTATCATGAAGGAATGATTTATGTTTGGGCTATTTTAGCTGCAAAGCTTTGTTATGCTTTCTAAACTATCATTTTTTGTAACATCTACCAATGCTTCTTCAATGATTTTTTCATTTACATCGTGCCTTTTTAAACTTACAACCAAGGAAAATAGGGAGCTATGCCATATTTAAGTGGATAATAAAATTTCAATTTGCTACATAAGAAGTAAATCATATTGATAAAATTATTCGTATTTCGATAGCCTGCTGAGTCATCTGGCTGACATCATCTTTCTGGTAAGCCAATTCGATCCAATAGTTGACTATCCGCCAGGTACGGTTCGGGTGTTCTCCTAGCAATTTAGCCACTTTATTTGTCGGCATTTCATT
>CAZHUE010000075.1:0-11891 GCA_964535875.1 uncultured Methylomarinum sp.
CTTTAATACCTCATCTAAATTATAATTTCAACCATTTTTAAACCCGATTGCCCTGCTACAAATCATCCTCTTCTTGCCTTGTTCCAATGAAAATGCTTGTTTAATATGGCGGTTAGTTCGTTGATCTGTAATTGTCCGTTATTCATATTTGCCAAAACAAAAACCAGTATTTAATTACATTTCAATGAGCTATATCAACTTTTTAAATTTTGTATCATATGCAGAACCAAATTTACAATAATTTGTTTTTAACTTGTTGATAATGTTATAGTTACTACTTTTTGTATTGGAAAATAAAAGTGAATGTATTAATCTAACCCCAATTTTTTCAATCTATAACGTAATGATCTAAATGTCAGTCCTAAATGTTTTGCTGTCTCAGTTTTATTCCAACGATTTTCATCTAATGCACGACTAAGTGCTTCTCTTTCTATAGTTTCCAGATAATCTTCTAATGATATTTCAGAGGGATCAAAGGGTTTTGCCTTGGGGAGCTCGGTACTTATTGGAAGATTTAAGTCTTCAAGCTCAATAATATGTCCGTCATACAAAGCCAGTGCACGTTCTAATATATTTTCAAGTTCTCGAACATTGCCAGGGAAATGATATTGTTTTAATGCGCTAATCGCAGCAGAGGATAGGGTGGGTTGAGATTGGTCATTATTAGAAGCTAATTTTGATAATAAAAAATCAGCTAATTCAGGAATGTCTTCAGCCCTTGTGCGTAAGGGCGGGGTCATTAATTCAATAACATTAATTCGATAGTATAAATCCTGCCTAAAGCTACCTTCATCTACCATTAGGTTAAGGTTTTTATGCGTTGCACTTAATAGTCGCACATTAATGGCTATTTCTTGTTGTTCTCCAATCGGTCGGATTTTTTTTTCTTGTATAGCTCGAAGTAGTTTTACTTGTAGGGGTAAAGGTAAGTCGGCAACTTCGTCTAAAAATAAAGTTCCATTATCAGCAGCTTTAAATAAACCGACTTTATCCGCAGTAGCACCAGTAAAACTTCCCTTTTTGTGACCAAAAAATTCACTTTCCATCAGTTCATGGGGTATTGCACCACAGTTGATAGCTATAAAAGGAGCTTCTTCTCTAGGGCTTTGTTGGTGAATAAGTTTAGCGACTAATTCTTTACCAGACCCTGATTCTCCACTGATATAAACTGGTGCTTGGCTACGAGCGACTTTATCTATTTTTGTCCGAATATCCCGCATGACTTGGGAGTTACCTAACAGTAAATGCCGAGTTCTTCGGTCTTTTTTAGCGTGAATTTGTTCAGACAGTTTAAGTGCATTATTGACTAGTTGTCTTAAGACCGTTAAATCGACAGGCTTTGATAAAAAATCAAAAGCACCTTTTTTCATTGCTTTTATGGCTATGTCCATACTTCCATGTGCTGTGATAACTGCAACGGGCATAGGAGAAGAACTTTTTTGTATAAAATCAACCAGGTCAAGACCATTCCCATCGGGTAATTTCATATCGGTTAAACAAAGATCAAAGTCGTTTTTTGCCAATAGTATTTTTGCTACTTCTATATTTTCAGCACTTAGAGTTTTTATTTTCATCCTGCTTAAGGTAATTTCTAATAATTCCCTAATATCAGGTTCATCATCAATGATAAGCGTTAGTGGAGTCGTCATATTTCTATTTTTGAGTTATCTACACTGGGTAAACAAAGTGTAAAACAGCTTTTATTATTCTCTGTCATAGCATAGCTTAATTTTGCTTGATTAAGCTCAGCTAATTCTTTTGAGATGTATAAACCTAAGCCTGTACCAGTTGGGGAGGTGGTAAAAAAGGGTTCAAAAAGGCGATTAGCTATATCTGGGGGGATTTCTGCTGCGTTATCTATAACTCTAATGCAGGGTGATTTTTCTGATATGTCTAATTCAATAATGATTGTCTCTTTCGAAGAATTTCCATATTTTAAAGCGTTAAGGCAAAGGTTATCTAAAATTTGTTTTAAATGTCCAATATCGACATGAACCCATAAATTACTGGCTTTTGATTCAGTTTTAAAGCGGGTTAAATCACAATCACTAGTTTGAATAAATATTTGTAGATATGATTTAATCCATTGATTAAGCTCTATTTTTTTTCTTTTAGATGGCTCTCTGCGTGAAAGTTGAAGAATATCTTCAATAATTTTATTAACACGTTGGCAATGGGATTGGATAATTTCCGTTAGCCGGTGATCTTGAGTTGATAGTTCTGGTGCTTCTGATAAAAGTTGACCAGCATGGCTGATTGCCCCTAATGGGTTGCGTATTTCATGAGCAATGCTTGCGGTAAGACAACCTAATGAAGCCAGTTTACTTTGTTGTAATCTTTGATTATAAAGTGCTATATCTTCCAGGATGATCATATGAAAGGGTTCTAATCGAGTTTTAAGTAAAGAAAATCGACAATGTGTTTGACTTTGGTTAGGGGAGCATATTAATGCAACATTTTGATTGTTATCATCAACCCATTGTTGAAAGTGATTACTTAATTGAAGAGAAATATCAGACAGTTTTTTAAAATCTTCTGGTTTTTCTTTTTTATCACATATCGTTAAAGAAGCTTCATTGCACATTTTTATCTGCTGATCCGTTGAGCAAATAATAATACCAGATTGTAAATGTTGAATAATGTATTGATTTAGCTCCTCAAGGTTAGAAATGGTTTGTTGATGTTGCGATGCTAAAATCTCTGATTGCTCAGTTCGTTTGGCTAAAATAAAAGACAGGTAAGCAATGGTAAAAAAAGCAGCACCTAGCATACCAGCGTAGGTAAATGAAGTGACATCTACTGAACTAGACTGATTGGTATATATTTGTTGGGTAATAATAGCTAGACTAGCGAGGGCAGCAAATAATAGGGCGCAATGCCCTCCAATCAATAAACCACCAGAAGCAATTGATATTGCCAATAAAATTCCTATTCCACTATTAATACCACCACTTGCATGCATTAATAGAGTGATAAAAACAATATCACTAAATATAGCAACCTGTGCTTGTGTAGTGTAGCCAAATAGTCGTTTAAAGGTACAAATACCAGAAACAATAGAGAAGGCAAGGTAACTTTGGCTGCTATAAAAAAATAACCGAGCATCCTGATTTTTTAGTAAAGATAAATCAAAATTGCTATAGAGTAGAATGACGAACAAAGAAGAGATGATAAAGCGATAAATAAAGAATACTTTTAATAATGACCAAGCTTGTTCTACCGGTATGCGATAACCTTTAGAGAAAGGACAAGGTGCAATTGTTTTGGGTTGATTAAGAGCCATCAATTATTGGTTTTATTGAGTATTTATAAATATCCGTTGAATCTTTGGTTTTATCACAAGATATTGATTTAACTGCACTTAAAAAATTGGCGACTTAAACCAATGGTGAAACTCTAAATTGATTGAGGTTTAGAAACTAATATCTTTCACAATAAATCCGTGTCTAACTGATTTTTATAGAATAATTCGATAGAATATATAAGTTATCATTTAAGCATAGCACTTAATAATTTATTAGGGACACCTCTATTAAATTTGTCTGAGCAGGTATGTGTTTAAAATGTTCGAGAACAAGGCGAAGATCGCAGTTAATAGTGAACTATTAATAAGGTTTTCAACGAAGTTATCGGGTATTTTAGACGTATAGATGCTAGTCACGAATTAACAAGAGCTGCCCCTAGGGCATTTGGAGAAAAAATGAATATTCACGAGTATCAAGCTAAACAATTGTTTCAGGCATTTGGTATTCCTGTTCCACAAGGGAAAAACGTAGTAACCGCTACTCAAGCAGTTCAGGCGACAGAAGAAGTTGTAGCAGATGCTTGGGTGGTTAAAGCTCAGGTGCATGCTGGAGGTCGAGGTAAAGTAGGGGGAGTTAAGGTTGCTAAAAATAGGGAAGAAGTTAAGCAGTTTGCCTCAAACATGTTAGGTGAACGGTTAGTCACCAAACAAACGGGTAAAGAAGGTTTGCCGATAGAATCAGTTTTGATAGAAAAAACTTACCCAATCAAACGAGAGTTTTATCTAAGTGTTTTGGTGGATAGAGCGAGCGAGCGAATTATGTTTTTATCTTCAATTGCAGGTGGTATGGATATAGAAACAGTTGCTGATGAAACCCCTGAAAAAATCGTGACTTTATATATTGACCCAGCAGCAGGTTTGCAATCTTATCAATGCAGACAAGTTGCTTTTGATTTATCTCTACAAGGCTCTCAAATTAAGACAATAGAAAAAATCATGCAAGGCATGTACAAATTATTGCTGGAAAAAGATGCTAGCCAGATAGAAATTAATCCATTAGTGGAAACAGACGATGGTGAAATACTGGCTTTAGATGCAAAAATAAATTTTGATGATAATGCAACCGCATTACACCCGGATATTTTGGAATATCGGGATGAAGGGCAAGAGGATGAAAAGGAAAATAAAGCAGAACAGTTTGATCTGAATTACATCACTTTGGATGGCACAATTGGATGTATGGTTAATGGTGCCGGTTTAGCGATGGCAACGATGGATTTAGTTAAACTTAAAGGCGGCTCGCCTGCAAATTTTCTTGATGTGGGTGGTGGTACAACGCCTGAGAAAGTCTGCGAAGCGTTTAAATTAATATTATCTGATGGAAACGTAAAAGCCATTTTGGTCAATATTTTTGGTGGCATTGTGAAATGCGATATTATTGCCAAAGGTATTTTAACTGCTGTTGATGAAGTCCATGTCACCATTCCCGTTGTGGTCAGGCTAGAAGGAACAAATGCTGAAAAAGGGAGGGAGTTATTAAATAATTCTAATTTAGGCTTAGTGGCAGCTGATGATTTAGCCAGTGCCGCTGACCAGGTTGTAGCTTTAGCCAAGGAGGCAGCATGAGTATTTTAATTAACAAACAAACTAAACTGATTTGTCAGGGATTTACCGGAAAACAAGGCACCTTTCATTCTGAACAAGCGTTAGCGTATGGTACACAATTAGTCGGTGGAGTAACACCGGGTAGGGGTGGACAAACACATCTGAATTTGCCGGTTTTTAATACAGTAGAACAAGCAGTAAAAGAAACAAGTGCAACAGCCAGCATGATTTATGTTCCGCCTTTTTATGCAGCGGATGCCATTTTAGAAGCCGTAGATGCAGGAATTGATTTAATTATTTGTATTACAGAAGGCATACCCGTTCTACAAATGTTAAAAGTAAAAGCAGCCATGGTGGGCACAAATGCATTGCTAGTTGGCCCAAATTGCCCTGGCGTAATTACTCCAGGAGAATGCAAAATAGGTATTATGCCTGGTAATATTCATTTACCTGGCTCCATAGGGGTAGTATCAAGATCAGGTACTTTAACCTACGAAGCTGTCCATCAAACAACTCTGGCTGGTTTGGGACAAAGTACTTGTGTCGGCATTGGTGGTGATCCTATCCATGGCATGACATTTATTGATGTAATCAGTCGTTTTGAAGAAGATAATCAAACCACAGGTATTATTATGGTCGGTGAAATTGGAGGTGGAGAAGAGGAAGAAGCTGCTGACTATATTAAAGAAAATGTAACAAAACCGGTGGTGGGTTATATAACAGGAAGAACTGCGCCTCCAGGAAAAAGAATGGGACATGCAGGTGCCATTGTTACGGGAGGAAAAGGGACAGCAGAAGGAAAAGTAGCTGCACTTAAAGCTGCCGGAGTAACAGTGGTAGATTCTCCTACTGAAATGGGTACAGCTATAAAATCCTGTTTGTAAAAATAATCGGCAGGGTTAGTTTATCAAGTAAGGAGCGGTGGGCTAACCCTTAATTTTCCAGCCATTGAACTACATTAACAAATCTGAAAATGTTAAAAATAGCATTAGCACAAATTAACTTACTGGTCGGTGGAATCAAAGCCAACCAGACAAAGATCATTCAAACAGTACAGCATGCACGTGATGATTTAAAAGCAGATATTATTGTATTCCCTGAACTGAGCATAACAGGCTATCCCCCAGAAGATTTATTGCTACGCCCGGATTTTATAAAACATGCAAATCAAGCAGTAGCTGAGATAGCTAAAGAGGTGCAAGGCATAGATATTGTTATCGGCTTTCCAGAATTGGAAAATAATAATTTATACAATAGTGCGGCAGTATTAAGGGATGGAAAAATACTGACTCAGTATAAAAAAAATGTATTGCCAAATTTTGGTGTATTTGATGAACAACGCTATTTTAAATCATCGAGTCAAAGCTGTTTATTTTCCGTAAAAGGAACATCTATTGCACTCACAATATGTGAAGACATATGGCAAAAAGGACTAGTAGACAAAAATAAACAAGCAGGTGCAGAGCTGATTATCACTCTAAATGCCTCACCGTTTTATGCAGGTAAAATCCTTCAACGTGAAGAGATCGTGTGTCAGCAAGTCAAACAGGCAGAAATACCGTTAGTCTATGTCAACGCAATTGGTGGACAAGATGAGCTAGTGTTTGATGGCGCATCTTTTGTTGTTGATGAACGAGGAGAGGTTGTATTCAGAGCAGAAGAATTTGAAGAGCAAGTAACCGCGGTAGAGTTTGAAAATAACGTTCCACTAAAAAATACCTGTGCGCCTTTATATAATATAATTTCCAGTGAATACAAAGCACTGGTTTTAGGTGTTAGAGATTACGTTTATAAAAATGGATTTAAAGGTGCGCTATTGGGCTTATCCGGTGGAATAGATTCCGCATTGGTTTTGGCAATTGCTGTGGATGCTTTAGGCGCTGATCAGGTAGAAGCTGTTTTAATGCCATCAAAATATACTCAGGAGATGAGTAATGAAGATGCCATTTTAGAAGCTGAGGCTTTAGGAATAAAACACCATACCATTGCAATAGAGCCAGCTGTTACAGCATTTACAGGCATGTTAAGCGAAGTCTTTGCTGGTACAGAAAGGGATACCACAGAAGAAAATATACAAGCCCGTTGTCGGGGGGTATTGCTGATGGCAATGTCTAATAAACAAGGTAAATTACTACTTACCACTGGGAATAAAAGTGAAATGAGTGTGGGTTATGCTACTTTATATGGAGATATGGCTGGTGGCTTTGCTCCCATAAAAGATGTACCCAAATTATTAGTTTACCAACTAGCGGAATACAGAAATACGCTTTCACAAGTTATTCCAGAAAGAGTGATTACTCGCCCGCCATCGGCAGAGTTGGCTCCTGATCAAATTGACGAAGATTCACTACCGCCTTATTCAGTTTTAGATCCAATCCTGGAAATGTATATAGAACAGGATAAGTCAGCTAAAGATATACTTTTAGCAGGTTTCCAATTAAAAGATATTAACAGAGCAATTTCGCTAGTAGATAGAAACGAATATAAACGAAGACAAGCCCCGCCAGGGATTAAAATTACCCCTAGAGCCTTTGGGCGAGACCGTCGTTATCCCATTACCTCTGGGTATAAAGGTGTTATTGATGAGTAAATTAGAGAATGTAAATTATTTTAGCGTTGAAACGGAGTTATTCAGTTTAATTAATCCTGATTTTATTACACGTGCAGTAATGCCACCATGCCCTCTAATGGCATTGTATCCACCTTGACCAAAGGTTTCTTCCATAAATGAACAAGGGTGGCATAAACCTGTGTATTCCAACACCGCATCACCAATCTGGAATTTCTTTTCTTTAAGGGCTAGAAGATTTAAACCACTAACGCAAATATTACGTCTAAGTGTCGCTGGACTAATGGTATCAACGCCTAAAAGCGAAGCTATGACAGGTAGGTGTTCAATCTGCATGAGTGTAACTTGACGATTTCCAGACAGACCGGCATAACGATCACCTATTAATCCTTTTTCAAGATGTGCCTCAACTTGATTGACGACTTCCATTGTTGCTCGCCGCTCAGGTCTTAAACCTATCCAATTAACTTGTCCAACCTGGGGAAGAGTATTGCGCAATATTTCTAAGGGTTTCATGATTGGACTTTTTTTTAAAAAAAGAGTGATTATTATGAATATGACTAAAATATATAGATTTTCTTAAATATTTTATAGATGGGGTAAAAGGAATAGCATCATTAACATAATTGTTCGCTTTTCAAATCATGTCTCTTTGTTATGGTTAGAATTCAGTATAATTCAATTTTAAGGTGAAATGTACACGAAATAGTAGGCTGTTGTGAATAGTTTCAAAGCTTCCGCTCCTGCTCACGCGGCTCACCTATATCCACGTAGGCGACGCTATGGTTATGTATTTTGGACTCAATATTTCCTTCGTCTAAGAAAGGTGTCCTTAAGTGTCAAAAAATTAGAAGTTATAATGTTGGGTATATTACCTTAAAAAACTATTTACAACTGTTCATTACATAGGAAAATAATATGGCATTAGCCGATAAGCAAAAAATTGTTTTAGCCAGTGGGAATCAAGGAAAAATAAAAGAGATTCAAGCGATTCTTAATGGACTGACAGTTCTTCCACAATCTCAATTTAATGTTGAAGAAGCAGAGGAAACCGGTTCTACTTTTATTGAAAATGCAATAATAAAAGCTAGAAATGCAACATTACATTGTGACCTGCCAGCCATTGCGGATGATTCCGGTTTGGTGGTTGATGCTTTAGAGGGTGCTCCTGGAGTTATTTCTGCACGATATGCTGGAAGTAATGCTTCTGACCAAGAGAACTTACTAAAAGTATTAAAGAATCTGGAGCAAATACCCACAGAACAAAGGACAGCTCGTTTTGTTTGTGTGCTCGTTTTTATGAGACATGTGAATGATCCGTTACCTCTAATAGCGCAAGGTATATGGGAAGGTCTGATCATGACCGAATCAATAGGAGAGAATGGGTTTGGCTATGATCCAATTTTTTGGGTACCGACACACCAAAAATCTTCAGCGCAACTTTCTCCTGAAATTAAAAACACTATTAGTCATAGAGGACAAGCTCTTAGAGTTTTAGCTGATTCTTTCTAGGTTTAATAATGACTAATTTTATTTTCAGGAAATATGCCTCTTTGGCCGAAAGCTAACGAAACATATTTTTATTAACGGCCTTACCCATTGCCATTTTAGAAGTTATAAAGCCTTTATCAACTTGCTCTTTAAGGTTTTGATCCAGTGTCTGCATTCCTTCTTTACGCCCTGTTTGAATAGCAGAATACATTTGTGCAACTTTCGCTTCTCTAATTAAATTTCGGATTGCTGAAGTACCAACCATGATTTCATGGGCTGCAATTCTTCCGCCACCCACTTTTTTAAGCAATGTTTGGGAGATAACAGCTTGTAAAGATTCTGATAACATAGCTCTGATCATATCTTTTTCAGCCGCAGGAAATACATCAATAATACGGTCAATCGTTTTAGCAGCAGAAGTAGTGTGTAACGTACCAAAAACTAAATGGCCAGTTTCCGCAGCAGACAAGGCTAAGCGAATGGTTTCTAAATCTCTCATCTCACCAACTAGAATAATATCGGGATCTTCACGTAATGCTGAACGTAATGCTGCATTAAAGCTTTGGGTATCTCGATGAACCTCTCTTTGGTTAATCAAACACTTCTGGCTCTCATGAACAAATTCGATTGGATCTTCAACGGTTAATATGTGAGCGTAATCATTAGTATTAATATGATTAACCATTGCCGCCAACGTAGTTGATTTACCTGAGCCTGTTGGTCCAGTAACTAAAACTAACCCTCTTTGATGTTTACAAATTTCTTTAAAAAACTTAGGTGCTTTTAAATCTTCTAATGATAATATGTCAGAAGGAATTGTCCTAAAAACAGCCGCTGCACCTCGGTTCTGATTAAAAGCGTTAACACGAAACCGAGCTAGGCCTGGAAGTTCAAAAGAAAAATCGGTTTCTAAAAACTCTTCATAATCTTTACGCTGCTTATCATTCATAATGTCATAAATCAGCGCATGGACTGCCTTGTGGTCTAATGAGGGAATATTAACCCTTCGTATATCACCATCAACCCTGATCATGGGTGGCAAACCAGCAGAAAGATGTAAATCAGAAGCATTATTTTTAACTGAAAAAGTTAATAATTCAGCAATGTCCATGTGGTATCCCCAGAAAAAGTTAGTTTGTAAAAATAAATAGCATGGTATAAACATAGTTCAACTCTTTACTTTTTTAAAGGACAGGAGTCAATGATGTGATTTATGTAATAAAAATATGAATGATATAAAACAGAGACTGGAAAGTATTAAATCTCAAATTGAACAGGCAGAACTAGCCGCTGGACGTAATAAAAATAGTGTACAACTATTAGCCGTTAGTAAAACAAAACCTGCAACTGATATAGCAAAAGCCTACCAAATAGGACAACGGTATTTTGGAGAAAGTTATGTTCAAGAGGCAATAAGAAAGCAGCAGACATTAGCGGCTTATAATATAAGCTGGCATTTTATTGGTCCTATTCAATCAAATAAAACCAAGGCAATTGCAACACATTTTAGTTGGGTGCATAGTGTTGACAGATTGAAAATTGCAAAACGGCTCAGTGACCAAAGACCGGGATACTTACCTGCTTTAAATATTTGTCTGCAAGTTAATATAAGTGGTGAAGAAACAAAATCAGGTGTGTTACTTGATGACCTTCCTCAATTGATTAATGACATCACTAAATTACCTAATATCCAAGTACGTGGTGTTATGGCTATTCCAGAACCTCAGACTGATTATCAAATGCAACGAAAACCTTATCAACAACTCTATCAATCAGTTAAACAGCTTAACCGACCGGAGATTGACACTTTTTCTATTGGCATGACTGGGGATTTAAAAGCAGCTATTGTTGAAGGCTCGACCATAGTGAGGATAGGTACAGCATTGTTTGGTGCAAGGTCATATCCATAAAGCTCATAATTGACACTTAAGAAAGCAACAGTTTAATTCCCATTGCTAATAACAATAAAGCAATAAGAGGGCGTAAAATATTATCAGGCAGGTTTTTCCCTATTAAACTACCTAAATAGATAGCGGGCACACCACCTGCTAATAAGCCAAAAAGTAAATTAAAATCAACACTTCCAAAATGCATATGCCCTAGCCCAGCAATTGCAGTCAAAGGAACAGCATGAGCAATATCAGTACCGACAATACCAATAGAAGATTTTCGTGGATATAATAAAAATAGAATAGCAGAACCTATGGCTCCTGCTCCGACAGAAGAAATAGTCACAACACAACCGAGTAAACAACCACAAGCGACAGTAATTTGAGGTCTATAGCGACGAACAAAATTTACGGCAAAACTATCACCATGATTTGAATGAATAAATGCCAGCAACCTATTTTTTATAAAGATAATAAAAGAGGTCAGGATGAGCATGATACCAAGTGTGCCTAAAATAATATCATCATAATTAAAGCCCGTTTTTTTTAACTGCTCTAAAATTGAAATAGTAATCATTGAGCTGGGAATACTCCCAGTCCCTAAAAGGAAGACAATTTTCCAATCGACAGTGTTGTTTTTATGATGAAAATATATACCACTACATTTAGTCAGTGCAGCATAAAGTAGATCAGTACCGACTGCAATTACTGGTGAAATACCAAACCCTAAGACCAATATCGGTGTCATCAAAGAACCTCCTCCGACTCCAGTCAACCCAATAATAAGCCCTACCAAGGCGCCAGCAGATATATGAATGAATTCCATGTTTTCAGATAATGTTAGGAATATATACTTGGACGGTAACAAGTCTGCGAATAAGTTAAGAAACTATGTAGGTTGGGCTGCCTTCTTTTTGGCAACCCAACACAGTAAGGTAAGGTATTGCTAAAAATGTAGGGATAGCTATAGAGCTTTAAGCCTAATACATATATTTTCTTTAACTAAGGCAACTCGCAATAAATAACCCACCATTTTTGCTTGTACTAAAGCATAAGAATCGCTAAAGCTTTTCTAATCTTTTTGCCTGTCTTC
>CAZHUE010000076.1:0-11703 GCA_964535875.1 uncultured Methylomarinum sp.
ACGGGGAATCACGTGCTTCTTTTCTAATTGATGTATAGTTGGAGCCCAGTCCCAACAAAACTTTTTAAGAGAATGTAAATTATTTAGTGTAACTGCTTATTATTAATATCTAATATGATAGGGTAAGCAGTTATGAATAAAAAAGAACTTGAAGCTTTTGCACGCGAAGCGGCTAAAATGTATCTTTTTCTTTTTAATCAACATATGACTAGATACTAATTTTGGTAGCTGTAGTATAATTTTATTATTACCTGTCTTCTTTGTTAATTTTTACAAGCTCATGTCCGTCAACAATATTGCTTTTTATTTTTTTATTTTTTCGCTTTCGACAGTTTCTTATGCGGTCACACTAGCACCTGCTACCGAAGAAACTTTTCTTGGCAAGATAGAAGATTTTTGCCCTAAAACAGTTGACCCCACTTGGCGTAAGGCTCATCAAATAGAAAACGTTTCAATTGCACCTACACCCGTTTGCAGCCCGGATAATCCTTATGAAATTGCTGCTTTTGTAAAGGGTACAAATAATATATCTATGTCCACCATGATGCAAACTCAGCTTTCCTCTGATAGCCTGATTAAAACTAATGACATTGATGGTGATGGTGATCCTGATGAAATTCACATCAGACTTGAGGTTATTGAATTAAATGGTTTTTCCCCCGATTTAAAAGACCCGGTTACTACCTTTAAAATAGCGCCAGGTATTAAACCGGGCTTTTGGGTGTTTGCTCCAAAAAGTAGAGGCATGTCTACTGAAAGTTTTGCCAGTACAAAAGCCAACTCACTATTACGAGCACCCTCCCCTTCAATTCGTGTGGAGCAGGGAGATAAAATAATTGTTACGCTAGAAAACACTCATTATTTTCCACATAGCATCCATCTTCATGGCGTTGACCATCCGTTTCAAAAAGCTAATGGAATGGGGAATGATGGCGTTCCACAAAGCAGCAATAAGCTTACAATGCCAGGGGAGACATTTTCTTATGAGTTAACGCCCAGACAGACAGGTACTATGATTTACCATTGTCATGTGCAAGCCCATACTCATATACTAATGGGGCTCATTGGGATGTTTATTGTTGAAGAAAACCGTCCAAATAACTGGGTACAGACTTTTAATATAGGCAATGGTTTTGTTCGACATTCTTCTGTCGCTATAACCGAAGAATATTCTCAGGAATATGATTTACAGTATCAGGATGTAGATAGAGAACTCCATAATTTAATTCAGACTGCTAACGATTCAAGGCTATTAGCAAAAGCCTATAATCGTGAATACAATATTACTCAAAGAAAACCTGAATACTTTATTCTAAACGGCCGTTCTTTTCCTTATACTCTTAGAGAATCTCTAGTTGTAGTAAAACCGGATGAAAAAGTAAAATTGCGTGTTTTTAATTCTGGCGGTAAACAAATTGCCCTACATACACACGGGTTTAAACCCACTGCGACTCATTTAGACGGCGTAAAACAAAAACCTGAAGCACGAATACAACGAGATGTTTTCACAGTTGGCCCGGGGCAACGGGTTGATTTAGAGTTATATGCGCATAATGATGGACTTAATAATATGGGGCCTGGAATCTGGACCTTTCATGACCATACCGAAGAGGCGGTAACGACAGATGGAATCTATCCCGGGGGACATATTAGTATAGTTGCTTTTGAATCTTTTCTTAAGCCTAATGGCATGCCAAAACTACAGGGTGTTGACGTAAGACCTTTTTTTACTAAAGAGTTTTATCAAAAGAAAATTCCAGTCTGGACTATGTCTGATGATAAAAATCTTTATGGCAAAATACGTAAAAATGTGGATAAAAAAATACAAAAATCCGAATCTGGTTCATTTTCTCTTGATAAGTCACAAATAGCAGTATTAGCATTACAGTTACTTCTTTTGCTTATCACTATTTATCTATTTAGAAAAAAACTCTCAAAAAACGAATGATTAATAAAAAGTCGCTAAAATTATTTTCCACTGAAACATTAGTTATGCTTAGTTTAAGCACCACAATAGCTAATGCAGAAGAGACCTTTGAAACTAAACAACTTTCTAAAGACAATCATCAGCATTTAGAAAATAAAGGAATGGAAGGTGGCTGTGGAAGCAATATGCATATGGATATGAAAGGTATGGTGATGTATGAAAACAAAGACACCCTTCCTAAGGATTGTACTGAAATTTCAGAAGATATAACGATTAAGGTCGCTGCCGGAACCAAATACGCAGAACAATTTCCTGGTACTGTTTTTGGTTTTGACGAACATCAGTGGCAGGTAAAGCCGTGTGCCCGCGTTACTGTCGAGTTTACTAATGATGATGAGATTCGTCATCAATGGATGATTCATGGTTTACCTAAATATCTCTATCCAGAAGGTATGTTTCATATTGAAGTGAATGGTTCAGGAAAAAAGACAGGAACTTTCATTGTACCAAATAGCCATTTTACTTATTTAGTCCATTGCGACATTGCTCAACATATGGAAAAAGGCATGAAAGCTCAGCTTAAAGTTGGTAGAGGGCGAGGTAATTTACCGAGCATTCCTGGCATATCCAACCCTACTTTTCCGGATAACTTTAACCAGAAAAAAAGAATTAATCGAAATATAATTCTGTTAAAAAGATAAAGCATCAATCTGTTCTTTTTTTCTTTCAGAAAAACCTACATTAAATTGACCTAAAATACCAGCTTCTTTCGCCAGTTTTTTAAAATTCTCTGAGCGATTAGTCATTTCAGATGCAACTAGAATAAGTTCTAGCTCTAAAGGTGGTAACGTTTTCATTAGGCTTTTTACTAAATCCGGGTTAACACCATTACTTCCATAATCACCTAAAGACAAAGCTCTTGAAAAGCCATAAAATTGCTGCATTCGGCTTTCACAAAGCTGACTGTAGCGCAATCTTTTGTTGTTGTTTTTTAATGATTCTTTAATCGCTAAGGTTGCCGCAGCTGCATTGTATAAAGCATTTTGCACGCCATGGGAAAAAATAGGATCAACAAACGCAGCTGCATCGCCAATACAGTAATAATTTTCCCCACAAATATTATTGGAATAGTACGAGTAATCTGGTCGATATTGCAATGAACCCTCTATAAATTCAGCAGATTCTAATAATTTACTTAAATAAGGTAGTTCAGAACAGGTCTGTTTAAAATAATTTTCCCGTTGTTGCTTATCCATACCTTTTGTTCGAAGAGTAGGAACGACTAACCCAACACTGGTTTTTCCACGTAATATAATATGCCAAACCCAGCCACCTTCAAATGACATAACAAAAGTAACGGGCTTCATATTGGATAGCGACTCCTCCGGGTAACTTTGACGATCGACGCCTGCAAAGCGAGAGTTTTTAAAATACCCCCATAAGGATAAAAAATTATACTTTGAGCTTATTGTCTGCCGAACTTTAAATTGATTGGCTAAAAATGAACTATGTCCACTGGCATCAATAATGTATTGGCAACGGATTTTGCCTTCTTCATTGCTATCTCCCCGTTTGTCAGTATAAAAAACTTGCGGCCACTCATTATTACTAAAATCAATTTTTTTAACTGCAACCTGGTTAATTATATTAGCACCACAACTGGCTGCATGTTCAAGTAAAATATTGTCAAAAATATCACGCTCTACATGCAGGCCTGGTCGTGTATAGCCAAAATCAGAAAATAAAATTTGATGGATTTTATCATTCCAAACTGTGATTCCACCGGCTTTGGCTAAAAAACCTTCTTGTTCTATTTTTTCAGTTACTCCTGTCATATCCGTAAATTTCCAGATATGAGGAATTAAGCTTTCCCCTACTTGGTTTCGGGGAAACACTGAACGTTCTAATACAGTGACATCAATCCCTGCCTGGGCTAAATGCGTCGCCGCACTACTTCCAGCCGGCCCTCCTCCAATGACTAGTACATCACATGATTTTGGAATATTGTTCATTTGTAAATTAAAAACCGCCTATATTTAAAGTCTAACTGAGTATCATACAATTTCATGCCCTTCCTATCGGCAACCATCTATTTACAGTTTTTTTGTAATTAATATAATCATCATTAAAAACCTGTTGAAGCATTGGTTCTTCATAATAAACAATCAGGATTTGAAAGCAAAGCACGATAAATACCGCATAAATGAGCATAGATAAGCTCATAAAAAAAAACGTCCACCCAATGATAACCAGGAGAACTCCAACATACATCGGGTTTCTAGTGTAATGATAAAGTCCTTTAATAACAAGATTTTTTGGTGCATCTATGGGTGAAGGCGTACCATTTCCCAAGGTTATAAAATCCCAAACACACAAGCAATATATTGCAAATCCACTGGTAAAAAAAATAGTTCCAAAAAAACTAAACCTTAGAATTGTTTCTCCGGTAATTAGCAGTGGCAATATTACCGCAACTGAACCAGGTACCACGAATGTAAAGACTAAGCTTTTAATAAATAAAATCACTAACTTTTAAGCTTTATGTTCATTCTTAATGATAAGAGGACAAAAGATAAATCCTAGCATAACCCCAACAGCCACAACACTTGCCAAAATCCTAAGCGATGCACTTTCTGCTGTGATTAAACACCCAAAGGCTAAGGCACTGGTTAACATAGATGCCGCCATCGCTTGATAGGTTAAACTAATATCACCTCCACGGTTTTCCTGGTAAAAAATACCATAATCAACACATATTGCTACAACTAGCAATAAACCAACCAAATGCAAAAAGCTAACCGCTTCCCCAGTAAAAGACCAAAGTGCCAGGATTAAAAAAGCAGCGAGTACAGCAGGTAATAATGTCTGTATTGCCTTGCTGATACTTCTATAACGAACAATTAGTAAAAGTACAATTAATGCCAGTCCTACCGATAATAAAACCTTAGCTCTATTTGTATAGTCTTGAGTCATATTGTTAAGCATATCTCGTTGACTAAAATATTGAGCGCCTTTTATATTTTCCAGAGCACTCTTTACAGCATCAGGTTGATGCTCTGCAAGCCAAATCATAATGATGGTCTGTTTTTTACCAATCACTATTCGACTATCGATTAGTTTTTTTACTGGTGTTTCCAGAACTTGTTCTAGTGTTAGAGCTGGGATTGAGGGATAGTTTAATTGTCCCAAGCGTTTAACAGACAAGCCTTGTTTTTTTAGTGCTTGTTGCCAAAGCAATTGGTTTTCATCTGTTAACTGTTTTTGTAATAATGTTTGGTTAAGCTTCTGTTTTTGAGAGGAAAGCAACCAAGGGTATAACCCAAAATAACCTGCTAAGTCACCATTTTGTTTTAATTGTTCTAATACTGGGTAAACTTCTTCAGTTTTTTGTAATGCCGCTTCGATATTTTCTCCAGTTACCATCACAAATCGTCCTGGCTCAATACTGGTCATACGCGCTCGAATTTCTTTATCATTTTGTTTTAGATAATTTAATTCTGGGGTTAATTCTTGCATGTCATTTAACCAGTGTAAGGATTTTAACCCAAATAAGGAAACAGCTACTAGAATGAGCAATAAACCAATTAGCCACGGTCTAAACCGTTGACTAAATAAAGCCCAAGTTGCTACCAACGGAACTTTTAACTGATGATGTTTGTTTTTAGTAACAAGATAAGGCAGGATATACCGAGTTAACGCCAAACTAACTATGATTCCACTCGCAGCATAAACAGCCACTTGTTGAAAACCAGGATAGCCAGAAATGCCCAGTGCAACATATCCAATCATAGTAGTAATACCACCGAGTAGCATACTAGGCCAAATTTTAGTAATCACACTGATTCTATCCTCATTTTTTACTGCTTGGGCATGCGCCACAGCATGTATTGGATAGTCAATACATATTCCAACTAAAGTAGAGCCAATCGCAATAGTCATTCCATGCACATAACCAAAAATTAGTTGGGTGCTTAGAATGGACGTTAAAATAACAATAATTAATAAGGTAAAGACTTGAAACATAACACTAAACGAGCGAAATAATAGCAAGAACAAGAGTAAAAGAGCAATCGTTGATAATGCGCTAACTTTAACAATATCTCCTTGAATTAAGGATTGGGTTGCAACAGCAAAAACGGCCACTCCTGTCATATCTAGTTGATAAGATTGTTGTTGATTTGTTGACTGCTTAAGGTTACTAAAAACAGTTTTAATTGCTTCTTGAATGCGGCTTTGTTCGAGAACATCTAAGCCTGCGGCAGCTGTTTCTAAAATCAAGTTTCGATATTTGCTCTCCTGGCTAGTCACTTGTTGCATTTGACCACTTAATCCTTTAAACCCTTTTAAAGTTAATAAGAGAGGATCTTGTGAGGCTATTTTTTTGACCATTGCCCCTTGAGGGGATAATAATGATTTTTTTAATAGTTTAGCTTGTTGTTCCAGTCCATTAGGCGAAAAAAGTTGGTCTAAGGTTTGTTCAGAACTAAGGCTGTATAAAGAACTGCCGTATTGACTGTATAAAGTGTGCATGACTTGGGCAACATCGCCTTGCTTACCAGGTGACCACACATCCTGCACGCCATCAATTTTTTTTAATTGCTCCTCAAAATTGTCTATAAATTCTTTGGAAACCTTGGTTTTATCC
Organism: uncultured Methylomarinum sp.; assembly: GCA_964535875.1. Classification (GTDB taxonomy): domain Bacteria; phylum Pseudomonadota; class Gammaproteobacteria; order Methylococcales; family Methylomonadaceae; genus QPIN01. The sequence continues at coordinate 6,573 of CAZHUE010000076.1, forward strand.
TCAGCCCCAACAGAAAGTAAATAGCGTCGAGATAATGCACCTGATTGCATTTCACTGGCTAATAAAATTTCTTCAGCATTATCTCCCGCAATAATAAAAGCTGAAATATCTGTTTTAAAATTAACGTTCAATACTACCGCTAGTGCTAATAATGGGGGCAAAAAATAATACAGAGTTTTTCGCCAGTTGAACAAGTCTACTCTCCTTGTAACTCTTGGTATAAGCGTGTTGCTATATTTTTAACACGTTCTCCACTGGCATCTTTTTGTAGCATAAATTCGCTACTATCACCATCAGATTGTTTGATACTGATTTTATCTATTTGTTGATTCGTTGCACCAGTGACTATGGTGCTAAAACCAAGATCTTTGTTATTTTTTGGTTTTAAATTCATTGACCAGCCTTTTGAGGTAGAAATAAAGTCAACTTGATACATGCTGTGTAACAATGCTTCATCAGCAGTAATTAAGGCCTTAAAAACAGCAACGTTTAAACTAATCAGATCATTATTATCTAGCTCTCCTTGGTGCCGAAAATTATTTGTTTGATCAAAATAAAACATTTTATCGCCTTTAATTCCCATTAATACACGCTTGGGAAGTAATTGTTCTTTTACCATTAGGTCAGGTGGTAAGGAATACATAAATCCACTCCCTTTCCATGGTTCATCTATTAATTCAAGAATTCTGGTCTCTTTGTAAGCAATACGTGTTGCTTGATCTGACTTCATTGTTTGCATTAAAGAGCTTAATGTATCCTGGGAATAAGCACTATTAAAAGGAAAGATTAAAAATAGTAGAATAATTAATTTTAGTGTTTTGTTAAAAAACTGTTTTGGGATCATTTTATTGAAAGAATAAAAAGTTAAGAGAGGAATATGTTAATTATCTTGAATGAACATCTACCCAAATTTTACGACCATTGACAAACATTGTTTTAATTGAAGATTGAACATCGGGGATAACAAAATCTGGGAAGTGATAATGCCGGTAAATATATTCTCCAATGGATAAAACACCCATCATTGCATAGATTATAATCCCATTATAAAGCGTCCACCAATAAGCGGAACCCCAAACAGCCAATAAAGCACACATAATGGCATTCATAGCAAAGAACCCAGTCCATAACATGGTTAGTTTTCTACAATAGGGACTAACAGAGGATGGAAACTCTGGAAATTCTAAACACACAAAACTTTCAATCAGAGAGGGGCCTTTTCCTTTCAGCAAGGTGCGACCAAAAAAATACATCAACATTAACTGAATTAATACGGGCAATACTTTTGCCGTTATTGTTTGTAAATAATAAGCACCTAATAATAGAGAAATGGCAATAAGCACTTTTTTTATTTTAGCTCTCGCAGTTATAGCACTAAAGGCTTGTAACAAATAAATAATAGAGATAATAGTCGGTGCGATCCATGCCATATCATTTTCTATTCCCTTATAAACCAGGTAGGGGTAAAGCATAAATAGACAGGTAATAACCGTTCCTTTGATTATTTTTAGCATGACAATCAGGGTAACTCCTTTTTTAAATTAACGATATATTTCCTGGAAACAGAAATTCGGTAATAAAAATATAAAAACAGTATAAACACTAATAAACTGATGGCTAAAATTTCACTTGTTAATGGAATTAAATACAACGAGCTAATCATCTCAATTAAAATTAGTCCTATTACGACTGTAGCAATGGTTCGGTTATTTAAACGAGTACAAAAATAAGCTCCTAAAGGAGCACCAACTACGACTACGGGAACAGCAGCTAACCAATAATTCTCAACTTTATTGTTAAACCCCTCAAGCACAATCAAATGCAATGCAAATCCAACCCAAGCATTAATAGCCATCAATATGACTGACGTAGGTGTTGATATTTTTTCTGGTAGGCGGAACAACAAAACCATTACAGAGAAGCAGATAATATCAATTCCAGTCCCCACCAAACCGGTCATAGCACCACCAAAAAAACCAGTGACTAGAAAAATAATTTTTTCAAGATTAGTCATAATTGGCATATTATTGTTATAAAACCTAGGCTTCCAATTTATTAATACCAAAGCTAAAGCAAAACTAGCCACCATTGCGGTAAACAACATTTTTATCAATGGAGCAGAAAGCAAGGGTGTTATTAATATGGAGCCTGCTATAACACCTAAAAAGCCACCTATTGATGCCCAGATGATAACACGCCATTCAACGGGAACTCGCATAACAATAATTGTCAAAGAAGCAGCCATCATTCCAACACTTTGAATTGCTAATGAAAAAACTTTCGCATCAATCGGAGCTATGTGAAGTATTTTAGTGAAAACAGGAAAAGCAATTGCGCCTCCACCTTCACTAGTTGCTCCTGCAATAAATGACCCGAATACCATCGTTAATGTAACAGGCCAGTTTTGTTGAATTATTTCAAGTGAATTGGGTTTTGTATATCCATACCATACCCCCCAAGTTATGATGATTAGGAAAATGCTGAATAGCAAAGTTTTGTTCAATTTTGAAGTCACAGACAGAAAATATGTGCGGGTAAAGTCTAAGAACCTGTTCAAGATCGTTACGAGCGTAAGGAGCGCAACTGGCGGTGGCGCAGTAGATTTTGAACAGGTTCTAATTAATTATCAATACTTATGGCTTCTCTGGTTAAAATTAATGGTTCGAGTAGGTTGGGCTAACAGCTCTTTTGTTAACCCAACATTTCTAATATTTCTTGATATTTTGAGTTGTCAAAGAGATTACAGTCCAACTTACAAAACTATCTTAATTTTATAGCAGAAGCACCTAAATTTAGTTAAAAAAATATATGATAGAAAAATTTTAATTTAATTAAACTTTATGGTAAATATCAGCACCCTCTTCTAAGAATTGTTTGGATTTCTCATCCATTCCTTTCTTCAAAGCTTCCTCATCTTTAATTCCTTTTTCTGCCGCGTATTTTCTGACATCTTGAGAAATTTTCATCGAACAAAAATGTGGCCCACACATAGAACAAAAATGAGCAACTTTAGCTGAATCTTTAGGGAGCGTTTCATCATGAAAAGATCTTGCCTTCTCCGGATCCAGAGCAATATTGAATTGATCTTCCCAACGAAATTCAAACCGGGCTTTAGACATGGCGTTATCCCTCGCTTGAGCACCAGGATGACCTTTAGCTAAATCTGCCGCATGAGCTGCAATTTTATAGGTCACAATACCTTCTCTTACATCTTCTTTGTTAGGCAATCCTAAATGTTCTTTTTGAGTGACATAACAAAGCATGGCACAGCCATACCAACCGATATTAGCTGCGCCAATAACCGAAGTAATATGGTCATAACCAGGCGCAATATCAGTAGTTAATGGGCCTAATGTGTAGAAAGGAGCTTCCTGGCAATCCTCTAACTCCTTTTCCATATTAATTTTAATCATCTGTAATGGTACATGACCAGGACCTTCTATCATAGTTTGTACATCATGCTCCCAAGCTATCTTAGTTAATTCCCCCAAGGTTTCCAATTCTGCAAATTGTGCTTCGTCATTTGCATCATAAATTGAGCCAGGACGTAAGCCATCACCTAGAGAAAATGAAACGTCATAAGCTTTCATGATTTCACAAATATCTTCAAAATGGGTGTACAAGAAACTTTCAGTATGGTGGGCTAAACACCATTTTGCCATGATTGAGCCACCACGTGAGACAATACCTGTCATTCTTTTTGCTGTCATCGGCACATGATGTAATCGAACTCCAGCATGGATAGTAAAATAATCTACGCCCTGCTCCGCTTGTTCGATTAGCGTATCGCGGAAAATTTCCCAAGTTAAATTCTCAGCCTTTCCATTAACTTTTTCTAATGCCTGATAAATTGGTACGGTCCCAATAGGTACAGGCGAATTACGTAATATCCATTCTCGGGTTTCATGGATATTTTTACCTGTCGATAAATCCATAATAGTATCGCCACCCCAGCGAATTCCCCAAAGCATTTTTTCCACTTCCTCGTCAATTGACGAAGTGATAGCGGAGTTACCTAAATTCCCGTTAATTTTTACCAAGAAATTACGACCAATAATCATTGGTTCCAGTTCAGGGTGATTGATATTCGCAGGAATGATAGCTCGCCCTCTGGCAACTTCATCACGGACAAATTCAGGGGTAATGGTTTCTGGAATTTCCGCACCAAACCTTTCGCCAGGATGTTGACCTTTATAAAGGGCACGCATTTCTTCCATATTCTGATTTTCCCGAATAGCAATATATTCCATTTCGGGGGTAATAATGCCCTGCCTCGCATAATACATTTGACTTACATTTTTTCCAGATTTTGCTTTACGGGGTTTACTAATATGAGAAAAACGCATATCTCTAGTCTTTGGGTCTACTAGTCGTTCCTGACCATAGTCAGAACTTGGCCCGGATAATTCTTCAGTATCATCCCTTTCAGCTATCCATGCTTCTCTAACCGAAGCCAGACCTTCTTGTAGATTGATGTTGACATTCGGATCAGTATAAACGCCTGATGTATCATATACATAAAGTGGACCGTTTGTTTCTTCACCAAAATTAACAGGGGTATCAGACAGAGTAATTTTACGCATAGGGACTTGTATATCTGGTCGACTACCTTCTACATAAATTTTTTCTGATGCTGGATAGGAATCAATTTTGACACTACTGGATTCAGTAGCAGTTATATCTTTACGGACAGCGCTCATGCATAGCTCCACTTTTGTGTTAGCTTTAAAGCGCAGGAAAGAAAGAAAGTACTGGCTTTCCTACGCCGGTATTAGCCGGGTTCAGGTTCAAAGGGTTTTTCTCAGCATAAGTAATCTACCATAAATATTTTAATAATTTTGCGCAGGATTTTTGTCATATTTAAGGCACATAGCAAGCTATGCAATACCGAAGATGATAAAAAAGACAAGTAAAATGTTAAAATACTTATGGCCGAGTACTTATATGCACCCCTAGCCTTTTGTGTAACAGCATAAACTATATGAAAATGGCTTAAATTGCAAGTTTTAGAAAGAAACCAGAACATTAAATTTATAGCAAGTTAAGCAAATAAAACCAGCCTGTTTTTAGACAATTTTTCTCTGTACATGACAAAAAATTTAAAAAGTTGATATAGCTCATTGAAATGTAA
>CAZHUE010000077.1:0-10467 GCA_964535875.1 uncultured Methylomarinum sp.
ATCAGTAGCAACATGACAACAATAGTTGTTTTTTTCATACAGGGGGAATATAGATCAGTTTTTGCGTAAGATCAATGTATTTTTTTAAAATTTGCTTTATCGTTATATAGCTAATTTGTAATGTCTACTTTGTTGGCCGGATGTTGTCGATATAGCTTGATTGGCTAATAGAATATAGTGGTTTTATCTTTAATGATAAAAAAGTAATTTTAAATTTATATCCAGTTTTTATAAGGGTTTTCGGATAAATTATTGTTGTAGTATTTTAGGTTTTCAGTGACTTCTTTGCCTAACCAGTCTGGTTTAAAAAAGGTTTCTCCAACTGATGAAAGTTCAATTTCAGCAATAATTAAGCCATCGTTGTCTCCACTAAACACATCTATTTCCCAGATATGTTGTTTATACGGAACAAGGTGGCGAGTTTTTTCGATAATAGGTTTTTTACATAAAGAGCTTAATATTTCTATACCTTCATTTAAAGGTATTTCATATTCGTATTCTTGTCTTGAAGTTCCTATTGTTGCGCTTTTGATATTTAACCATGCCTTGTTATCCGATATACGGACTCTTATTGACTTTATTTGGTCGCTAATGAGGTAACCTTGTTTATAAGCACTAGATTTTTGTATATTTTCTCTCCAGTCATTATTTTTAATCAAAAATTTGTGCTCTATTTCTAATGCCATTTATTTAATGAGGAACAGGATGTTATTAAAGCCTAATTATAAACAGAACTAAGCAAGCATTTTGCTTTATTTTATTGTTTGGCAATGATAAAGTAATAATACTTTATTAAAACACTTGCTAATTAATATTGCTAGATGTTAAAGGACTTTTCTAACCCCTTCAAAAATTGGAGATAATAATGACTATTGAATTACCTACTTTGCCTTATGCTAAAGATGCACTTGCACCTCATATTTCAGAAGAAACCCTTGAGTTTCATTATGGCAAACATCACCAGACCTATGTTACGAACTTAAATAACTTGATTTCAGGCACTTCTTTTGAAGATGCTGGACTTGAGGCTATCATCGCCCGTTCCGAGGGTGGAATGTTTAATAATGCTGCGCAAATCTGGAATCATACTTTTTATTGGAATAGCTTGTCACCAAATGGTGGTGGTGCGCCTGGTGGAGCATTAGCTGATGCTATAAATTCTACTTTTGGATCATTTGAAGAATTTAAAGTAGAATTTGCAAAATGTGCGGTAACTACATTTGGTGCTGGATGGGGGTGGCTGGTTAAAAATTCTGATGGTAGTCTTGAGTTAGTGAGTACCAGCAATGCAGGTTGTCCTTTGACAACAGGTCAGATTCCATTGTTAACGTGTGACGTCTGGGAGCATGCTTATTATATTGATTATCGTAATGCTCGACCTAAATATTTAGAAGCATTTTGGGCGTTAGTTAATTGGGAGTTTGCAGCAGCAAATTTCGCTGCTTAAGCTCTTTAGATTAAAGCTCTCAATAAACCGTTATATTATATTGATATAGCAGTTTTTAATTTTTATGAGCATAAAAACCCCTCTTAAATCAAGTTTAAGAGGGGTTTTTACAGGGCAATCGGGTTTAAATTATATTGACTTTTAATATTACAGGTAAATCAATGGGTTGGGTTTTAATTTTTTAAAATTTATAAGAAAATAGCTTTTTATTGTGTTTTTAAAAAACGTAACCTGCTGATTTTATTGGCCATAAATTTAAGCCCGATTGCCCTAGGGGTTTTTATGAATAAATGTTATTTATTCTTTTCGCGTTCTTTAACTTCTTTGATTACCTCTTCTGCTACATTTTTAGGGCATGGTAAGTAATGAGAGAATTCCATAGAGAATTGGCCTCGACCTGAAGTCATCGTACGAAGATCGCCAATATAACCAAACATTTCGCTTAAAGCAACATCTGCTTTGATGCGAACACCGGTAACACCAGCCTCTTGTGATTTAATCATACCGCGACGACGGTTAAGGTCGCCAATAACATCCCCCACATGATCTTCGGGTGTAAATACATCTACATGCATAATGGGTTCAATTAATTGAGGTCCAGCTTTAGGAATTGATTGGCGGTATGCTGCCTTGGCTGCAATTTCAAAGGCAACTGCTGAAGAATCTACTGCGTGGAAGGCTCCATCTAAAAGTGTGACTTTAAAATCTAGACATGGAAAGCCAGCAAGAACACCGGTATCAATGCTTTTGGAAAATCCTTTTTCTACTGCTGGCCAAAATTCTCTTGGAACGTTACCGCCAGTTACTTTAGATTCAAAGATAAAACCTGATCCAGGTTCGCCCGGCTCAATAAGGTAATCAATTTTACCGTATTGACCAGAACCACCCGATTGCTTTTTATGTGTGTAGCTATCTTCAATGCTTTGAGTGATCGTTTCACGGTAGGCTACTTGTGGTTTACCTACTTCAACATCAATTCCGTGAGTTCTTTTTAGAATGTCGATTTTAATATCTAAGTGAAGTTCGCCCATTCCTTTTAATATAGTTTCTCCACTGTCATCATCGGTCTCAACTCGGAAAGATGGGTCTTCAGCAATCATTTTGCCGATAGCGATCCCCAATTTTTCTGAGCCAGCTTTGTCTTTTGGAGCAACTGCAATTGAAATAACAGGATCTGGGAATACCATTGGTTCAAGTGTTGCGACATTTTTAGGGTCTGATAAAGTATGTCCAGTTTGAACGTTTTTCATGCCTACAACAGCAATAATGTCTCCTGCTTGAGCGGAGTTTAACTCAATACGCTCGTCCGCATGCATTTCAACAAGACGCCCAATACGCTCTGTTTTTCCAGTAAATGTGTTGAGTACAGTCATGCCTTTATCAATTTTACCTGAATAAATACGAATAAAAGTTAGAGCGCCGTACTTGTCATCCATGATTTTAAAGGCTAACGCGCGCAGTGGTTTGTCAATATCAACAATCGCAAACTCACCTGTTTCGTTACCATCCAAATCAACTTCTGGTTGAGGTTTAACGTCTGTTGGGCAAGGAAGATAGTCAACAACAGCGTTCAATAGTGGCTGAATACCTTTGTTTTTAAATGCAGAGCCGCAGTAGGTGGGGAAGAAAGAAAGATTAACGGTGCCTTTGCGGATGCAAGATTTAATGGTTTCCAAGGGCGGTTCTTCGCCATCTAAGTATTTTTCCATTGCATCGTCATCTTGTTCTAGGGCTGTTTCAATTAATTTTTCGCGCCATTCTTCAACAGCATCAACCATATCAGCAGGAACATCTTGAATTTCATAGTTTGTTGGGTCGCCTGAATTGTCCCAAACCCATGCTTTACGTGTTAAAAGATCAACCACACCAGAAAAATCGTCTTCTGTTCCTATAGGTAACACCATGACAAGAGGGCTAGCACCTAGTACATCTTCTATTTGCTTTACAACTCGGTAGAAATCAGCGCCTAAACGGTCAAGTTTATTAACCAGAATAATACGAGCAACTTCAGAGTCATTAGCATAACGCCAGTTGGTTTCTGACTGGGGCTCAACACCACCAGATCCGCAGAAAACACCAATACCACCATCAAGAACTTTTAAAGAACGATAAACTTCAATTGTGAAGTCAACGTGTCCTGGGGTGTCAATGATGTTAAAGCGGTGGTCATCCCAAAAACAAGATGTCGCAGCAGACTGAATTGTAATTCCGCGTTCCTGTTCTTGCTCCATAAAATCAGTAGTCGCTGCACCATCATGCACTTCGCCTAATTTATGGATTTTGCCGGTTAGCTTTAAGATTCGCTCAGTCGTTGTTGTTTTACCAGCATCAACGTGAGCAAAGATGCCAATGTTTCTATATAGAGATAGATCTGTCATGTTTGTACTCTAAAAATGGAAATAAAAAACTAGTAATCCCTTTTTTTAAGGTTTAAATTTCTAGTAAAATTAAGGGTCTCTATACCTTATAGGCGAGGAATAACCAGCTTTTAAGGGATAAATAAAGCGCTTGTTTTTGTTTTTTAAAGATATAAAAATTGATTAATACCTTGAAAAACCTTCCATTATACACCAATGTTTTAAATAAACAGAGAATTAGTATTGATTATTTGTTTTGGCTTTGTTTTTATTGTATTTTTATAGTTATTATGTTGATGGGTTATACTTCACTTGGTCACGGATGCGGAATTTATATCGAGTTGATTTTTGTCGATAGCAAGGCACTGAAACTGGTGCATAGCAAGCTCGAAACTGTTTCAGTAACACAGTCTATCGGCAAAAATCGACCGATAGAAATCCGCATCCGTGACCGAGTGAAGTATAAGTATTAAAACTTTGTAGAAAAATAGACAAATTAGGTTTTGAAAAGTAAGGGGATAATTAGTAATAAAAAATATACATCGTCTACTGTTTAACCTAAATAAAATAGTTGGGCGCGGATTTTGTGGGAAATCTAGGCGAGGTAGAAAATAGCTCCTGCATTTTCGATATTCAGCACACCCATGTACTTCTAAGACAAAGAATAGTTCGAGGATAATGACAGGAGCCCTAAAAAAATTAGTGTTCATATATGGACTTCTCAATTATTGCAAGCCAAGTTTTTATAATTGATGCTTCTAACAGAGATCAAGATTGCAGTCGTATATTCGGTCTCTAACAGAGGCTTTCTTGCCTCAGGACTTTTGATAAAACTATCCGCAGACCTTCTTACCCCATCAGCTGAACGGTTTTTATTAATTCGGCATAGACCCTTTTTTATAACCGTTTCGTAATCTGAACGACAGAGAACAGAAACGTCAGATCCAGGATTTTCTATTAATGCACTGTAAAAGCTTTCAATCGGACTAGCACCAATAATCAGAATTTTATCTTGATTGATGGTCGTTTTGGCTTGCCAGGATCTGTTTTAAAAAAGGAATTGTCAGTTTACGTTGTGCTTCTAATGTTGCGCGTTCTATTTTGTTAAGTAATTTCCAGATTGAAGGTAAATCGCTTGCATAATGAGTCATTAAAAATTTGCCAACATTGATGGGTATTTTAAAACCTAAAATATTAGCTTTATAAATAAGAGCGTTGAGCCGTTCTTCATCTGATAGTGGGTTAAGTTTTAATGTTAGGCCCCAGTTCATGCGAGTTTTAAGATCAGGTAATTGTATCCCAAGGTATTTAGGCGGGCAGAGGGCTGATAGTAGGAGATGGTTGTTATTATCTCTATGTAAATTGAAAAAATTGAAAAAAGCTTGTTCCCATTCTGGATTTTCAGTAATTTGATCAATATTATCAAAACAAACAAGATTAATATTTTCTAATCCATTGAGAATGGATGGAGAGGGTAGTAATTTTTCAGTAAGTGAAAAATAGAAGGCTGTTTTTTTTAAGTTATTGGCTTCTTGGCAACAGGCTTGAAGTAAGTGAGATTTACCAGAACCGGCTTCTCCCCACAAAAAAACTTGTTGTTCTTTGTTGATGAAAAGTTGTTGCAAGTGGGTAATGATCTCTTTGTTGCCGTTAGAATAAAAACCACTAAAGTTTTGTGTTGATTGAAATTCAAACTGCAATGCAAGTTGTTCTGGCACGATTATTTTGTTTTTTCTGCACTGTATACATAAAATGCTGATCCAGCACAAAGAAGTAGACTAAAAAAGACTTCCAGGAGACCAAAGTAGAATTTTTCTGGATTTACATAAATTTCAGAAACACCATGGGTAAAGTAAAATAGGCTGATATAGCTCATCCAGATACAACTTTTTAAATTACCATTCAGTAGTCCTTTAAAAGGAAGAAGAATTGGTGTAATCACGACAAGCAATACTAGTGAGACTGGTAGGTAGGTTGATGGAGATAAAATGGTATTCCAAAGCATTAATAGCGTAAATAATCCAAAAAAACCACTGATTGCCATGATGTAATAGTACTTTCTTTTCATGATATTTGTTTTAGAGCTTGTGCCGTTTTAGCAAGGCGTTTACCTAGTGCAAGACAGATTTTTTTTTCATCGGAACTTAAACCAGATATGGATGATGAAAAGTGGCTAGGGCCATAAGGAGTTCCACCTGTGATTGTTTCTTTTAATGAAACTTCATTACTTGGAATGCTCATGATTAACATACCGTGGTGCATTAAAGGTAACATCATTGAAAGTAAGGTGCTTTCATGGCCACTATGCATGCCGCCTGTTGATGTAAAAACACCTGCAGGTTTACCTGATAGTGTCCCTGGAAGCCAAATTTCTGTTGTTTTATCAATAAAATGTTTTAGTGCGCCGGCCATATTTCCAAAATGTGTGGGGCTTCCTAAAGCTAGACCGTCACAAGATTTTAAGTCTTGAATGGTTGCATAAGGCGCGCCTTTATCTGGAATTGAATTTTCAGTTTGTTCGCAAACAGTGGAAATATTTGGAACGGTTCTTAGAATTGCTTCAACACCTTCTATCATCTCAACACCTCGGGCAATTTGATTTGCCATTTTTTCAGTGCTGCCATCGCGACTATAATAAAGAATTAGAATGTTAATCATTTTTTACAAAATTGTCAGTACATCTTCTGGTGGTCGGCCTACCGCGGCTTTATCATTAGCAAGCACAATAGGGCGTTCAATGAGTTTAGGGTTCTGAACCATGCCATTGATGAGCGCATCAGTATCCAAATTTGGATTGTCCATCCCTGCGGTTTTATATTCAGCTTCTTTTTTTCGCATTAAATCGCGAGGCTGCATGTTTAGTTTTTTCAAGATGTCCTTTAATTCAGCCTGAGTAGGTGGTGTTTTTAAATATTCAATAATTTCAGGCTCTACCCCTTGTTCTTGTAATAATTGTAGAGTCTGTCTGGACTTGCTGCAACGAGGGTTATGAAAAATCTTTACGCTCATGGTAATGTCCTAATAGTTAAAATAAATTAGAGGGTATAATAACATTTTTGTTTAATAAACTGCGTTTAAAGCTATGCAATTACCTAATTATTCTTCGGGTCGCGTACTGGTCATAGGCGATTTAATGCTTGATAGATATTGGCACGGATCAACCTCCAGAATATCACCAGAAGCTCCCGTCCCTGTTGTTCATGTTAGTGATGATGAGCAGCGGGCAGGCGGAGCAGGGAACGTGGCGTTAAATATAGCGGCTTTAGGTGGAAAAGTATCGGTTTTAGGCTTTGTTGGTGATGATGAGCCGGCTCAAACACTGCAATCCTTATTACAAGATGCGGGTGTTTTGTGTTTGTTTGAAACATTAAAAAACTATCCAACCATCACTAAATTAAGAGTAATCAGCAGGCATCAGCAATTGATTCGTCTGGATTTTGAAGATGGTTTTCACTCGGTTGAAAACGAAAAATTATTGCACCAATACCATGCAGAAATGATGCAGGCCAATGTGGTTGTTTTATCTGATTATGGAAAAGGAACATTAAATCAGGTTGAGAATTATATTAAATTAGCTACACAATTAAATAAGCCAGTATTAATTGATCCCAAAGGGACAGATTTCAGTATTTATAAGCATGCGACATTAATAACCCCAAACCTGGTAGAGTTTGAAGGCGTGGTAGGGCATTGTAACAATCAGCAGCAGTTGGTTGAAAGAGGGGTGAATTTACTTGAACAGATGGATTTCAAAGCTTTACTGGTAACTCAGGGGGAGAATGGAATGACTTTATTAACTAGAGATGAGATGCCTTTACATCTACCAACACACGCACAGGAAGTGTTTGATGTCACAGGAGCCGGCGATACAGTTATTTCTGTACTTGCAGCCAGTTTAGCTGCTAAAACATCTTTAGCTGAAGCGACTATGTTAGCTAATATGGGCGCTGGAATCGTTGTTGGTAAGCTGGGAACTGCAACAGTAGTCACCGAAGAACTGGAATATGCTTTGCAAGGACAGCGTGCACATCATCGTGGAGTAGGCACATTGAAAGATATAATGGATGCAAGTCAATCGGCTAAAAAAGAAGGTGAAAAAATTGTTCTAACTAATGGATGTTTCGATATTTTGCATCCTGGGCATATTCGTTATTTACAACAAGCCAAGGATTTAGGTGACAGACTAGTCGTTTTAGTCAATAGTGATGAGTCAGTTAAAAGACTTAAGGGACCAGAACGACCAGTTAATAATTTAGAATATAGAATGGAAATGTTGGCTGCTTTAGAATGTGTTGACTGGGTTGTTCCTTTTGAAAATGATACGCCCAAGCAAGAGATTGATCAGTTATTACCTGATACTTTGGCAAAAGGCGGTGATTATACGGATATAACAACAATAGCAGGTCACGAAAGTGTTTTGGCAAATGGCGGGGAAGTAAAGCTGTTATCTTTTATAGAGGGTCACTCAACAACTGATATTATTAACTCAATTCGGAAAGATGAAAGTGAATAAGGAAATCATCATAGATAGAGCAAAACAATATTGGTTATTGGCGCGTTTTGATAAGCCGATTGGAATATTAATCTTGTTATGGCCTGCGTTGTGGGCGTTATGGATTGCCAGTAGAGGAAAGCCTGATTTATTTGTTTTGTTTATTATTTGCGCAGGAGTTGTGTTAATGCGTGCTGCTGGTTGTGTGATTAATGACTATGCTGATCGAGACTTTGACCCTTTGGTTGAACGGACAAAACAAAGACCTATTGTAGCAGGAAAGGTTACGCCAAAAGAAGCGTTGATATTATTTTTATGTTTATGCTTAACTGCTTTTTTTTTAGTCATGCAGCTAAATTTAATGACCATAATGCTCTCTTTTGTCGCCGCCTTTTTGGCTGCTAGCTATCCATTTATGAAACGAGTTACCAATTTACCTCAAGCTTATTTAGGTATTGCCTTTGGTTTCGCTGTCCCCATGTCTTTTAGTGCGCAAACAAATACTATTCCAACCGTTGCATGGATAATGTACTTAGCCGTCATGTTATGGGCATTGGTCTATGACACTATGTATGCCATGGTCGATAAAGAAGATGATTTAAAAATAGGGATTAAATCAACGGCCATATTGTTTGGTGATAAAGACCGTGAAATAATGGCAGGGCTTCAGCTTATTATTATTGGTCTTTTAATTTATATAGGGGGGCTTCAGAACTTGGGAGTTTTCTATTATATTGGTGTAGCGATAGCTTTTTGTTTATCCGTTTATCAACAAAAATTGATTTTTAATCGGGAAAAAACCTTATGTTTTAAAGCATTTTTAAATAGTAATTATTTTGGAATGGCTGTTTTTCTTGGATTGTTTTTTGATTATTTATAGAGATTGTTATAAGGCACCTCCACAACTGCTACCTTGACCTGCGGTACAACCATAGCAATGTTGCAGCGTTTTAATTGATTGTCCTGCTAGTGATTGTTGATTTAGATCATTCAGATGTGTTTTTTTCTTAGTTGTGCCTAAAGGCAAGTCCAACATTTGATTAAAATCACAATCATAAACATACCCTTGCCAGTCAACACTTAAGGTGTTTTTACACATGACTTGACTAAGGTTTTCTTGTTGAAAGTTATCTTTAAGTAATTGTAAATATTGATCAAACTTCCCTTTACTGATTAAAGCACTACCAAATCTTTGGATAGGCAAATTGGTCATGACAAACAGTTGATTAAAGACCACGCTGAATTGTTCTTTTAAGTGTTGTTTATACGATAGCTCAAGTGTCTTTTGATCAGGCGGTAAAGTAGCACCTTGGGGATTAAACACCAGGTTTAAAGTTAAATCTGAATCCTTCTTTCCATAACCTAGCTCATTTAATTTTTTAAGTGCAGCGATACTTGCATTAAATGTTCCTTTACCTCTTTGTTTATCCACATTATCCTCCATATAACAGGGTAGAGATGCCACTATCTCAACCTGGTTTTCAGCTAAAAAATGGGCTATATCTTGATAGCCAGGTTCCATTAAAATAGTTAAATTACAACGGTCTATTACTTTAAGCCCTTTATCTAATGCAGCTCGAACCAAATTTTTAAAAAGTGGGTTCATTTCTGGTGCCCCACCAGTTAAATCAAGCGTGGCTATATTGTGCTGATCAATAAATTGTAAAAGTTGGTCCATTGTTTCCCTGTCCATTAGCTCAGTCCGGTTTGGACCAGCGTTTACATGACAATGTGTGCAACATAGATTGCATAAATAGCCAAGATTAACTTGTAATATTTCAAGGTTATTTCGGCTAATCGAGGGAAAGGTAGTTTTTTCTAAAAGAGGTAAGGTATTGTGCATAATTAATTTTCACTAAAGTAGATGTCTCCATAATAGGAAATTGCGCTACCCTTGGCATTATCGGTATCAGTCATTAGAGCGACTGCATCAATATAACGAATATCTGAACCAAATTGTTGTTTTAAATCGAGCAAGATATTTCTTTTTTCCTGAAACCAAGTGCCTGTCTTATCATCTGTGGAACGGATAGCAATCATCATTGCATTATTTCCAGCAAAAGCATTAGGCCAAACTGTACCCTTGGCTGTATTACTTGCCCAGACATAATTAATAGCTTTGGTTTTCCAAAAGGCCCAACCTCCATCCACAACAACGTATAGTCTTGCGC
>CAZHUE010000077.1:10481-11614 GCA_964535875.1 uncultured Methylomarinum sp.
CACCCGATTTGTTTTGCTCATCAATTTTTCCTAAGCGTTTTTCAATACGCCAACGCCAGTTTAAATAAGGTGTTTTATGTAAATCAATTTTTTGTTCTTTAAACAGACCAGAAGCACCTGAATGGCTTTCTGCTTTAAGAACAGGTTCATTATCGAGTTTTACTATTTGATAATTAGTACTTCCTGAGAAAACTTTGTTTTTCCATTGATCTATATTGCCAGATGAAAATTTTCCAATTTGAAGTGTCTTATTACTTTCTGAAATGGCTATGCTTGAATTTAGAGTAAGGGCAAGTCCTAGAAGGAGTATTTTCATGGTTTTAAATAAAAACTGGATAAAAAGGTTTATAAAAAGGTTTATGAATAGTGGTCGTGTAAATAATAAAAACCTTACTTATATTCTTGTTAGTTTACCGTAAATTTGTTTCAAATAACTCAGGATTTGAGTGATTTTTAAGTTTTTTTCTGGAAAACTAGAGATAGTACTAGATATTTTTATGTAGAGTGTATAGAATGCACGGCTGTATTAGCCCATCAAGAAATGCCTCGGTGGCGAAATTGGTAGACGCACGGGACTTAAAATCCCGCGGTGGCAACACCGTGCCGGTTCGATTCCGGCCCGAGGCACCATTTTAGAAACTAATAGTTAAGATGTTCAACAAAATGCCATCGGTTGAATGCTTTATACTCAAAGCTAATACTTTGATGTAAGCTACGATAAACAAAGTCGAAGTATCTTCACTAGTCATTTCCCACAGCAAAGTCAGATTAATTACGCAGCCAGCGCCGAGTTTACGATGGTGTGGCGAAGTGGCACGTACGCAGGACGGCTGGGCGCCAAAGGCAATAGCGACTCCCCGCGATGTTGATAAGCTTTTTTTGTTTTTAAAGGCTGTTGCGTTTCTTCCGTAATCTTGATTGTATTGGAAGTTATTGAAATGCTAGTTTCTATGAACTCAACAAAATTTAGAATAAATATACTTCGATTGATCATGGATATGACTTTTGAAGTAAATTTCGTATGAAAATGATTGATTAAGGTATAAGAATGTGTTTTTCTGTGATGAATATCAAATATTTAGGAATTAAATCTTATTTTATTTCTAGATAAAAGTATTTAACGCCTTATTTTT
>CAZHUE010000078.1:0-11549 GCA_964535875.1 uncultured Methylomarinum sp.
ATTAATTGGGTGTTGATTTAAAATAATGTATCTCAAAAACAAACCTGCACCCTATATTGTTCAATATCTCTCCCAAAATTGCTGGCAACAGCCTTTTGATTGAACAAGTGCTCGCACAAAGACAAAAAAACTTTAGCCCCCTTATTTTTCCAGCGCATTCCTGCCCCACAAAGACGTCGTATAACTAATGTCGTAACTACTCAGCGTTTTGAAAATCAGGCAGCTTTCTTTTCAAAATTGAGCATCATGGACTGACTAGCACGGGTGCGATTAAAAGTGATGCATTACCAAGTTATCTATCATGCAGACTTTTGCTTAAGATCCATCCAATAATATTCCCACTGTTGACTGTGTAATGGTCAGGTTTTCTTGGAAAGATTTTAAGCCGTTTTTTTCATTTTTTTAGTTTTCTGATGTGGAGTCTTATAATCAATCGTTGGTTTGGAAAGAATTAAAACTCTGTCTTGCTCATGCAGTGGGTTCGAACGATCCATTTTTTGGTGGTGTAGATAAAGCAGGAAAGCAATTACATCAATGTGCAAAGCTAGCGGGCTTTGGAAAAAACCCCGGTTGCATGCAGTAGGTGACGGTGCAAAATGGATAACAGAACAAGTTGGTGTTAATGGAAGTTACTTGATCGATTTTTTTCATCTTTGTGATAATTTGTCAGAAGCTAATCCAAAAAACCAAACAGTTGACAGCACCTGGTACACAGAACAAAAGGCGTTATTAAAAACAGGATACGTTGAGCAAATTATTGATGCACTGAAATCAAGGGGTGTAGCGGACAATGAAGAAGAGTCTGTTTAGTAAGTGTTACCGATATATGACTAACTGTCAAGAGCAACTATTTTACAAAGAGATGTTAAAGAAGAAACTGCCCATTGGCTCAGGTGAAATAGAAAGTGTTCATTGTTATGTAATCCAGCATCGTTTCAAACTTGCTGCAGGGCTAATTTGTTCTATTTAGTAAACCCATAAGTATCAAGGCTTCTATCGAACATTTGAATAAAATAGCATAAAATAAACATGAAACCCTTGTTTTCAATTAGTTACAAAAACAATCACTGATTTACAAATAATAAATCAATAGTTTACGGAGTAGAACAAATTAGCCCTGAACTTGCTGGCGCATGGTGGAAAAGTGATAACATTGATTATATGCTATCACTACAGCTTAATTGAGCGAATTGTTTCTGAGAGACTACTTGGATAATGTAGCAAAAATAGCTGTTTGATATGTTTACGTCACTTTTAATCATACCCATGTTTTTCTATGAATTTGATACGATGGAATAAGAAGGGTATAAACAATTTTCAAGCCACTATTGAAAAATTTACTGATTCACCTCAGACTTTAATTTCTATGTTAAGGCAAGTAAATTTTTTATGAAAAAGTTGTGGGATTAATCTTATTTTAGAGGTATCCATAAATGTCTTCTAAAACAAAGTCTATACAGAGCCTCTTGAAAAATTACGGCATTGCCGTATTTTTTACCACTATTATGTTGCATTCTTTTTGGTTTTTAGGCTACATGATGTGAGGCTCTACAGTAAAAAATAATGGATAGATTTATTGTTGAGTATTGCTAATATTGAGAGCAATGAGTTAGTAATTGAGTCTTAGATTGGTGAATTTTTTGATTCTGACGAAGTAGATACAAATTTTAAAGTGAAAATGGACAAAAGAATAGAAAAAAAGGGTTCTGTAAAAAAAAATATCTCCTGGGTTGCTATTAGCAATATTATTTATGCTATCTGTCAATGGGTAACACTTATAATAATTGCTAGATTAGGTAATGTGAGTGAGGTAGGTATATACAGCTTTGCTCTGGCTATTTCGGCTCCTATTATTCAGTTTTTTAGTTTAAATTTAAGGGTTGCCATTGCAACGGATCAGAATAATAAATTTTCATTTCAGGAATATGAAACCCTTAGGTATTGGTTGACCTTTCTTTCACTTGGAATATTATCTCTTATTTCTGTTTTTACACAGGATAACTCAAAGACTTTATTTATAGTAATAGTGGTTTCTCTTGGGAAAGGGGTTGAGTCAATTATAGATATTTATCTTGGCTTATTTCAAAAAAAAGAAAAACATAATATAATTTCCCAGATTGTTATTTTTAAAGGATTTTCGTTAGTTATTTGTTTCCTTTTTGGATATATACTGAAGGGGTCACTATTTTACAGTTCGCTATTTACATTAACACTTTGGTTTTTATTATTACTTTTTATTAAAAAACAAACATACAAGATACCTGATATAAAAAGTGATAAAAAACAAAAACGATATGCCTCTTTAGTTTTATTAACGTTGCCTTTAAGTTTTGCAATTTTATTTGATTCATTAACTATCAATTCAGCGAGGTATTTAATTGAATATAAATTAGGTTTGGAACAACTTGGATATTTTTCTTCAGTAGCATATTTTATGGTTGCTGGAGGGACGATTGTTGGAGCAATAGGACATGTAATAACTCCAAAGCTTGCATTACTCTACAACGAAGAAAATCTCAAACAATATATTAAACTGGGAATAACTTCTATTTCTGCTGGTATTTTGGTTGGCATTTTAGGTGTTGTTATTTCTTTCTTAATGGGTGATAAAATATTAAGTCTATTTTATGGGAAAGGGTATGAAGAATATCAAAGTTTATTCATAGTTATTATGTTGGCTGCAACATTATGGCACGGGGCTGGAATGGCAGGATGTTTAATAAATGCAAGTAGGGTCTTTAAGTATCAAACCTTCAGTAACTTTTTTTCTTTTATTGTTAGTTTTTTGGCTATTATTCTTTTTATTGATCAGGGAGTTGTTGGTGTTGCTTGGGGAATTGTAATAGGTATGGGGTTACGTTTTATTTTAACTTTATTGCTGGTAATAAAAATTATTTTCAAAAAAAGGAAAAAAAATAGATGAGCGTTAAAAACTTGGTTTGTAATAGTGGACTCACCCTAGCAATTTTTCGAATACCATTTAGAGTTTTAAAAAAAATTGGATGGGGATTGTATCTAAATAAACTAAGGAATAACTCAATTATTGAACTTGGAGTAGTAATAGAACAACCCAGACAGGTGTCAATAAGTGATAAACGCTATTTAGGAAGAAGTACTATTTTAACTGCAGAAAAGGATGCAGAGCCTATAGCAGGATCAATTGTTCCTAAGTCAATCAATGATTCAGGTGTGTTTTTAGGAAACTCAGCAAAAAGAAAAAAATGAGTTTTTTATCGGCTAGTTCAATATTTATTTTAACTATTGTTCTACTTATTCCCTTTTTTTTAAATAGAAAACAGTTTATTACACCCCTGAAAATTTATTCATTTTTCACAATACTAACAACAATTCCGTATTTACTAAATTTATCATTTGATACAAGTATAATGCATTATTCTGTCCATCAGTACCTTGGTGTTCATGGAATTCAAAGTGCTACTTTTTATTATATATTTATTCAGGTAATCGGTAGTCTATCTCTTTTTCTAGGTTATTTTGCTATCTCTTCACCGCAGCAACGGCAAATTATATCAATAGATCAAGTTAATGAAAAATATGCTGAAAAAACATTGCTATTTTTTTCATTGATAGCTTTTATGATTGCCATATTATCTTTTTATTTTAAGCTCCAATCTGTTGGGGGTTTGTTACATTTATTAGGAAATATTGGATTAAGAAGTACATTGTCAGCAGGAACAGGTTATATATCTTTTCTTTTTACTATGATGATATATTTATCAATATTCCTTTATATGTACTCGTTCAAGTATAAGCAGAGTAAGAAAAAGGTTTTTTTTTTCGTGTTTTTGTTTGTGACGGCATTTGCAATGTTCACAATATTTGGAGGAAGGAAACCTTTTATCCACTTAGTTATTATTAGTTTATTACTATGGAATTATGCCATTAAAAAAATAGAGAGAGTCAGTGCTAAACATGTGTTTTTTGCATTATCATTATTATTTTATTTTGTTTCTGTGCTTATGCTTCGAGAAGATGGTGCTATCGAAGCATATAGTAAAGAGCCTACGCTATTTCTAACTGATTTTATTTTGAATTTAGGAGGGTTTTTAAATAATTTGAGTTTTGTAGATACTTATATTTTTATCACAGATTATTTTAAGTATGAGAATTTTTGGTTCGGGAGCATTTATTTCGATTTAGCCCAAGCACCAATTCCAAGTTCTATTTTTCCTGATAAACCTCCTGTTGATGAGGGGGTATACATTAGGAGTTTATTGTATGGAATTAATGCAGTACCCCCTATGCCATTTTACAAGTTATACCCCTCATCATTTCCGCCTGAAACATTAGGGAATGGTTACGCTAACTTTGGAATAATGGGGGTGGTTGTCTGGATGTTTATTTTGGGGATGATCTATAAGATATTTTATAATAAAGTGAAAAGGAGACCCTCGCTTTTTAACATATTTATGCTTGCTTTTGTTTTAATGAATTTTCATCTAAGTAACCTTAGAATTGTTCAATTTTTAATGTCGTATGCTATCGCTTGGCTATTTTTAAAACTAGTTTTTTCAAGTAATGGTCGGATAAGGAAATTTGTAATTGAAAAATAAAGTTTTGATTTTTATTCCTTTTTATCTTCCCGGGAATAAAGGTGGAGGCCCCACCGTTACAATTTCGAATATGGTTGAGGCTTTAGGAAATGGTATTTTCTTTCGTATAGCTACAATGGATAGAGATTTAGGAGACACAGAGCCATATGAAAATATAAAGCGTGATCAGTGGTTAAAACTTAATAAGACAGATATTATTTATTTATCACCAGAGAAAATAGATGTTGTTAATATAATAAAATTAATAAACTCATCTGATTGCGATATCATCTATTTGAATAGTTTTTTTTCTTATAAATGGTCAATAAGGGTTATTTTATTAAAAGCTCTAGGAATAATAAAACAACCAATAGTGCTTGCCCCTAGAGGGGAATTTTCAGTGGGAGCCTTGGCCTTAAAAAAGAGAAAAAAATTTTTTTTCTTGTTTTTGGCGAAGCTTATGATTCCCTATAAAAAAATTACTTGGCAAGCCTCTAGTGAATATGAAAAAAAAGATATCAAAGTACATTTTAAAACATCAAAAGTTGTTGTGGCTTCTAACCTTACTGCGCTTTCGGCAGGAAAACCAAATCTAAAGGGACATGGTGAACCTATAATAAAGTTGGTCTTTATTTCAAGAATATCCGAGAAAAAAAATCTAGCTCTTGCTTTACGAATTCTGAAAGATAGCGATATATCGTATGATATTATTTATGATATTTATGGGCCAATAGAAGATCGTAATTACTGGAAAAAATGCCTTCAACTCATTGAAAAAATGCCATCAAATATAAAAGTTAATTATCAGGGGGTTGTGGGTCATGATTCAGTTTTTTCAGTTTTATCCAGCTATGATGCATTTTTATTTCTTACTAAAGGAGAAAACTTTGGCCATGTGATTTTTGAGTCTCTATACGCAGGAACACCGGTCATTCTTTCCTATAATACTCCTTGGTTAAATTTGAAAAAGAAAGGGATAGGGTGGAATGTTGATTATGGCAATCGAAAAGAGGTTGTTGCTACTATTAATGAGCTTAAAACAATGACACTTGTGAGCTATGAGCGGATTAGAAAAAATGCCCATTTATATGCCAAAGAATTTAGCGGAAAAGAAGAAGTAATATCTGCAAATATTGCATTATTCTCCAATGCCCCTATTACAACCGAGGAGAAAAACTAGAGTATTGATAGGATGTTTAAGTTTTGTTTAGCAGGGATGGTCTATTCTCCTTTTTAAAGGTGGAGAGATTATGCCGGTTTTTATATTTGAAGTGATTTATTACGAAAATTATTTTTGTTAAAAGGAAAAAAATGTTTAAAGAAAAAATACTTTTAATAACTGGAGGGACAGGTTCGTTTGGTTCTGCTGTTCTACATAGACTTTTGATTTTAGATATTAAAGAGATCCGTATTTTTTCACGAGATGAACAAAAACAAGATGATATGCGTAAGAAATACAATAATTCCAAGCTTAAGTTTTATTTAGGTGATGTTCGTGATGTCGACTCAGTTAATGATGTTATGAGAGGTGTGGACTTTGTATTTCATGCCGCTGCACTCAAGCAAGTCCCTTCTTGCGAGTTTCATCCAATGCAGGCAGTTAAAACAAATATTATTGGAACGGAAAATGTTTTAAGTAGTGCAATAGAAGCAGGGGTAAAGAAGCTTATTGTTTTGAGTACTGATAAAGCAGTCTATCCTATTAATGCAATGGGTATTTCTAAAGCAATGATGGAAAGAGTTGCCGTAGCAAAATCAAAAAATCTCAATGACAATGATACTATGATTGCTTGCACTCGCTATGGAAATGTTATGGCTTCTCGTGGTTCTGTGATTCCTCTTTTTATCGAACAAATTCGAAATGAAAAAAAAATTACTATCACGGATCCTGTAATGACGCGTTTTATGATGAGTCTGGAGCAAGCCGTAGAATTAGTTCTTTTTGCTTTTAAAAATGGAACTAATGGTGATATTTTTGTACAAAAAGCACCCGCTGTAACGATAGGGTTACTTGCACAGACGCTTGCAAAACTTTTAGGAAGACCAGATCATGAGATTCAAATTATTGGAACTCGCCATGGTGAAAAACTATATGAGTCCTTATTAACAAAAGAAGAAATGGTCAGTGCTGAAGATATGGGGCGATACTACCGAATACCAGCGGATACACGTGATCTTAATTATAATAAATTTGTTGATGAAGGGAATTTAGTTATAACACAAGCAGATGAATATCATTCTCATAATACCGAGCAACTTAATGAAGCAGAACTACGTGATTTGTTGTTTGGATTATTAGAGATACAGGATGATCTTAAAGAATTTGGGGTCATTTGATGCGAGTTTTAGTCACAGGAAGTCAGGGGTTTATGGGGAAAAACCTTTTAGAAAGGCTTGGACGAATAGAACACATTGAAATTGATACTTTTTCGAAGGAAGATTTAGTAGAAAGCCTGGTAGAAAAAGTAGCTAAAGCTGATTTTGTATTTCATTTAGCTGGAGTTAATCGTCCAGAAAAGGAGCAAGAATTCTTTGAGGGTAATCGTGATCTGACAAAAAAGATTATAGAAGCCTCTATTCAAAGTACTAAAAAAACATCGATCTTGATGGCTTCTTCCACACAGGTAAAACAGAAAAATGCTTATGGAAAAAGTAAACTGGAAGGAGAAAAAGCGTTAGAGGAATATGCAATTGAGAATAGCGAAACTGTTTATATCTACCGTCTTCCTAATGTATTTGGAAAATGGTCAAAACCTAACTATAACACTGTTATTGCTACTTGGTGTCATAATGTTACACATGATATTCCCTTACAGATCAATGATAAAAATTCTGAACTTAATCTAGTTTATATTGATGATGTAGTAGAGTACTTTATTAGTCACTTGGACGAAAATCAGAAAAAAGGTGTTATATTTCCTGAAGTTTCGCCTATCTATACTAAAACCCTTGGTGAAATATACGATTTATTGACCTCATATAAAGAAAGTAGAGGTGATTTATTCGTCTCTAAAGTTGGTGTCGGGTTTGAAAGAGCTCTTTATGCAACCTATCTTAGTTTTCTATCAACAGATAACTTTTCTTATGAACTTAAAGGGCATGAGGATGAACGGGGGACTTTTTATGAATTTATCAAAACTATAGAGTGTGGCCAAGTTTCTATTTCGACTACTGAGCCAGGGGTTACGAGAGGAAATCATTATCACAACACTAAAAATGAAAAATTTTTGGTGATTAAAGGTGAAGCAAGCATTAAACATCGGCAAATCCTTGGTGATAATATTATAGAATATAAGGTGAGTGACCAAAAAATGGAAGTTGTTGAAATGATTCCGGGCTATACACACGATATTACTAATATAGGATCCTGTGAGATGGTGCTATTGCTTTGGGCAAATGAAGTTTTTGATAAAAAATCCCCTGATACTAATTTTTTAAAGGTTTAAAATGGAACAGTTAAAAGTGATGACTGTTGTCGGGACTCGGCCAGAAATTATTCGCCTTTCATCAGTTATTAAAAAACTTGATGAATCTGAAGCAATAGAACACATAATTGTCCACACCGGACAAAATTATGATTATGAGCTTAATGAGGTTTTTTTTAAAGATTTAGGGCTAAGAAAACCAGATCATTTTCTTGATGCGGCATTAGGTGTGGCAGCAGAAACAATCGGAAATATTCTTATTAAAATTGATCCGCTACTTGCAAAAGTAAAACCTGATGCATTTTTAGTTTTAGGGGATACTAATAGTTGTCTCTGTGCTATTCCTGCTAAAAAAAGACAAATTCCTATTTTTCATATGGAAGCAGGAAATCGTTGTTTTGACGAAAGAGTGCCAGAAGAAACAAATCGAAAAATAGTCGATCACATTAGTGATATCAATATGACGTATAGTGATATTGCCCGTGAGTATCTTTTGAGAGAAGGGATTGCCTCAGACCTGATTATTAAAACCGGTAGCCCGATGTATGAGGTTATTCATAACAAACTTCACGATATCAACGCATCCAATATTCTTACTAAACTTTCAATAAAGAAAGGAGAATATTTTGTTATTTCTGCTCATCGTGAAGAAAATATTGGAAATGATCGAAATTTTAATGCTCTAGTCAATACACTAAACAGTATTGCAGAAATTTATTCATTACCTATTATCGTATCAACTCATCCCCGGACTCGAAAAAAGATTGAAGAGAAAAGTATACAATTTAATTCGCATATTCAGTTAATGAAACCTTTAGGCTTTAATGATTATATTAAACTTCAGATGGATGCTAAAGCTGTATTAAGTGATAGTGGAACGATTAGTGAAGAATCATCAATTTTAAAATTCCCTGCTCTTAATATTCGTGAAGCACATGAAAGGCCAGAAGCGATGGAGGAAGCTGCAGTGATGATGGTTGGGCTGGATAAAGTGCGAGTATTACAAGGGTTGAAAGTATTAGAATCTCAGAAAAAAGAGACTTTAAGAGCTGTACCTGACTATTGTATGCCAAATGTTTCAGATAAGGTACTACGTATCATAATTTCTTATACTGATTATATAAATAGAATTGTTTGGAAAAAATAATCATAGAATGAAAATTTTATTGATCATAGATGATTATTTGCCTGACAGTATTAAAGTGGGTGCTAAAATGATGCATGAACTTGCTTGTGAATTTTTAAGGCAAGGGCATGACGTGACTGTTATCACTCCTTCTCCCAAATTAATAGAGAAAATAAAAATAAGTACATTAGATGGTATAACTGTTTGTCGATTTAGAAGTGGTGAAATTAAAAATGTAGGAAAAATCAAGAGGGCAATTAATGAAAGTCTTTTATCTTACAAGGCTTGGAACCGTTTTAAAGACTATTTTCATAATAATCCACAAGATTTAATTATTTATTATTCGCCTAGTATTTTCTGGGGTGGTTTGGTTTTACGACTCAAAAAAATATGGAATATTCCAAGTTATTTAATTTTACGTGATATTTTTCCGCAATGGGCCATTGATCAAGGGTTAATAAGAAAAAGGTCTGTCATTGAAAAATATTTCAAATATTTCGAAAAATTAAATTATGCAGCTGCAGATAGCATAGGGCTCATGTCTCTAAAAAACTTGGAATGGTTTAATAAAACGAATAATTTAAATAAGCAACTAGGGATTCTTTTTAACTGGGCCTCTTATACTCCGGTTGAATCAAATGGCCTTTATAGAAAGACATTAGGACTAGAAGGTAAAGTTGTCTATTTTTACGGTGGGAATATTGGGCATTCTCAGGATATGATGAATATTGTCAGGCTAGCAATAAAAATGCGCAATGAAATACAAGCTCATTTTGTTTTAGTAGGGGCAGGAGATGAGGTTGAATTAGTCCAATATTCTATAGAAAAAGAACAGTTGGCTAATATCACTATACTTCCCTCTGTATCTCAAAATGATTTTAAACAGATGCTTTCTGAGTTTGATATAGGTCTATTCTCTCTTCACCGAGACCATACAACCCACAATTTTCCGGGGAAACTCTTGGGCTATATGGTACAAGAGCTTCCAATTTTAGGTAGTATTAATATAGGAAATGATCTAAAGCTTATTGTTGAAGATGGAGGTGCCGGGTTTATTACCATAAATGGTGAAGACAACAAATTATATAAAAATGCTTTAAAGTTGCTGCACGATGGGGTTTGTAGAAAAAAGATGGGTAAGAATGCGCGAATATTATTTGAGAAGAGGTTTTCGGTGATTGACGCTACTCGGACAATATTGGGTAATAATTAATTTTTTTGATTTTCTATTGAAAAGATATAGTTTAAATTCAGGGTACATTAATAGATCAATATGTAGTATTTGGAATCTGAGCTAGGAAATAAGGTGGTTTTCGAGGAAATTATTTTTTTAAAGTAAAGGTATTATTACCTTGTTTACCCAAGAACATAAAGTAGTATTAAGCTGACATTAATGTTTAATTTAAAGATTAGGAGAAGGCGTATTAATCATCATATCTTATTAATATCTAGTGATAATTATATTTTAGGTTTGGTTGAGGGCTATTGTGCTGCTAATATTTTATCATTAGAAATTTATTCTATTGACAAAGGTTTAGATTCTGAAGAAATCAAAAAAAGTGATCTGATTATTTTTGATACGAGTCAACTAGATTCTAAATTGTCAGAGTTAAACCTTGGAAAATTAGAGCAAATTAGCTCTGATTGCCATATTCCAGTTTGTGCTATTAGTAATCATAAAAATGATGATTTAAATTATATGATCTCTTGGGTTGATTGCTTCTTTAGAGATCATATATTGGAACAATTGGATAATTACTTCAGAATTCGATTTAAGTATACCCCTCATGCTTTTCCTGATAGAAGAGACCAAGAAAGAAGAAATCACGAAAGAAGACATGAGGAGATAGAGATTTCTCGTTCTTTTATTGACTCAGTATTGCCAAGCCTATCATATCGCGTTGACGCTGCTATTACTGCTAGTTCAACAGAAGTTACGAGCTATAATGTGGGTCCCTTTAAAATAGATACCAATTGTAATTCTGTTTCATTTAAGGGTAAAGATCTATGTTTGACAGATAAAGAATTTAAGCTCTTCAGTTTACTTGCATCTAATGTTGATCGAGTGTTTAGTGCTAATGAAATTATTGAACATCTTTGGCCTGAAACATATCGAGCAAATAAATCTGATCTTTATCAATATATGCATTTGTTACGAAAAAAAATAGAGAAAGATCCTGACCATCCGCATTGGATTTTGACTGTAAAACGGGTTGGTTATAGACTTAATTTAACCACTATTTCAGTAGCTTAAATTTAAGCCTATTGAAAGTTATATTTAGCACTTGATGTGTCAGGCAACTCGCTTCCCTTAACCTGTTTAGCTTTCTGCCGATAAAATTCATCTTTCTATATTCCAGGAAATTCTATCTGCTACCGAGTAGGGTGCATGCATGCCTACCTCCCTCCCTTTTTTACCTTCCATACTTTTTCTATTCCTATTGT
>CAZHUE010000079.1:0-11314 GCA_964535875.1 uncultured Methylomarinum sp.
CTTCTGATGCTAAAATGGAATGGACCGTTGGAAGCTATATTAAATTAACAATGCCCATTATTTAAGCTACCGAGTAAAAAAGCCCAAATACAAAGCTAAAAACCATGGTACAGTGGTAACGAACATGCAGAAAGAGCGGTAAAAAGTCTAAAAGGAATAAATTTGTTAATGTAAGAGTTTACGAGGCATCAGATGTGGCTGGATCGTTTTTTATTTTTATTATGGTGGTATTTTCTTTTGATTATGCAATAAAACTTATCAGTTCTGTTAATGAGAGACTATAAATAATATGTAATGATTTGTCATCCATCTTTATGTGAAAGTCGTGATTTCACATATCCAAATTAAGTCAAATAATGCAGTTTTATTGATTTTAATCCCACTTGTTTTTTTGTACGGGGTAAACACTGATCTCATTGGTCGGGACGGCGGGATTCGAACCCACGACCCCTACACCCCCAGTGTAGTGCGCTACCAAACTGCGCTACGCCCCGATTATTGAATTCTTATTTATAAGGATTCGCTATCTACTCCCCATTCTATTAAGAAAATAACTATGTTTTCAGCAACTCCAGAATATCTTCTAACTCACCAACCATTTGGTGAACTAGTTGTTTTGACCTAGTTGAATCTTCTTTCGCATCATCACTAGCTAAGTGTACTCTTGCGCCACCGATGGTATAGCCTTTCTCATAGAGAAGGGATCTAATTTGTCGAATCATTAAGACATCATGACGTTGATAATAACGCCTGTTACCACGTCTTTTAACTGGGTTAAGATCTGTAAATTCTTGTTCCCAATAGCGTAAAACGTGAGGTTTCACCCCACATAATTCACTAACCTCACCTATGGTGAAATATCTTTTTGCCGGTATTGCAGGCAATTCATTATTATTACTCGGCTCCAGCATATTGTTCTACTCTTGCTTTAAGTTTTTGGCCAGACCTGAATGTTACCACACGACGAGCTGAAATGGGTATTTCTTCACCAGTTTTTGGATTTCTACCAGGGCGACTACTTTTATCTCTTAATTCAAATTTTCCAAACCCAGAAATTTTAACTTGTTCGCCCTTATCTAAAGAACCTTTAATTTCTTCAAAAAAAAGTTCAATCATTTCTTTTGCTTCGCGTTTGTTTAATCCAAGTTCATCGAATAATCTTTCTGCGAAATCAGCTTTTGTTAATGCCATTTTATCAGTCCCTAAGTTTTGCTTTAATATTTATACTTAACCTTTCTAACACATTGGTAAATATAGCATCAATTTCAGTTTCTGTTAATGTCTGCAATATATCTTGCAGGATCAAACCTAATGCTACACTTTTATAGCCCTTTTCTACTCCTTCTCCTCGATAGACATCAAAAACAAGAATATCTTTAATCTTATCTTCTTTACAAGAATGTATACAGTTCACTATATCATCAGTTGTAATTTTTTCTTTAACTATCAGAGCCATATCCCTTCGAACTGAAGGGAATTTTGATAATACTTGAAATTTAGGAACTTGTCTTTTACAAACCAAATCTTGATCTAATTCAAAAAGATAGACCTGAGTCTCAAATCCTAATTTTTTTTCCAAAGTTGGGTGCAACATTCCTAAAATTCCAACTTTGTCACCTTCTTCGGTAAAAATTTCAGCACTTTGCCCAGGGTGTAAAGCAGAGTGTTTTACTGTCGAAAATTGTACTTTGCAATTAGTTAAATCAAATAAAGCTTCTAAATCACCTTTCAGATCAAAAAAATCAACCTTATTGGTACGTTCAGACCACTTTTCAGAACATCTGTTACCTAGCACTAAACCTGAAATCATTTTTTGTTGAATCATTTCATTGTTTTTGTATAAAAAACGTAACCCGGTTTCAAATAACCTTACCCTACTCTGCTGCCGCTTTGTATTATAGAGTGCTGCATTCAGCAACCCACACCATAAGGTAGTACGCATAACTGATAATTCAGAGGAAATTGGGTTCTTAAGACGAATAAACTCGTCCTCTGGTACTATCGCTTGCTGTATCTTTTCATCTACAAAGCTATATGTAATGACTTCTTGATAGCCTCTATCAACTAATAAGTCTTGAACTCGATCTAGCGGCAGTAAAGCCTCTTTGGCTTTGCCCAGTTCAGAACGCATAAGCAAACTACTATTGGGTAAATTATTATAACCATAGATCCGACCAACCTCTTCTAATAAATCTGCTTCTATAGCAATATCAAATCTATATCCAGGAGGAGTAATTCGCCAGCCATTTGATACGGTTTCTACGTGCATTCCCAAGCCTTCAAAAATTCTGATAATTTCCTCATTAGCCATGCTAATGCCCAAAACTTTTTCTATTCGTTGCAATCTCAACTCGACTGGTACTATTTGTGGTAAAGTTTCTTCTGTTGAAACCTCAGAAATTGGCCCTACACTACCACCTGTAATATCCACAATCAGTTGAGTTGCTCTTTCAATCGCCCTTTCCTGCAAAGTGAAATCAACCCCTCGCTCAAAACGATGTGAAGAATCAGTATGCAAACCAAATTGACGTGCTTTTCCTGCAATAGTTATCGGTTTGAAAAAAGCACACTCCAAAAAAATGTCTTTTGTTTTATCAGTTACCGAAGATGATTTGCCGCCCATAACACCAGCTAAAGCTAAAGGCTGTTTATCATCAGCTATAACCAAAGCAACCCCATCTAACTTAATTGTTTGATCGTTTAATAAAGCTAGCTCTTCATTTTTTTCACTACTTCGTACAGTGATAGATCCTGTTAATTTTTCTGCATCAAATGCATGTAGGGGTTGCCCCAACTCTAACAGTACATAGTTTGTAACATCAACGATAGGACCTAAACTTCTTAAGCCAGAACGCCGAAGTCGTTCTTGCATCCATAATGGAGTTTCAGCTGTAGAATTCACGTTCTTGATTAATCGCCCTAAATATCGAGGACATTCTTCCTTAGCTTCTACAGTGACATCAATTACTGAATCATGGCTAACTTCAACAGGAATAAATTCAGCACCTGAACTACTCATTTTATTCAAAACAGCCACTTCTCTGGCAACACCTTCAACACTTAAACAATCTGCCCTATTAGGCGTTAAATCTAATTCAATAATTGAATCATTCAGTGATAAGTATTCTCGAATATCTGTACCTACATGAGCATCAACTGACAATTCCATTAAGCCATCAGCTTCTGATGCTAAGCCCAGTTCTTTATCAGAACATAACATACCGAATGAAAGTTCACCGCGTAATTTTGATTTCTTGATTTTAAAATCATTAGGCAATACTGCTCCAATTAATGCAGCGGGTACTTTTAGCCCTACTCGAACATTACTGGCTCCACAAACAATTTGTAATGGTTCTGCATCTCCAACTGTTACTTTACATATTTTTAACTTATCTGCATTTGAATGCTGTTCTATCGAAATAACTTCTGCAACGACTACACCACTAAATTCAGCTGCTACAGGCACTACTGAATCGACTTCCAAGCCTGCCATTGTTAGTTGATCTACAAGTTCTTTTGTTGCTACTGGTGGATTGACTAGTTCTCTTAACCAAGCTTCACTAATTTGCATAACTCAATCTCACCTTAATTAAATTGTTCTAAAAACTTAAGATCATTATCAAAAAACATTCTTAAATCATTAATTCCGTAACGTAGCATTGCTAATCGCTCCACTCCCATTCCAAATGCAAAACCAGTATATTCATCGCTATTAATTTCTACTGATTTAAAAACCTTCGGATGGATCATTCCACAACCCATAACTTCAAGCCATCCCGTAAGTCCACAAATTCGACAGCCTTTTCCTTTACACATAACACATTCAATATCAACCTCTGCCGATGGTTCTGTAAAAGGAAAATAGGAAGGTCTAAAACGAACCTGAATGTCTTTTTCAAAAAATGCGCGCAGAAATTCAAACACCACACCTTTTAAATCAGCAAAACTAACATCAGTATCAACCAAAAAACCTTCTACTTGATGAAACATTGGGGTATGGGTTACATCTGAATCACATCTATATACACGCCCTGGAGCTATCACTCTTAAAGGAGGTTTCTGAGCTTCCATTGCTCTAATTTGCACTGGAGAAGTGTGTGTTCTTAACACGGTATGAGCGTCAAAATAAAAGGTATCATGCATCGCTCTTGCGGGGTGATGCGCAGGTATATTTAATGCCTCAAAATTGTGATAATCATCTTCAATTTCAGGTCCTTCAACTACTTTAAATCCAACATTAGCAAATATCTTTGATATTCTTCTCAAAGTAATTGTAACTGGATGTAACCCAGCAATTGACTGCCCTCTTCCAGGCAGAGTTACATCAACCGATTCACTAACCAATCTTGCTTCAAGCAACACTTTTTGCATTTCAGCCCGAGTTTCTTCCAGTTTTTGCTGAAATTTTCCTTTGGCTTTATTGATAACTTGCCCTACAGATCGTCGTTGATCAGGGTCTAGTTTACCTAGCTCCTTCATTTGTAGAGTAAAAGCACCTTTTTTCCCAAGATAAGTGACTCTTACTTGATCCAGTTGATTTAGGTCTTTTGTTTCAGCAAGAGCTTGCATGCCTTGCATTAGAATTTTTTCGAGGTTAGCCGACACTGCTCAGCTCACTTTTAATAGGAATTAATCGGGAAAGAAGATTCGAAAAAGCAGAAATATTGAGTTAAACTTTAATAACTAGCAACTTATTCTTATCTAACAGAAGAATATTTACTCTCTCTAAAAAAACAGAGAGAGCAAATTTAAAAGAGTCTCTATAATATCAATTAAATAAGACACTTTTTAGTGCAACTAGGGTTGACTTTGGTTAGCTTTAGCTATTTTAGCTATTTCTGCAAAAGCTTCCATATCACGTACGGCAATATCAGCTAATACTTTACGATCAATTGCTACATTGGCTTTTGTCAAACCATTAATAAAGCGACTATATGACATTCCACATAACCGTGCTGCAGCATTGATACGGACAATCCATAACGCACGAAACTGACGTTTTCTTTGTTTACGATCACGGTACGCGTATTGACCCGCTTTAATAACCGCTTGTTTAGCAACACGATAGACTCTACTACGTGCGCCGTAATAACCTTTTGCTTGCTTTAAAATTTTCTTATGTCTTGCTCTGGCAGTTACGCCGCGTTTTACTCTAGCCATGATTCTTTCCTTTTAATTAACTGTAGGGTAATAAACGTGCAACCATAGGCACATCTGATGGATGAATACTGGCCGCTTTTCGCAACTGTCTTTTCCTTTTAGTCGTTTTCTTAGTCAATATATGGCGTCGATGTGCTTGAGCACATTTAAAACCGTTTTTAGTTTTTTTAAACCGTTTAGCAGTACCACTATGGGTTTTCATTTTTGGCATTTGTTTTCTCCACTTTAATTTAATTGAACATAATCATCCATGAAATACAAACCCGGCAAGGCAAAATGCATGGCCCTACTGAATTTTTCACATCTTAAATGATACATTTAACGATTATCTCCTAAATCGTTAAAATTTAAATTGATAAATTTAATTTAACCAGTAAACCTTTATTTTTTCTTTTTAGGTGCCATAACCATAACCATCTGACGACCCTCAACCTTCGGAAATTGTTCTACATTTGCAAGCTCTCCCAAATCCTTTTCTACTCGCTTAAGTAACTCCATTCCAATATCTCTATGAGCCATTTCTCGACCACGAAAACGCACTGTAATTTTAGTTTTATTCCCTTCTTCCAAAAACTTATTCAGGTTTCTTAGCTTAACCTGATAATCACCTTCTTCAGTTCCAGGTCTAAACTTAATTTCTTTTATTTGAACCTGTTTCTGTTTCTTTTTGGAAGCTTGTAATTTTTTATTCTGTTCAAACTGATATTTACCATAATCCATTACTTTACAAACCGGAGGATCTGCATTTGGTGATATTTCCACCAAATCCATGTTTGCATCATATGCAAGTTGTTTAGCTTCAGCTAATGTTACAACACCAATTTTATCCCCATCCGCACCAACAACACGTACTCGTCTAGCAGTAATATCATTGTTTAAGCGCGTATTATCTCTTTTAGAAGCGATGCTTTACCCTCCAGTTACTTTTTTATTTTTTATCTGCAATCTCTTTGCTTAATCTTTCGACCAAATCAACAAATAGCAAACTACCTAAATCTTCACCTTTTTGCGTCCGTACCGCAATGGTTTGACCATCTAACTCTTTATCACCGATAATTAGAAGATACGGTATTCTTTGCATTGAATGCTCGCGAATTTTAAAGCCTATCTTCTCATTTCTCAAGTCTATTTTTACTCTATAGCCATATTTTTCTAATTCTTGTCTCACTTTCTCAGCATATTCTTCATGCCGACTTGCAATATTCATCACCACAACTTGTACTGGGGACAGCCAAAGTGGGAATGTTCCAGCATGTTGCTCAATCAAGATTCCAATAAACCGTTCTAATGATCCTAATATTGCCCTATGCAGCATGACAGGCACTTGCTTTGACCCATCTTCTGCAATATAAGTCGCATCCAGACGACCTGGCATAGAAAAATCAACTTGAATTGTTCCACATTGCCAAACACGTTCCAGGCAATCTTTTAACGAAAACTCTATTTTGGGGCCGTAAAAAGCACCTTCCCCTGGTTGTAATTCCCAGTCCAGTTTTTTATGGTTTAATGCGATCTCTAGTGCTTTTTCTGCCTTATCCCATTCATCATCACTACCCACTCTATTTTCTGGCCGCGTTGATAGTTTAACTAGAATATGATCAAAGCCAAAATCTTTGTAGACATCAAAAAGCAAATCAATAAAGTTTGAAACTTCATCCTGAATCTGTTCTTCAGTACAAAAAATATGCGCATCATCCTGAACAAAATTTCGTACGCGCATTAAACCATGTAAAGTCCCTGATGGTTCATTTCGATGACAAGAGCCAAATTCGGCCATGCGAAGCGGTAAATCTCTATAACTTTTTAAGCCTTGATTATAAACCTGAACATGGCATGGGCAATTCATAGGCTTAACAGCATAATCTCTGTGTTCAGAGTGTGTGGTGAAAATCATATCACCAAACTTATCCCAGTGCCCTGATTTTTCCCACAATGACCGATCTACTAGTTGCGGAGTTTTAATTTCTGCATAACCGTTAACTCGTAACTTTTCTCGTATATATTGCTCAATCTGTTGATAGATCACCCAGCCTTTTTCATGCCAAAAAACCATGCCTGGAGCTTCTTCCTGAGTATGAAACAAGTTAAGTGTTTTAGCTAATTTACGATGATCTCTCTTTTCTGCTTCTTCTAATCGATGTAGATAGGCTTTTAATTCTTTTTTATCAGTCCATGCAGTACCATAAATACGCTGTAACATTTCATTATTTGAATCACCACGCCAATATGCACCAGCAATCTTCATTAATTTAAATGCTTTTAGTTTACTTGTGCTAGGTACATGAGGCCCACGGCACAAGTCTGTAAAATCGCCTTGGGTATAAAGAGACAGTGCTTCATTTTCCGGAATTGATTCAATAATTTCAGCTTTATAATCCTCTCCCAGTTGCTTAAAAAAATTGACCGCTTCATCTCTGGAAAGAACAGATCGTTTGATCTCAATATTCTCAGAGACCAATTGCTTCATTCTTTTTTCAATTACTTTTAAATCTTCTGGTGTAAAAGGTCTTTCATAAGAAAAATCGTAAAAAAAACCATTTTCAATAACAGGTCCTATTGTTACCTGTGCATCAGGAAATAACTGTTTTACTGCTTGAGCTAATAAATGAGCTGCTGAATGGCGAATGACATCAATTCCTTCATCATCTCTGGCTGTTACAATTTGCAACTCAGCATCTTGCTCTATCAGATAACTAGCATCAACTAACTGCCCGTTAACCTTTCCCGCTAACGTCGCTTTAGCTAAACCTGAACCAATAGATTGAGCAACATCCATGACTAACACAGATTTTTCAAACTCTCGCTTAGATCCATCGGGAAGGGTAATAGCTGGCATTTTTCGTTCTTAATTTTTGCAATTTTCACAATAAAAAAGCACCGCGATGCGATGCTTTATGATCTGGTAGGCACGAGTGGATTCGAACCACCGACCCCCACCATGTCAAGGTGGTGCTCTAACCAACTGAGCTACGCGCCTATGGTCTTAAAGTCCAACCCTCGTATTATATGCAAGATCACTAACTTATGCAACTTTATCTAGATGCTGATTCAATGTATTTCCCCACTTTTCTCCAGTCTACACAAGGTCTCATAAATCCTTTAGGGTGGATCAAGGGACAGCCCACAGCCGAATCATCAATATAAAAATCGCCAAAAGCTTTAGGACTTTTTGTCCAGTTTTTTTGCGATTTGTTTTCATTAATTCCATATAATGTGACGTTATTATTTTTTAAATAATCCACGGCCTCAGTCAGCAAACCATGATTTTTCATATCAGAACGCATTGTAAAAAGAATTATATCAGCCCCATGACTCTCAAATCTCTGTAACCATTCGATTGCATAAGGTACCGGCTTTCCTATCATTGGATAGGCATGATCCACAATGGTACCATCAAAATCAACACATATAAACATACTAAAAAAATCTCTCTTAAATTTCAATAAACTAAAAACCCACATAAAACTCATGAAGAATAATGATAACTTTCACCAATATTTTTTCTATCAAGATTCACTACACCCAACACACAAAATGAAGTGGAACGCCTACTAGTTGAAATTTCTTTACACCATGATTAATTCAAGACTTTGAAATAATCTGAAACAACTAGCATAGTTAATTGTCGGCTCCAAAAAGAAGCATATACTTCACGCAGTCGCAGATGCGGTTTCTATCGGTTAAATTATCTGCAATCAGTTTAATTATAGATTCTATTCCCCAGACCGCCTAAAATAGTTTAATAAAAAATCTATAAATGAGGAAAGTTTCGCCGGATAAAAACGTTTTTGAAGGTAAGTTGCATATATTGATAAAGCAGGCATCCTATATTCTGCCAATATTTCAACTAATTCACCTTTCTCCAAATACTCACTCACTGATAGTTTAGGCGCACGAATTATCCCCATTCCCAGTGCTGCTGCCTGCGACAGCGCCCTACCATTATTTGTAGCAAAGTACCAGTCGCTCTTTACCTTCTCTATTTCACCTTGATTATAAAAAATCCAATATTCGCCATGAGGTGTATTAACGTAATGAAGACACTGATGATGAGCCAATTCATTTAATGTTTCAGGACAACCATTTTTTTTAAGATATCTTGGGGAAGCATAAGTCCCTAACTCTGTTTCTGTGATTTTTCTAGCAACAACGCCTAAATCCAAATTGTCCGTCACCAAAATGACAACATCAAACAAACCATCTCTTAAATTTAGATGTTTATTATCAAGCGTCATCAAAATTTTCACATCAGGGCATTGACGCTGATATGCTTCAATAACTGGCACCATATAAATACCACCAAAATCAATCGGCGCACTGATTTTTAGCACGCCTTTTACGCTACCCCCCATCTGAGAAGTTGAATCATCCAACTCTGTCAATTCTTGCAGAATATGCTTGCTTTTCTCGTAATAATTCCGCCCTACTTCGGTTAAATTTAAACTACGAGTTGTTCGATTCAATAAGATGACGCCCAAAGAACGTTCAAGTTGAGCAACATATTTACTGATCATCATTGCTGATAAATTCATTTCTTTGGCGACAGCCGCAAAAGTGCCTAATTCAACACTACGACAAAACACCTTCATATTATTTATCTTATCCATAAACTCTGCTCAATTTAAACCCATTCTCTATAAAATGTAACTTGTCTGATTAATGCCCCTATTAATTTTTATAGGGCAAGGGCACATCAGTAATAACACCGGCTTCAGGGTCGTTAAAAACCGCCATATCAATTTCATTTTCTCCAGCAGCAACAATGCAACTTACCGTTGCATCACCAGTAACATTAACGGCAGTACGCACCATATCTAACAAACGATCAACGCCTAAAATTAAACCAATACCCTCTACTGGCAAGCCTACTTGATTAAAAACCATGGCCAACATAATCAACCCAACACCTGGGACACCTGCTGTCCCAATTGATGCCAATACAGACATGCCAATAATAGTTAAGTACTGGTTTAACACTAAATCAATTCCATAAACATTAGCAATAAATACTGTTGCAACACCTTGCATAATTGCGGTTCCATCCATATTAATCGTTGCTCCAAAGGGTACAGTAAAAGAAGCAATTGAGTTATGTACTCCCATTCGCTTTTCTACTGCTTGTAAAGTGATTGGAATGGTAGCGTTAGAACTAGCTGTACTAAAAGCAAATATCTGCGCTGAACGTATTTTTTTAAAGAACACTAATGGGCTAAGCTTTGCCATTGAAATCAATAACAAATTTAAAGTACCAAAGGCATGCATTAGTAAACAAATGACAACAACTGAAAAATAATTTATCATTGGCAAAATTAACCCAAGTCCTTGCTCAGAAAATGTTTTAGCCATTAAGCAAAATACACCAATAGGTGCAAAATCCATTACTAAAGTAACGACTTTCATCATCACCTCATTAAGCTTTTCTACCCCTTTGGCCAGACTTTTTCCTGCATCACCACTTAACAACATGGCTATAGCAAATAAAATTACAAAGAAAATAATTTGTAACATTTCACCATTAGCGAAAGCGTTGATGGGATTACTTGGAACAATATTAATAAAAACATCTGTTAAAGGCGGAGCATCTTTTGCTGTAAAACCTGTATTTTCTATAATAGCTGTATCTCCACCTTTTCCAGGACCAACTAAAATGGCCACTGTCAATGCAAGACTTATTGCCATTGCAGTAGTTAACATATATAACAAAAAAGATTTAAGCCCTACACGCCCCAGCATACCAACATCACCAATACCACAAACACCGCATATTAATGAAAATGTCACCAATGGCACAACTAACATTTTTAATGCATTTATAAACATACTACCAATTACATGAAATACCCCACCCACTAAATAAGTTTGTACAAAATCATTATCCGAAGCCAAACTGTTAAGCGAGCTCCCAATGATTAACCCGATTCCCATAGCGATAAGTATTTTTGTAGTTATCGACATTTTTTTACTCATGTAAACTCCTTTTAGAAAAAAATATTGTTCTTCAATCATACCTTTTTGATTTAGAAGTTGATTAAAAGAAAGGGAGAGCGGGCAATTTC
Organism: uncultured Methylomarinum sp.; assembly: GCA_964535875.1. GTDB lineage: Bacteria > Pseudomonadota > Gammaproteobacteria > Methylococcales > Methylomonadaceae > QPIN01. The sequence continues at coordinate 11,217 of CAZHUE010000079.1, forward strand.
AGAACTTAAGCGGAAGAGGATGTAAAAATAACGATTGCCCTAGTACACTAACAAATCAACATATTATACTTCGCACGGTCACGACTGCGGATTTTCTA
>CAZHUE010000080.1:0-11254 GCA_964535875.1 uncultured Methylomarinum sp.
TAGCTATTCAAGCTAGAAATTCACTCGCTTTGTGCCGTTTTGCAAGAAGCTCTAAATAATCTTATAACTGCTGATAAATCAATGATAGATAGAAATTAATATAATCTGTTTTTCATTCTTTCTTAACTAAGGGTTATTAGAATTTATCCAAAGCTGATAAACTATACGGTTTATCTTAATAAACACTATAACTATCCCTAAAGCATGAAAAAGATCCTCGTTTCTGACAAATTAGCCGATGATGGCATTAACTTTTTAAATGAACAGACTGATATTCAAGTTCACATTCAAGTGGGGATGAATGAGGATGAACTTTGTGAAATTGTGGGAGATTTTGATGCTCTATTAATAAGGAGTGATACCAAAGTTACCCAAAGAGTTTTACAAGCAGCAACTAACTTAAAAGTTGTTGGTCGTGCAGGGATTGGTGTAGATAATGTAGATATTCCTGCCGCAACTGAACAGGGCGTGATTGTGATGAATACACCTGATGCTAATGCGACGACGACTGCTGAATTAGCTATTGCACATATGTTTTCTTTAAGTCGTAATTTGCCAGAAGCAAGTTTTTCTGTTCGGGAGGGAAAATGGGAACGAGCCAAACTGGTTGGAGCAGAAATTAATCATAAGACCTTTGCAATCTTGGGTTTTGGAACTATTGGTCGTTTAGCCGCTAAACGTGCGGTTGGGTTGGGAATGCGAGTGATTGCTTATGATCCCTTCGTTACACCGGAGATTTTTGAAGAATGTGGCGCACAGTCGGTAGATTTAGAAACATTGGTTAAAGAGGCGGATTATTTAACGCTACATTGCCCAATGATTGAAAAAACGAAAGGTATTATTGGTGCAGACCAATTAAAAGCGATGAAGAAAACAGCAATGTTAATTAACTGCGCACGAGGAGGTCTAGTTGATGAAGCGGCGTTATATGATGCGCTTAAAAATGGAGAAATTGCTAAAGCGGCATTAGATGTTTATGAGCAAGAACCACCTAAAGATTCACCTTTATTTGAGCTGGATAATATTTCCTTCACACCTCATTTAGGCGCTTCTACGCGTGAAGCTCAGGTGGCTGTTAGCGTTGAGATTGCAAGACAAGCAGTCACTTATTTAAAAACGGGGGAAGCAATTAATGCTTTAAATTTATCAACCAAAATTTCAGCCGAAGAATTGAAGAAATCACGTCCATTTATGATGTTGGCCAATGTAATGGGTAAAATGCTGGTTGATTTGGCGGGTGAGCCAATAAAAATATTGGAAGTGTCTTTATTTGGTAAAGCTGCGGAAGCAGAGAGTAGGCCCGTCTCTGTAGAAGCCTTAGTAGGTATTTTAGCTGGCCAGATGTCTACCCCTGTAAATAGCGTCAATGCTGAGAACCTAGCTAAAAAACAGGGTATTGCTTTAGTTGAGTCTAAAACAGAGGAAACAGAAGGCTATGTATCTTTGGTTAAATTAGTGGGTATTTGTGCTAATAAAACCGTTTCAGTAGTTGGAACTCTGTTAGGTGATCGTCATCCTAGGATTGTAAATGTAAATCAGTTTGAGATTGAAGTGGTGCCAGAAGGCACTATGCTGGTGACTGAACATAATGACAAACCCGGAGTTATTTCAGCAATTAGTTCTATTTTAGGCGAAGCCAATATTAATATTTCAAGAATGCAGGTGGGTATACCTGATTTTAATGACAAAGCAATGGCTGTCATCAGTGTTTCTGGCCCTTTGCCTGCCGAGATACTAGAAAAGGTGCGAGACCTTTCGTTTGTTAATTGTGCAATACAGATAAATTTATGAGTTTTGATATAGTCTGTTTTGATTGTGATAGCACCTTGAGTAAAATTGAAGGCATTGATGAGCTAGGTAGACAATCGGGTTTATATGATGAATTAGTTACATTAACAAATGCAGCTATGAATGGTACTTTGGCTTTAGAAGATGTCTATGGAAAACGACTGGAGTTAATTAAACCTGATAAAACAAAAATGGCGTGGTTAGCTGATTTATATATAGCTGAAATGGTTGAGGGTGTTAAAGAAGTTTTTAGCATTTTACTTGCGCAGGGTAAGCAAGTCCATATTATTAGTGGTGGTGTTCGTCAAGCCATTTTACCCTTAGCTGAAAAGTTGGGCCTACCCATTGAACATGTCCATGCAGTTGATGTTTTTTTTAATACAGATGGAAGCTATAAAGATTTTGATCAGCAGTCATCTTTGGCAAAAACCGGAGGTAAAGCAGTTGTTTGTAAACAAATACAAACCAGTGGCGCTTCGATGGTCATGATTGGCGATGGTAAAACTGATCTGGAAGCTAAGCAAGCGGGTGCAAAAGTCATTGGCTTTGGCGGTGTGATGCAAAGGGATATTGTTGTTGAACAAGCCGATGTGTTTGTTAATGATATTTCATTGATGGCAGTAATGCCTCATTTGATTTAACTTTTTTAAGTAAATTTGGATAAGCGTTAGCGCATCTGGCAGTATTCAATAAAATTGTTGTAGAGAGATAAAGATGGCAGGACATAGTAAATGGGCAAATATTAAGCATCGTAAAGGTGCTCAGGATGCTAAACGCGGTAAAATTTTTACTAAAATAATTCGTGAGATTTCTGTTGCTGCCAAAACAGGTGGTGGTGATCCAGCGAATAATCCAAGTTTACGCTCGGTGATTGATAAAGCGCTGGGTGCAAATATGAAAAGAGACACCATTGATAACACCATAAAGAAAGCCACCGGTGCAATGGAAGGGATTAACTACGAAGAAGTTCGTTATGAAGGATATGGCCCCGGTGGTACTGCGATAATGGTTGATTGTCTGACGGATAATAAGAATCGTACAGTGGGTGAAGTACGACATGCTTTATCTAAAGCCGGTGGTAATTTAGGGACTGATGGTTCGGTTTCGTTTATGTTCAAAAAAACTGGTATTATCAGTTACTCTAATCCAGTTGATGAAGATGCGGTGATGGAAGTTGCTATGGAGGCAGGTGCAGAAGATATTATTACTCATGATGATGGCTCTGTTGATGTAATGACTTCTCCTGATGATTACTTAACAATTAAAGAAACCTTGGTTGCTGCTGGGTTTGAACCTGAAAGTTCTGAAGTGACCATGGATGCAGAAAACAAAATTGCATTGGATGCTAAAAGTGCGGAAAAAATACTTCGTTTGATTGATGTACTGGATGATTTGGATGATGTACAGGATGTTTATTCTAATGCAGATATAACAGAAGAAGTAATGGCGAAAGTTGCTGAAATATAATCATTAAAAAAATCAGTGATGTAGATTTGGCTGCCGTCTCTATGGCAACCCAACAAAAAATAAATTGAACCTGAGTAATTACTAGTTAAGGTTGTTAACTAAATCACACAATGACTAATTAAATTTAATGTATGATTATTCGTATTTATCGATAGTGAGATTAAACAGTATAAAGTGGCAAGAATTCTAGGTATAGACCCAGGCTCCAGATTAACAGGGTACGGGATAATTGAAGAAACAGGCCGTGATAGTTATCAATATATCGCTAGTGGCAGTATCCGGGTAAAAGCGGATTCATTTCCAGAGCGGCTAAAACAAATATTTGATGGAGTTACTGAGGTTATAGCACTTTATCAACCTGAAGAAATGGCGATAGAACAAGTGTTTATGCATAAAAATGCAGATTCTGCCCTAAAACTGGGACAGGCCAGAGGCGCAGCTATTTGTGCGACAATGGTATCCGGTTTGCCCGTTTCAGAATATGCTGCCAGACAAGTAAAGCAAGCGTTAGTGGGGAAGGGTGGGGCAGATAAATCTCAAGTGCAACATATGGTAAAAATATTACTGAGCATACAAGGCGAATTGCAAATTGACGCGAGTGATGCTTTAGGAATTAGTCTTTGCCATTCTCATTATCAACAAACTGAACAAAGACTAATAAAAGCAGGGCTATGATAGGGTTTATTCGTGGAAAGCTAGTCTCAAAAACACCGCCACAATTAGTTGTTGATGTGCAGGGCGTTGGTTATGAAGTAGAAGCGCCCATGACTACTTTTTATGACTTGCCTCCATTAGGTGAAGAACTGTTATTACATACACATTTGGTTGTTAGAGAAGATGCTCATATCTTGTTTGCATTTTCAGCTGAATCAGATCGTTTGATGTTTAGAACATTAATAAAAGTAAATGGTGTAGGGCCTAAATTAGCCTTAATCATTCTTTCTGGCCAAAGTGCTGAAGAATTTTATCGTTGCATACAAGATAGTGATGTACAAGCGTTAGTTCGTTTACCAGGTGTAGGTAAAAAAACCGCAGAACGATTAATTATAGAAATGCGTGATAGGTTGCCGGATATTAAAGAGACTGCAAGCAGTTCATCGGGTCAACGTAGTGCAACAACTCAAACAATAGCTAACCCAAAACAAGAAGCAATCAGTGCATTATGTGCTTTAGGGTATAAAGCTCAAGATGCCAGTAAAATGGTACAGAGTGTTGCAGTAGAAGATAAAAACTGTGAAGAGATCATCAGGCTTGCTTTGCAATGGGTTGCAAATAAATGATTGAGAGTGACCGACTAATCACTGCATCAAGTTCGATAGATGAAGAACGCCAAGATAGAGCCATTAGACCTAAAAGGTTAGATGACTATGTTGGGCAGACGGAATTATGCTTGCAAATGGAAATTTTCATTAAGGCTGCAACTGCGCGTAATGAAGCCCTTGATCATGTGTTAATTTTTGGCCCACCAGGGCTAGGGAAAACAACACTTTCTAATATAATTGCTACTGAAATGGGGGTTAATATTCGTCAAACCTCTGGTCCCGTGCTGGACAAAGCAGGAGATCTTGCTGCTTTATTAACTAATCTTGAAGCCCATGATGTTTTATTTATTGATGAAATTCATCGGCTAAGTCCAGTTGTAGAAGAGATTTTGTATCCTGCCATGGAAGATTATCAGCTTGATATAATGATAGGTGAAGGACCCGCAGCAAGATCCATCAAATTAGACCTGCCTCCTTTTACACTTGTCGGAGCAACGACACGTGCAGGATTATTAACATCCCCATTACGAGATCGTTTTGGTATTGTTCAGCGTTTAGAATTTTATTCTGTAGATGAATTATCAACAATTGTTCAACGTTCAGCAAAAGTGCTGAAAATTGAGCTTGAAACAACGGGGGCAAATGAAATTGCCAAAAGGTCAAGAGGTACACCACGTATAGCTAATCGGTTATTAAGGCGGGTACGCGATTTTGCAGAAGTAAAAAGTGATGGCATAGTCAGCAGTACAATTGCAACACAAGCCTTAAATATGCTGAAAATTGATGAGAATGGCTTTGATTCATTAGACCGTAAATTGTTATTAATAATGATTGATAATTTTGAAGGCGGCCCAGTAGGTCTGGATACTCTAGCCGCAGCTATTAGTGAAGAGCGGGGAACAATTGAAGATGTACTCGAACCTTATTTGTTACAACAGGGGTTTATTATGCGTACTCCAAGGGGACGTGTTGTAACACAAAAAGCTTATTTACACTTTGGGTTGAAAGCACCAGATAAAGATCCTGTCATGGACGATCTTTTTCAATGAGTGTTTTTCAATGGCCTATTAGAGTTTATTATGAAGACACAGATGCAGGCGGTGTGGTTTTTTATGCAAACCATTTAAAATTTTTTGAACGAGCCAGAACTGAAATGTTACGATACTCAGGTTTTGAACAAGATCAGTTAATTTTGGAACAACAGCTGATTTTTGTAGTCAGATCAGTTCAAATTGATTATTTAAAATCGGCTTGTTTTAATGATAGCCTTATTGTAAGTACTAAAATAGTATTGGCAAAAAAAGTCAGTCTCAATTTTGAGCAAGTGATCACTCGAAATGATGATGTGGTGTGTAAAGGTGATATTCGAATTGCTAGTTTGGATGCAAACAGCATGAAACCAAAAATAATCCCGGATTTTATATTGGAAAAATTAACAAATGACTAACGATGAGTTATCTCTATTTCACCTGGTTACAAATGCCAGCTTTGTTGTGCAATTTGTTATGGTTACTTTACTTAGCGCATCAGTAATCTCCTGGACTTTTATTTTTTCCAAAAGAAAAGAACTTAAACAAGCTTTTTCCGTAGCTGATGACTTTGAAGATGAATTCTGGTCAAGTGCTGAATTGACAAAACTGTACAAAAAATTATCTGCGAGTAATTTTACCCCGGAAGGGATAGAAAAAATATTTTTAGCCGGTTACAAAGAGTTTTCCAGAATGTCGCAAAAAGAAGGGATAGACCCTGTAATTCAAGTAGAAACTGCGCAAAGAGTCATGCGAATAGAACTGAACCGCGAGTTAGATCGGTTAGAAGAATCATTACCATTCCTTGCGACAGTCGGCTCTATTAGTCCCTATATTGGACTTTTCGGAACAGTCTGGGGAATTATGAATTCGTTTATGGCCTTGGGGGATGTAAAAAATGCAACGTTGGCTAATGTCGCCCCAGGCATAGCTGAAGCATTAATAGCAACAGCGATTGGTTTATTTGCAGCAATCCCTGCTGTAGTTGGCTACAACCGTTTTTCTACACGTTTAGATAGACTGACAGCACGGTATGAACTTTTTTTAGATGAGTTTGTTGTTTTATTACAAAGACAGGCGCATAAATAATGGGGCATCGAATAAAAAAAAGAAAACCAATGGCAGAAATTAATGTAGTGCCCTACATTGATGTGACATTTGTTTTGCTTATTATTTTTATGATAACAGCACCTTTAGTTCAAAATGGTGTTGAAGTTGATTTGCCCCAAGCTTCTGCGAGTCCAATTGATCAAAAAAATGAGCCGCCTGTTGTTGTTTCCATTGATAAAGAAGGGCGGTTTTTTATAGATATTGGTGAACAAGCTGATGATCCGGTAAGTTCTCAGACTTTGCTGGTTAGAGTTGCAGCAGTGCTAAGAAACAGACCTGAAACTCAAGTTTTTATTAGAGGGGACCATGCTGTTTCATATGGAAAAGTAGTCACAGTCATGGCTAGTTTAAAAGATGCAGGTGTTCCAAGTGTTGGGTTAATGACGAGTCCGACTGATTAAATATGAGTACAACAAACAAACCTTCATTACCTTTTGTTTTTGCTATTATTTTTTCTATTGCATTACATTTAGCTATTGTTGCAATGTTTGGCTATAGTTATTTTCTTAAAGACGAGGTAGTAGAAAAAAAGCCACCACCTGAAATTATCAATGCAACTGTATTAGATGATAAAACAATAATGGCTGAAGCAAAGCGGTTAAAAACAAATGAAAAAAACAAAAAGATTGCTCAACAGAAAAAACAGGAAGAAATAGAAGACAAAAGAAAAAAAGAAGAGGCGTTATTTCAGAAAGCAAAAGAAAATAGGGAGAATGAAGAGAAAAAAGCTCAAGAATTAGAAAAAAAACGAAATGAAAATGAGTTAAAAGAAAAAAAATTAGAAGAACAACGGAAAGAAAAAGCTAAAACACAAAAAGTAGAAGAGGCCGCACGACTTGCTAAAATAAAAAAACAAGAAGAAAAAAAACGGCAGGATGATTTACGAAAAGCCGAAGAAAAAAAACGAGTAGCAGAGAAAAAAGCCAAACAAGAAAAAACTAGGCGAGAAAAAGCCAAGCGAGAAAAAGCAGCTAAACAAAAATCTGATGCAGCGGAAAGAGATGCAGAATGGGCTAGAGAGGTGGCTGCTGAGCAAGCAGCAGAAGAAGAAGATAGGTTAGCAACAATTTCAGTTACTGATGCAATTATGAAAAAAGTTAATAGTAAATGGAGAAAACCGCCGTCAGCAACTAAAGGTATGAATTGTGTTATACAGGTTGAATTACAGTCAAATGGAGATGTAATAAGGGTTTCTACCACAAGAGGAAGTGGTGATAGTTTTTTTGACAGGTCTGCTGAACTCGCTGTTCATAAAGCCTCACCACTTCCTGTACCAAAAAACAGAGATTTATTTATGAAAAAATTTAAATCTTTTAAATTTGAATTTGAGCCAGAATAATTTTTAACCGATTATAAAGTTAAGTTATGTATATTTTTTTAAGAACAATTTTATTAGTTAGTTTGATTGGAGCTTATGTGCCGTCATCTCTAGCTGAATTAACAATAAGAATAACAAAAGGAATTGAAGGAACAGTTCCCATTGCAATAGTGCCTTTTGCCTGGCAAGGCCCAGCTATGGCATCTCCAGAGGATTTATCCGCAATTATAAATACTAATTTAGAAAGTAGTGGTGTATTTAAAACGCTTTCACGAAGGGATATGCTAACCACACCTACAAAAGCTGATCAGATCAGGTTCAGAAATTGGCAAGCATTAGGCCAGGAGTATCTGGTCATTGGTAGAGTAAATCAAGTCTCTGAAGATAAGTATCAAATACAATTTCAATTATTTAATATTTATAAAGGAGAACAATTTTTAGGCTATCGGTTTGAAGTAAGTAAAAAAGATTTAAGAAAAGCTGCGCATAGTATTAGTGATAAGATTTATGAAAAACTAACGGGAAAGAAAGGTATTTTTAATACACGCCTTGCTTATATTACGACTACAGATCTGTCTAAAAAGCAGAAGATGTATGAACTGATTATTGCTGATTCCGATGGGGCCAGGCCAAGACGAATCACCTCTTCAAAAGAGCCCTTAATGTCCCCTGCCTGGTCTCCTGATGGAAATAAAATAGCTTATGTTTCTTTTGAAAATAAGCGTTCAGCAATTTATATTCAAACACTCTCTAATAAAAAACGAATAAAAGTTGCTTCCTATCGAGGAATTAATGGCGCCCCTTCTTTTTCTCCCGACGGGACACGTTTAGCACTTACGCTTTCTAAAGATGGTAGTCCAGATATTTATATTTTAAATTTAATAGATCGATCGCTTTTCAAAGTAACTAAAAGTTTTGGTATTGATACAGAACCTTCCTGGTCACCTGATGGAAAAACTATTGTTTACACTTCTGACCGAGGAGGAAAGCCTCAGCTATATACAATTCCAAGTACAGGCGGGCAATCTAGACGTATAACTTTTGAAGGTGATTATAATGCTAGAGGGCGATATTCACCTGATGGAAAAAGTATTGCTATGGTACATGCAAATAATGGTGATTATAGAATAGCTGTTATGGATATGGACTCTCGTAGTGTTAATGTTTTAACTGCTGGTAGATTTGATGAATCCCCTAGCTTTTCTCCAAATGGAGAAAATATTTTATATGCTTCAAGAAAGGGTAAACAACATGTACTTTCAGTTGTTTCTATTGATGGTAGAATGCAACGTAATCTTACTTTTAGTAAAGGAGAAGTAAGAGAGCCAGCTTGGTCTCCATAAAATTTTAGTCATTAATTGTTTAGTTTAAGTATAGGAAGACTTGTATTTCAGGTCTTTTTATTAATAATGTATTTAGAGAGGTTTTTATATGAGATTTAATAAAGCAATATTATTTTTTGCGGTATATGCAGCAATTCTGTCTGGTTGTAGCTCAACAGATGAGAAAAAACAAGGGTTATTAACGGGAACCCCGGATGCATCGACCAGTGGTTATTCAGATGGGTCATTACTTGAAGGTGAAGAGTTTGGCAATAATGCAAACCTTGATGCATTAGGATTAGGCCCTGAGTTTAGAGACCCTAATAATCCGCTATCAAAGGGTGTGATCTACTTTAGATACGATAGTAGCCAAATCAAGCAAGAATTTATACAAGTTATTGCTGCACACTCTAAGTATTTAAAAAACCATCCATCCCGACATGTTATCCTTGAAGGCCATGCAGATGAAAGGGGTTCTAGAGAATACAATATTGCATTAGGTGAGCAGCGAGCGAAATCAATTGCAAGAATGATGAAAATGCAAGGTGTAAGTAGTGCTCAGTTAGAAATTGTTAGTTATGGTGAAGAAAAACCTGATGCAGATGGTATGGATGAGGCATCATGGCAATTAAACCGTAGAGTTGAAGTAGTTTATCAGGGGAAATAAATGAGAAAACCGTTTGTTTTTTTGTTGTTGTGCGTTTGTTCAAGTGTGCATGCAGAGTCGCGGTCTTTAGCCCCCGTGACTGATAACTCAACATACTCTAAAGGTTCTTCAGCACAGCCATCTAATAATGCTATGTATGAAATATTTAGCAGATTAGAACAAATGCAACGTGAGATACAGCAACTTAGAGGGCTAGTCGAGGAACAGTCTCAAACAATTAGACAATTAGATAAGCGGCAAAATAATATTTATTCTGATTTAGATAATCGTTTGCAAGAAGTCTATACTTCTAGTAATAAAACAAGATCTAAAATAGTGGCATTAGGGCAAGCAGGAACTAAGCAAAATCAGCAGCCAGAAGCTACCAATAAGCAGATAACGAAAAGACAATCGCCGCCTCCTACTGCTAGGCCTAGAGACAAATATATTGCTAATGCGCCATCAGCAGCGCCAACTCGGGCTAATGCCCCTAATACAGTCGATAAGGTTGATAAAAAACAAGTTGATAAGCAAAAAGAACTGTATTTTTCAGCTTATGAAATGCTTAGAAATGGACACAATACTATGGCTATAGAAAAATTTAAGCATCTTTTAGATGTATTTCCGGATGGTAAGTATGCGAGTAAATCACAGTATTGGCTTGGTGAAGCCTATAAGGTAACAAATAATATGCCCGCTGCGAAACGTGCATTTTCAAAAGTTATAAGTCATTATGGTAGGAGTCCAAAGGTTCCAGATGCTTTGCTTAAACTTGGGTATATAGAACTAGAACAGAACAATAAAGTGAGTGCCCGTGACTATTTAACACGTATATCTGTTCGCTATCCAGATTCAACAGCAGCTCATCTTGCTAAAAAGAAATTATTGCAAATGGAAACCTTAGGTCCTTAGTGAGTAAAGCATTAAGAATTACCGAGATTTTTTATTCTTTACAAGGTGAAAGCAATACAGTTGGTCTTCCAACAGTTTTTATTCGATTAACGGGGTGTCCACTCAGGTGTTCATATTGTGATACTGCTTATGCCTTTTCAGGAGGTGTAAAACAGTCTATATCAACAATTATTGATAAAGTTGATAAGTATAAAGCCGAGTATGTCATGATAACAGGCGGTGAACCCTTAGCACAGACTGAATGTCATGAGCTGATGAAAATACTGGTTGATAAAGGGTATTTTGTTTCATTGGAAACTAGTGGCGCAATAGATATATCTCGTGTAGATCACAGAGTTCTCCAAATCATTAAAAAAAAAACACACAGCTCTGATCAAATGGATAAAAATCTATATAAAAAT
>CAZHUE010000081.1:0-11138 GCA_964535875.1 uncultured Methylomarinum sp.
GTGTAATCCTGATTCCACAAGCTCACTCCAAAGCGGGTACCTTTCTCCTTTTACATTAACAAATGCTTTATTAAAAAACCACATCTCAAGAATTGAAACAACCCACATAAATATAAAAGATATAGCCATTCCTGTCCCTGCTAACATAATCAATATTGCAAACATCGGATGCAATTTAGTTAACCACCAGGACATAATATCAACAACAAGAAAGGTATAAGGCATACCAATTGCAATACACTTAGCCATAACTGTACTGGTCTCGGAAAAACAAAAAATAAGCCCTACAAACATAAAGATAAAACTAATACCAAATAGGTGAATATGTGAAACTCGGGTCAATGAAGCAAAAGTAGCTCCTTCATCTTCTTTGGTTAGCTCTTTAATCTGTTCAAACTCTGCAAAGTCAGGTATGCCTGATGCGTCTTCGTTATGACACATTACACACTTATTCTCTATGATTTTTTTAACGCCAGAAGACGCATATGTAGACTCTTCTGCACCCTCTCTACCCCATTGCATAATCACAAAACGTTCTTGATCAGTTGCATTATCCTTCATAGAACCATTCAACTTTGATTCCAATACCGTGCCAGCCCTATTCCCGTAATAGCTGTAAACAATATCATCAAGAGACAAGCCAAACTCTCCATCAGCCATACCATGAGTAAATAAAATTTGAACTAATGCAAAGAAATAGCCCAGAGCTACTGCTGTTAAGTAGCCGGTAAATAAAACTTTTACAGGTGCTTCGAATTCTTTTAAATAAGGTAGTTTATAGGTCATCTTTGTTTAATTTTTAAGTTTAATTTTTAATTTATACATATATTTTAAGAATAGTTGTTTTTTTATAAACTGCTGGTTTATTTACAGTATTTTTATTTTATCAAAATAAGCAAGAAGAATTCAAAGGAAGTTTTCTCAATTTATTCCCTTGAGACCTCACAATCAAAGAATTTATCAAAAATTTTCCAAACACTAGCTATACTTAATGAAATACAAAAGCTTACTTGCTTAGAAGGAATCATCAGCCAAACGTTGAGAATCCTTTAAAAAATCATTCTTAGCGATGTAATAGTGAAACACTTACCCAGCGAAGGAATTGAAGTTTTTCGAAATTCATAACCTAAAACCCTTTTAATGGTTTTGGTTGGCAATTATTGGGTCTTATTTTTTAATGAAATGTATTTCGGCTGACGATTCTTTCTAATCAGGAAAACTTATAAGCTAAATATAATGGATTCTACTTCATTTCTAATTTTTCCAGATTTTTTTATTTCCGGTTTATAAAGCATACAGGTAGGGTGTGTTATAAATAATGTACCTAACACTATTTTTAATATACATTTTATAGGAATGTAATTTATTTTATTTTATTTTTACTTAAGGTGATTTTTTAATGAGACTTTGTGTTATCAAAATCATTTTTTTAATCAGTACTTCATTTTTTTATTCGCAAGTCACTCAGGCTACAGTTTCTCAAGCTAAAGCTTACGACTTTTCTTTTGATGTGAAGGAGTCAAAGGCGTCTCAAAAACAGCATAATAAAAACACCTCTCAGAACCCTACATCAAATTCCTGGCGACTTGGAATGCAGGCTTCTTTGTTACCTGATTTTTTAAAAGGCTCGGGTGAACTTGTTTATGGTAATTTCGGTGAGCATACAAATAATGAATTTTCAGACTGGGACAAGTATTTACTACAACTAGGTGTCAGCGGCAAAAGAAATATTTTTGGCTATGGCTTTAATTTTTACTCGGTTGGCCAACAATATGAAGGTATCTTCAATTCTAAATACAGCCAGAAAAAAGGTCGAGCAGGGTATGATTCATGGTTATCCTTAAATATAGATAAGCTACAAATTAAAGCAAAATACTTAGAGTCTTGGACCAACGTTGCCGATAATTCAAATGATACTTATTCTTTCGATAGCTGGTATGAAATAGAATCAAGCTATCCTCTTACTGCATATCCCTTAACAGAGGTTTCGATCACCTATGGCCTTGGAGAAAGAAGTAAATTTGTAGTCCCTAGTTATGTTCAGACTTATCATGGCTCGCTAAACTCATTCAAAACAAAGTTTCGTTTTGTTGCTAATTACTTAAAATTTTCAACTGAAGCCAAACAGTTTTCCTCAACAAGCGATAGAGATGACCAGAAAGACTTCCGGCAAGAAACTTTTTATGTCACTAGCACTCTATTTCCTCGTAAACTTTTTTCGCTCATTTCATCGTATCGTTACAGTATTGATAGTTATTCCAATAGCAGCTATCAAAGTAAGCTAAACAAAATAGAATCATCACTAGGTCTAAGCTACAAACCAACAACAATTCCATTCAATCTAAAACTAAGTTCTGGATATAAAAATTACCAAAGTGATGATGGCTATACTCACAAAGATATACTAAATTTCGGTGCTCAGTTTGACTGGAAATCTAAAGGAACTTATACAGGCCTAAGAACGGACTGGACAGTAAACTTTAAATATAAAGATACAATAAATTATATTAACCCAAGAAACAGCTCCTCTGGCTTAAGCTTTAATCTGCTGTGGCAATGGCCTTTTTTATAAACCTTATAACTCCATTCTGTTCCTTTACCTTGGAATTAATTGGAACAAGACCTTATGCTTTACCATTAACCAAATAAGTAAAATAGCAGCCGCATGAATCGCTGTATTCACGATAAAACTGTCATAACTTCCTAGCGGTGTATTACTGAACAATATAATAAAATAAATATGGACAATAAAGACATAAAGTGAAGCTTGCCCTAGCGGTATGACTAGCCAACCCAATACTTTATTAATTGGTACCCAATAATGGGTTAAAGCGTAATAAAATATAATAAATAAGGTAATATTATTTAAAATTCTTCCGAACCCCAATGTCGGTTTTTGAAACCAGCTTAAATAGATATGACGAAAAGATTCACCATCTAAACCAGCCAAATCACGCCAAGGCCAATAAACTGCATTCGGATTATTCAACGCAAGAAGAAAAAAAGTAAGAGAAAAACATGAAGCAATAATAATAATAATTTTATTTTTACGCTCTGTAATACACCCTAAAATTTTTTCCTGATGGTAACCGATTGCCATACTGTTAATAAATATAAGTTGCCAAGTTAAAGTTGGAAAACCCCATTCAAAACGCGCACCAGTTATTTTAAATTGATATTTTTGGTTTATTCCGTAAACAACACAACTTATCACAACTAGCCAAATTGTTTTCTTTCGATGCAAGAAATAAAGTACGAAAGGTGTTGCAGCTATTAAACCAACGTATAAGCCAATAACTTGAAATTGATGTGGCCCTATTTTTAGTAAAAAGGCTTGTTTAAAAACTTCAATCCAAGGTGTTCCATCAGGGGGGTAAAGAAGGAACGCCCTACTTCTTTGTGTATTCGGAATCCAATGCGTGACTTCAAAAATATTAATGAAGGGTAATAGCCCTAATAAAACAATACTCAAAACAACGAAAACATTAACTCTATACAATTGAAAAGAACGCTTCCATAATTGTATTGCAGAACTTTTGAATCCCTCCCGAATCAATCGTTTTTTATATACAATGCCTAGAACGATTCCTGAAAGACCTACAAAACCTTCTGCGCTGGAAATTAGCCCAATCCGTTCCCAGACAAATAGACTAAAAAAAGAAAAATATTCCATATGAACGACAATAACGACCAGCATAATTAGACCTCTTAGAAAGTCCAGTCGCAAATCTCTATCACCATTCTCAATACGATATGCATATGAGGAAAAGGCATGCTTATTCTCGTCAGAAGCTGAGTTAACATTCATAAAAATTTATTTATTCTTAAAAATTACACATTTTTATACTTAGGAACGTGCATGGAATAAGTTCGACAACTGGCGTAGGATTCTTATTCGTATTCAAGGCGTAGAAACAGGCGCATACTAGCTACGCAACTGTTTCCACAACGCGGAAGACGGATAAAAAGACAAGCTGGCTGTTAAACTTATTTCGTGCACATTCCTTAATTACGTTTAGCACTTGTTTTTGGTGCTAATACAGATAATCCAAAATTAGGCGATACGTTAACCAATAACAAAAAGAATGATGCTGCATAAGGCATGGATTGAACAAATAATACGCCCACCCAAAGTTGTCCATTAAAGTTACCAAAATGTTCCAGCGACATCATTGCATAGGCAGCAGACCATAATAAAATTAAAAAGACTAACTCTTGCCAAATAATAATTAACCCAGCGATAAAAGGCTTATCTTTTTCAAATTTAGGTGTTCTTAAAAAGGGGCGACCTGATGTGAAAAGCCCTTGCCAGACTGCTTTAGCGACAGTATGAGTTAGCGCTAAACCAGCAATCGCTGCACCCATCGTCTGAAAAATAGAGCAACCCACTCGTGCCTGATACAACCAAACAGTTCGCATAATTTTAAATCCAAATAAACCAATGGTTGGTAAAATAAACGCATTGACAGGAAGCTCTCCATGGATCGGGTCTATCAGTATTTGAGCTGTCAAAATCAAACTGGCAAAAGTAAATAATAAGGATAACGCATCTGAAAACCAAGGTAGCCAGCCAGCAAAAAAGTAGTATCGTTGTGCAGGTGTTAAATCAGTCCCACTCCCTAGTAATAGTGCCTTCCAGTGGCGTTTTAATATTTGCATAGCGCCATAAACCCATCGGTGACGCTGTGTTGTATAGCCTGATAAAGTATCAGGTGTAACACCTTGTCCAAACGAATCTTTTACATAGACTGAATCGTAACCAGCGCGATATAGCCTTAGCCCAAGTTCACTATCTTCGCAAATACACCATTCACCCCATTTACCTACTTCTTCAAGTGCTGATTTTCTAATTAAGGTCATCGTTCCATGTTGAATAATCGCATTTGATTCATTTCGCTGAACCATGCCTATCTTGAAAAATCCAGCATATTCCCAATGACAAAAGGCTTTAAACCCATTTTCTTTCCAGTCCCAATAATCTTGTGGCGCCTGGACAAAGCCAACATCTTCTTTAGCAAAATAAGGAACTAGACTTTTAAGCCATTTAGGGTCAACAAGGTAATCGCTATCAATAACCGCAATTATTTCTGCATCTTTAGCGGTTTGTTCAAGTGCATGATTAATTGCACCTGCTTTATACCCAGGCCAGTTTTCCAAATGGAAAAAACGAAAATTTTCCCCAAGTCGTTTACACTCTTCTTCAACAGGCTGCCAGACAGCAGGATCGTCCGTATTATTATCCATCACTAACACTTCAAGATTTGGATAATCCAAATTATCCAATGCAGCCAAGGTTTTTTTCACCATATCTGGTGGTTCGTTATGAATAGGTAAATGTATTGATACTTTTGGATAAACAAAATCATCTGATGCTGTTAAAGCTTGAAAACTTCTTTTTCCTTTTCGATTCCACAATACTTCTGAAATTTCCAGACTTTCCACTAACAATACAATGACTGCCATTAATTGCATGGCTAACAATAGCCCCCAGAGTATGATGCTCATCGTGGTCTGATATTGACTAGCACCAATGGATGCCGTCCATGCGATGGTTGAAGCCGACAAATTAGCGATAATGCCAAAAAAAATCTTTCCGGAAAGATCCATACGACTACTAGTAAAAAGAAAAATGGTCATTAAAACCATACTTAGAATAGCAGCGCCTAAAGCCCAGTCTTTCCAATTAGGTAAATCCAGGACATCGCCAAACATTTCAAACTTTGGCTTTCGCTCTGCATTGAACAGCCCCCAATAGGCACCAGCAGTACCCTCCAAAACTTGCTTCCAGGGCTGATCAAATGCTTCGATTACATAGTAAATTAAGCCATCTTCCTTGGCTCGATTTAAAAAATCCCGCACAAACTTTGCCTGGTTTACCAAGCTTGCTTTTGCTGCGCGCTGAGGTTGCCCAGCAGAAGGCCAACCTGTTTCAGTAATAATAATAGGTTTGTCAGGAAAAGCTTCTTTTAAATCATTATATCGATCAAAAACATAGTCTACTGCTTCATCTGCAGGAATACCTTCCCAGTAAGGTAAAAAATGGGCGGCTATAAAATCTACTTCTTTCGCAAGCTCTGGATGCTTTAGCCAGATATCCCATGTTTCTGATGTACTAACAGGCCGCCAAGTATTTTTTTTAACATGCCTAATGTAAGGAATGAGTTCTTCTACTGTCAATTCATTGCGAGTAATAGTCTCATTACCGACTATTGTACGAACAATATTTGGGTGGTCTTCACGACTAAGTTTAATTAAAGTGTCTACTTCTTGCTGGGCTATATTAGGGTCTAAAGTAACCCATGCCCCAAGAGTTACATTCAGGTTGTACTTTGCGGCAAGCGCAGGGATCTTATCAAACCCATTCAGTACACTATATGTCCTAACTGCATGAACCTTTCCCGACAGCAGCTTAAGATCCTGCTCTATTTCTGCTTCTGTAGGAAATTTATTCTTTTGTGGATTATCATCTCTACGAGAAGGATTAAAAGCAACTCCCATCAGTAATCCTTCCCAGGATTGAACTTCATCAGGCTGATTCACATAAGCCCAGAAAAAAAAGTTGGCCATTACTATTAGAGCAAGAGTAATGATTGAAATGGTTATCCTTTTCATAATTGTTTTAATTTAATATAATTTTTAAGACACGAAGTTTACTTTGCTTAAGCTACAAAAAACACATAAAAACCAACAGCTTATCGCACTATATATTCAATATAAACCAAAGCTATTTTTAAAATGGAAAACTTCTATTATTCCACTTTTTGTGATCTACTTCAAAGAAAATAACCCTTTTAAAATCGTTTTTCATAATAAATATACACTTACCTCAACAAACTCCATTTTATTAAAGATAATTTCGTTTCTCAGACAAATGCCTGCAAAGATCTACAAATAAGCCTAGATATTTTCCTTAGTCTAAAGATACAATAAACAAAGTGATGATGTCTTTAGTTTCTATTCAACTTTTAAGATATTAATAATTTTAACTTTTTGGCCATATGGCTATCTTTTATCGTTTACTCTGACTATATTCTAATGAAAAAGTTTTTATTTTTATTATTACTTTTGTTACAAGCTTGCGGACAAACAGGCCCTCTTTATCTCCCAGATCAGGAACCTCCTATCCATAAGGATAATGAAGAATAAAATGGACTATTTTAATTACAAAAATAATAAACTTTTTGCTGAAGAAGTCGGGGTTGAAGAAATTGTCAATCAATATGGCTCCCCATGTTATATCTATTCTCGTGCTACCTTTGAAAAACATTGGAATGCCTTTAATTTGGCCTTTGGTGAGCATCCACATTTAATTTGTTATGCCGTTAAAGCTAATTCTAATATTGCAATTATCAACCTGCTAGCTCGTTTAGGATCTGGGTTTGATATTGTTTCGCTAGGAGAATTAAATCGAGTATTAGCAGCAGGCGGCGACCCTGAAAAAATTGTCTTTTCTGGTGTAGGCAAGCGTGAAGATGAAATTATTGCTGCTTTAAAAACGGGTATCCGATGTTTTAATATTGAAGTCAGTGCCGAGCTAGATCGAATCAATCAATTAGCTGGCAATGTGGGTGTTATTGCACCCGTTTCATTTCGGGTAAACCCCGATGTTGATGCTAAAACACACCCCTATATATCAACAGGACTTAAAGAAAATAAATTTGGCGTTGATATTAAACAAGCCTTATCTGAATATCGCCGTGCTTCCAAAATGGATAACATTAAAATTATTGGGATAGACTGTCATATAGGGTCACAATTAACAGAGACAGCCCCATTTTTAGCAGCACTTGATAAGATACTTGATATTGTTAACACCTTAGAGCAGGATGGTATTAATTTACACCATATTGATTTAGGGGGTGGACTTGGAATACGTTATCAAAATGAAACCCCTCCTAAACCTGCTGAGTATGTCGCTGCTATTTTAAAACGCTTAGGTAATACAAATTATGAAATCGCTCTTGAGCCAGGCCGAGCAATTGCTGGTAATGCAGGCATTTTAATTACTCAAGTAGAATATTTAAAACCAACTGAATTTAAAGATTTTGCCATTGTAGATGCTGCAATGAATGATTTGGTACGCCCATCTTTATATAGTGCTTGGCAAGAGATAATTCCGGTCAATAAAATAAGTGCTGCAACTGAAAACAAATGGGACATCGTTGGCCCAGTTTGTGAAACAGGTGATTTTTTAGGAAAAGATCGTGACTTAAGCTTGGCAACAGGTGACTTATTAGCAATACGCTCATCGGGAGCCTACGGTTTTACCATGAGTTCTAACTATAATTCCAGACCTCGTTTACCAGAAATCATGGTCGATGGTGACAAAATGCATTTAATCCGAGAAAGGGAAAGTATTTCTCAACTCTGGGCAGGGGAAAAATTACTCCCTTAAACCTAGAAAAAGCAGTTGCTCACGGTTTCTAGCGCAAGCTCTTGATTCCACAGCACTTCAAAAAAAATTTCGCTTAACCTATGGGTGAAGCTAAAATTTTTTTAAAGCACCGTGAAACCAATATCTTGCGCTATAATTCCGCGTTCAACTGCTTTTTCTAAGTTAAATTATGATCAATTTTACAAAAATGCATGGTTTGGGTAATGACTTTGTTGTTATTGATGCAATTAATCAATCTATCTCATTAACACCTGAACAAGTCCGCCTGATGGCAGATAGAAATTTTGGCATAGGTTTTGACCAATTATTACTGGTTGAAAAACCTGTCAGTGATAATGCTGATTTTAAATATCGTATTTTTAATGCTGATGCCAGTGAAGTCGCTCAATGTGGAAATGGTATTCGTTGCTTCGGCCAATTTGTGCATGATAAAAAATTATCGGATAAAAATGAAATCAGGGTCGACACAAATGCTGGGCAGTTATTACTGAAGTTTAATGAAGATGAGCAGATTACTGTCAATATGGGCATTCCTTTGCATGCACCTACTGAAATCCCAATAAAAATTGAACAGGAAACTGTGATTTACACTATTCCTGTCAATAATACTGAACACTCAGTAGGTGCCGTATCAATGGGTAACCCACATGCAGTAATACAAGTGGAGGACATTAACTTAGCTCCAGTGGTAGAATTGGGTAAATTACTAGAAAATCACCCTTTTTTTCCAGAAAGGGCTAATATAGGCTTTATGCAAATTATTACCCGGCAACATATTAAACTCCGTGTTTATGAGCGAGGAGCAGCCGAAACATTAGCCTGTGGAAGTGGTGCCTGTGCTGCTGTCGTCATAGGCATAGAGCAAGGCTTACTTAATAGAGAAAATGTCAGTGTAGAGCTACCCGGCGGGCAATTACTGATCAACTGGTCTGGTCGTGGCCACCCTGTATTTATGAAAGGCCCTGCCGTTTCAGTTTTTGAAGGACAAATAAAGTTATGAATAATACCAACCCAATCGTAGACAACTCTGATCAAACTGATCTCAGCTCAAAAAAAGTTGAAGAATATTTACACAATCATCCTGAGTTCTTTCATCAACATTTAGATTTATTAGAAAACATGATCATCCCACACCCGAGTGGGAATGCAGTCTCTTTAATTGCTAAACAACTGGAATTATTCAGAACAAAATATCATGATTTAGAAAATCAGCTGACTGGCTTGATCGAAATTGCCAAAGATAATGATACTTCTTCCAGCCGAATGCACGAATTAACACTGGCTCTACTGGAGGCAAAATCAGCCGAAGAAGTTGCCACTAACCTAGACAAAGTATTCGCCGATTGTTTTATAACAGACTTTTCTTCTATTCGTATTATCAAAAATAATGATGAACAAAATAACAGTAATATTTTTGTTAACATAGATGATAAAAATCTAGTTCATTTTGAAAAAGAACTTAGCTCTAACCAATCAACATGTGGCCTACCCACATTAGCTCAAGCTAAATTTTTATTTGGAAATGTGGTTGCAACGAAAATAAAATCTTGCGCAATTATTCCGATGTCTTTTACCAACTTAGAGGGTCTAATAGCCATTGGCAGTAAAGATGAGAATCGCTTCCATTACAGCATGGGAAATTTATTTCTGACCCAAATGAGTGAAGTAATTGCTACACGTTTAATTTCCCTTCTAGGCGATTAACATCCCCATTATGGATGCCAATGCTCAACAAAACCTTGAGGCATTTTTTCAATACATGGAAGTAGAAAAAAGGGTTTCTGATCACACTTTGAAAAGTTACCGGCGTGATATTAAACAATTAAAAAGCTATTGTTTAACTCAACAATATCAAACCTGGGATTCAGTTCAACCCTCTGATATTCGTAAACACATAGCAAACCGACACAGAAATGGTATTAGTAGTAAATCATTACAAAGAGAACTCTCTGCAATACGAAGTTTCTATAATTATCTTCTAAAAAAACATATCGTAAACAGTAATCCTGCAAACCACATCCGAGCGCCCAAGCAAGAACGAAAACTACCTAAAGTATTAGATGTTGATCAAGTTTTTGGCATACTGGAAACAAATCCAGATTCACCTTTAGAAATACGTGACTTAGCTATGTTTGAGTTATTCTATTCATCAGGGCTACGCTTAAGTGAATTAGCAAACTTAAACATTAGCGACATAGACTTTACTGACCATTCATTAAGAGTCCGATATGGAAAAGGAGGAAAACAAAGGGAGTTGCCCATTGGAAGTAAAGCCATAGCTGCAATAAAAAAATGGCTTACTTATCGCCCCGAAACTATAGCTGAAGCTTTATTTACCTCAACAAAAGGTCAACGTTTAGGTCAACGAAGCATTCAACTTCGGTTAGACAGATGGTGCAAAAAAATTGGTTTACCCGAACACGTCCATCCTCATATGTTAAGGCATTCATTTGCTAGCCATTTATTGGAGTCTAGCCAAGATATAAGAGCCGTTCAAGAATTACTTGGACATAGCAACCTAAGCACTACTCAGATCTACACTCATTTAGATTTTCAGCATCTAGCTGATGTTTATGACAAAGCCCACCCTAGAGCTAAGAAAAAAAATTAATCAAAATAAAACCTAAAACCCTCACCCTTAGTGACCTGTAATCGTACAAATTATAAATGTATACTTTGCGCGGTCATGGATGCGGATTTTATAGCGAGTTGATTTTTGTCGATAGCAAGGCGCTGAAATGGG
>CAZHUE010000082.1:0-10882 GCA_964535875.1 uncultured Methylomarinum sp.
CTGGCGCATAGCAAGCTACGCAACTATTTCAGTAACACAGCCTATCGGCAAAAATAGACCGATAGAAATCCGCATCTGTGACCCCGTGAAGTATAAATTAAGGGCACAGTTATTTATTATATTTCCGCCTTTAAGGCTGATTTTATATAATCACTAAAAGAATGCCTGATATGCCTTGCTTCAACCCCTGCACATAAATCTTTACCTAAAGATGATATATGACATCGAATATCAAGAAATAACTGTTGTTTGTTATTTTCTACATCCATCATAGATGCAGATAAACTCAAGTCTGTATTCTTGGACGGATCTTGACTCATAATCAGTCGATCCGTCTCAACATATAAGCCAGTTGTCGAGTATGTGGATACAAACTGCTTGGCATATACCCAGGCTTTATCACATATTTTTTTAGTCTCACAAATATAAACACCTAATTCAGTTTCAGCCTTTGATTCTGCCGTTTTACGGGTAAGATCCTTACTGCTGACCGTTGATTGCGTTAAAAAGGTGAATCGGGCAATATCTTCTTCAAATATTCTTCTAATATTCCGCTTATTTTCAAATTTTTTAGAAATCTCGATCAATGTCATTTCAATTTGCATTTTGCTCGATGAAATATCATTATTTATATTCTTAGGCACTTTACGACCATCACGCTCATGCTGGGCAGCCCTTTGTTGTTGTTGCCTCAATTGTTTATTTAAGCGATTTAAATTCCCTTGAACAACTCGTCTCTGCCGATCAAGAGCCAGCATCTTTCCTTTTAAAGCCAAATCCATATCCTGTAGGTTTCGAAAAGTAGTTAATAAAACCTTATCTTTAATTCTTTGTTTTTGTAAAATAGCTTGCTGTTGAATACGTAACTTTGTTAAACGTTTTTCCAATGCTTGCTGTGCTTTAGTTTTTTCTTGCTCAACAACATCAATAACACGGGCATTTTTATTTAACGTCTCTCTTCTATGTTTAACTTGATCAGGCGGCATCTGGTCAGAAAAAAAAACCTTATTATCATCATTTACCCAGCGATACATTTTTTTTGTCGATGTAGCTTCTGCCCCCATAACCACAACACTCAGAAATATAAATAAAA
The DNA here is from genome assembly GCA_964535875.1 of uncultured Methylomarinum sp. Lineage (GTDB taxonomy): Bacteria > Pseudomonadota > Gammaproteobacteria > Methylococcales > Methylomonadaceae > QPIN01. The sequence continues at coordinate 1,094 of CAZHUE010000082.1, forward strand.
CAGATTTAGCTTTGTTTCTAACCACAGTTCAATTTAACCCTTATACAAAAAAATTTATTAACTTAAGTTTAGTATTAATTGAAAAATATACAATCATTCAGCTAGCTCTTAACATTATTTTTTCCCCATAAATAGTTAACATCTTTTACTTGAAATAATTATACTTAAAGGGTACCTTCACTTCTTTTTTGTATAGAAAAAATAAAATATGAAGCTCGCATCATTTAATCACAAAAACTGCCCTCATATCGGAGCAGTTGTTGAAAATGAAATTGTCACTGTTAAGGGTACTCCTGATATTCCAAATAATATGATAGATTTTTTAAATCGGGGAGAAACAGCAAAGCAAGCAATGCAAAGACTCATCAACAGTCAGAGAAATCGTATTCCTTTGTCTAAGGTGACAATACAAGCACCTATATTAAGACCTAATAAGTTTCTAGGTATTGCACTGAACTATGCAGACCATATTAATGAAACAAAGTTTGAAAAACCTCAATACCCCATGTTTTTCACTAAACAGAGTAGTTGTGTTATTGGTAATGGAGAAGCTATTCACCGACCAATAGTCTCGGATAAATTAGATTATGAAGGGGAGCTTGCTTTTGTTATTGGCCAACGTTGTCGTCATGTTCCTGTAGAAAAAGCCAGTCAGGTTATTGTAGGATATACTATTGTAAATGATGTATCCGTTCGAGACTGGCAAATACGTTCACCAACCTGGACACTAGGAAAGTCATTTGACACACACGGTCCAATGGGGCCATGGATTGTCACAGCTGATGAAATTGAAGACCCTCATCATTTAAACTTAAAAACCTGGATTAATGATGAACTAAGACAAGATTCCAACACTAAACACATGATTTTTAGCTGCTTTGAAATGGTAGAATACCTTTCAAAAGCAATGACTTTAGAGCCAGGAGATGTTATTTCTACCGGAACACCCAGTGGCGTTGGCGTTAAAATGAAACCGCGTGGTTATATGAAACCAGGACAAACGGTAAAAATTGAAATCGAAGGTATTGGAACCTTATCCAACCCTGTGATTGAAGAACCTGCTTCTACTAGCCCGTTTTGAATTCCTTAGGTTTATATATACACATTCCCTGGTGTATTAAAAAATGTCCTTATTGTGACTTTAACTCACATACCCTTAAATCAGAAGCACCAGAGCGACAATATATTGAGGCATTACTTAATGATTTACAGCAAGACCTTGAGTTATTAGATACACCTAAAACAATTAGTAGCATTTTTGTCGGTGGAGGAACACCCAGTTTATTTTCAGCGTCTGGTTTTGATCATTTAATCAGTGGCATAGCTCATTTAATACCTCTCCAAAAAAACCTTGAAATAACTTTAGAAGCAAACCCTGGAACTTTTGAAAGTCAAAAATTTTCTGATTATCGTAGCGTTGGAATCAACAGGCTTTCAATAGGCATCCAAAGCTTTAATAACTTTCATTTAAAAAAAATTGGCCGAGTTCATTCAGCAAAAGAAGCAAAGACTGCTATTGAGATTGCCCATAAGGCAGGTTTTGAAAATATCAATCTGGATTTAATGTTTGGATTACCGAACCAGACCAATCAAGAAATGGTAAATGATATTGAAACCGCAATCAATTTTGACCCTAACCATATTTCTTTTTATCAACTGACATTAGAACCCAATACCTACTTCCACAAATTCCCCCCTGTTTTACCAAAAGATGATGATATATTTAATGGACAAATCCAATGCCAGAAACTACTTTCAGAATCTGGTTACATGCAATATGAGATTTCTGCCTATGCTAAAGAAAATACCTATTGCCAACATAATCTAAATTATTGGAAATTTGGTGATTATTTAGGCATCGGTGCTGGAGCACATGGAAAACTTAGCCTATTACCTCCGACTAATATTATTCGAAGCATTAAATCAAAAAGCCCAGAACACTATTTAAAGAATACATCGGCTACTTTAACTAAAATAGTAGCAGAAGAGTTACCACTAGAATTTTTAATGAATCAATTACGCTTAAAAGCCGGCTTTAGTCTTGAACATTATAAATCAACAACTGGGTTAGAGATCTCTTCATTACAACCTGCTTTATCAACCTGCGTTGATCAAAGTCTGCTAATCAAAAAAAAGAGTACTTACTACTGCACTGAAAAAGGCTGGAACTTTCTTGATGAAATTCTAAAAATATTCATAAACTAACAAAATATTAATTAAGTTACTGTATTATAATGACCGTCTTTTATAGAGTTACTTCGAAGAACTTATAATAATGAATATGTTAAATAAAAACCTAATAGTCTAAAATAGATTATTATGCTCAAATACCAAAAACAATTTATTCAATATGCACTAGATTGCGACGTTCTTAAGTTTGGAGAATTTCAACTAAAATCAGGCCGCATTAGCCCTTATTTTTTTAATACCGGTCTATTTAACACGGGTGAAAAACTGGGTAAACTAGGGCAATTTTATGCACAAACATTAATAGAGTCAAAACTTGAAATAGATATGCTCTATGGCCCTGCATATAAGGGGATTCCTCTTGTTAGTGCTACATCAATAGCCTACTCCAAGCTGAAACAGGATATACCTTTTGCTTTTAACAGGAAAGAAGCTAAAGACCATGGTGAAGGAGGCCTTATTGTTGGGAGTACATTACAAGGCAATGTTTTAATCCTTGATGATGTCATTACTGCGGGAACATCAGTTAGAGAATCAGTTGACATTATAAAAAGCATGAATGCAACACCAGCAGGTGTTTTAATCGCATTGGATAGACAAGAAACAGGAAAAAACAATTCATCAGCTATTCAAGAAATTAGCGATCATTTTAGAATGCCAGTAATATCTATAATCTCACTTAGTAATATTATAGACTTTTTAGAATTAGATGGTAATTCTACAAAACAACTAGAAATAATTAAGCAATATCAATTAAATTATGGCGTTTAGGGTTAAGGATTCAATAACTTTCGTTAGTTTGGCGACGAATTTATGTGAAGCCAAAAGGCAAGTCAAAATACGAAAATTATTAAACCCTCACCCTTTACTTCTTTGATATGAAAAATTCTTACTGATAGAGATACTTCGCGCGGTCACGGATGCGGGTTTCTATCGGTTGCTTTTTGCCGATAAGCTGTGTTGCTGAAATAGCTGCATAGCCTGCTATGCGCCAATTTCAGTGCCTTGCTATCGACAAAAATCAACTCGCTATAAAATCCGCATCCGTGACCGCGCGAAGTATAACTTATCAAATATTTAACAGATTTTCATTTTTCGACTACAATTGTTTAAAAATGATATCCTTTTTTACTTTAAGGAAAAGTCAGCATACTAAAAGGCTAGGCATGAGTAATTTATATTTTAAAGAACATTTACATGAATACACACAATGGCGAGGACGGTTGCATGAAGCAATTGAAATGTATCAAGAGTGGCGTATTCGATATAAACTAAGCGACCCTCATAGTACTGACACTGTTTTAAATATTCTGGATGGTCTAAAAACAGACAAAATTACACTTGCATTTGTAGCTGAATTTTCGCGGGGGAAAACCGAACTCATTAATGCACTTTTTTTTGCTGAGACGGGTGTTAGATTATTACCTTCTGCAGTAGGCAGAACTACTATGTGCCCTACTGAACTGTTTCATGATCCAAAAGGTAGCTTTATTCGACTATTAGAAATAGAAACCCGCTTAGAAACCACCTCACTTATAGAATATAAACAACAACCTGATCTGTGGACAACGATAGAATTAGACGCTGATTCTCCAACTCGAATGCAAGAAGCTTTTAAGGCTCTCATTGAAACAAAACATGTTGATAAGGATACTGCTGATAAATTAGGCTTATGGAACGAACGTCAAGCAGCAGAACAAGGTATTATCAACCCGGAATCAGTTGAAATACCTCGCTGGCGTCATGCACTAATTAGCTTTCCTCATCCTCTGCTAAAAGAAGGTTTATGTATTCTTGATACCCCGGGGTTAAATGCGCTTGGTACGGAACCGGAGTTGACATTAAGTTTATTACCCAGTGCACAAGCCATTGTTTTTGTGTTAGCAGCAGATACCGGCGTAACAAAAAGTGATATGGATATGTGGCGAAACCACGTCTGCAATTCAAGAGGCAACAATAAACAAGGTTTAGCCGTTGTCATGAATAAAATTGATTCTATGTGGGATGACCTTTCCGGCGAAGAGGGTTACGAGGAATCTATTTATAAACAGATTAAGTCATCTGCCTCCCTTTTAAATCTGGAGGAAAAATTTGTTTTTCCTGTCTCAGCTAAACAAGCCTTATTAGCTAAAGTTAAATCCGACGATCCATTACTGGAACGAAGTCGTTTAACTGCTTTAGAAAACTATTTATCAGAAGATATTTTAGACCAACGTCGTAATATATTAATGGAAACAGTTAATAAGGACATTGGCTTTTTAGTTTCTGAATCACTCAATTTATCGGAAACAAAACTATCTGGTGCGCAAACTCAACTTAATGAATTTAAGAAAGTCGATTTTGATAACCATGAAATGACTGGCAAGCTTATGGCTGAAACCAGAGATAGGCAAAACGCTTATATGACTAATGTCGAAAACTTCCAGGCAAGCCGAAAAGTATTTGCAGTTCAAGCTAAAAAGTTAATCGCCTCTTTTTCAAATGAAAAATTTGATTCTATTATCAAAAAAACTAAGGAAGATATGTCCAAAAGCTTAACCACTTATGGAATGAAGCAAAATATTCGCCTATTATTTGACGACCTTAGTGATTTGTTACAGGATTCGGTTGATACTACCAACGAGACACGCCTTCTGATTAAAGCAATTCATAAGAAATTTCAGGACGAATACGGTTTTAAAGAGATTGAACCTCAATTATTTTCGATTAAACAGTATCAATTTGAGTTAGAACAGATATTTGAAGCGGGCGAGGCATTCCGTAGCAGTTCAAAAACTACGATGACTGAACAAAGTTTAGTGATAAACAAGCTTTATAACACCTTAATCACTAAAGCAAGAAATATTTTAAACCAGGCACAACGTGACGCTTTATCATGGTGTAAAAGTGTTTTAACCCCTCTAATGCACCAAATTAAAGATCATAAGAAGCAAATTGAAAGTCGATTGCACATGCTTAGAAAAATAAGCGAATCTAAAGGATCTGTAGCAGAAAGTATTTCTAATCTGGAAGCAGAATTAGAGCCATTAAAAACTCAAAGGAAAGAGTTGGTTTTGATTATCAAGTCAATGCGTTTAAAGCTAAGCCAACCCGAACCAATAGTTGCTGCAGCTTAACTACAAGCATTAAAAATAATTCATATTGAATTTTTTATCTTTAAACCTAGAAAAAGCATCATTAAGCTGAGCATTTAAAACACTACCTCATTCTCTTAAAGATTAAATCCCACACGCCATGGCCTAAGCGTAGCCCACGGCTTTCAAATTTAGTAAGCGGTCTATATTCAGGACGCTGACAAAAACCTCCATCTGCACTGATATTAACCAACCCACCTGTAGGAGATGACAAAATCTTCACCATTTCTTTTGCATAGTGCTCCCAGTCAGTTGCTGTATGAAAACACCCGCCTTTTTTCAATTTCCTATTTAAAAGCTGTACAAAACTAGATCGTACAATGCGTCGCTTATGATGTTTCCTTTTTTGCCACGGATCAGGAAAAAATAAATGAATACCAGCTAAAAACTGGTCTGGAATTTTCTGTTCCAAAATTTCTATTGCGTCATAATGATAGATTCTGACATTTGTTATCTCTTTTTGTTCGAGTAACATCATTAAATGACCAACTCCCGGTCGATGAACCTCCAAACCTAGATAGTTTAAATCAGGATTAGCACTAGCCATCTCTGCAAGACTACTCCCGTTTCCAAAGCCAATTTCTACAATAAGTGGTGCATCCCGACCAAAAACCTTGGTATAATCATATGTTAATGTCGGATCTAAACAGTAATGATTCCAAACGTTATCTATAGCATTTTGCTGTCCAGATGTAGCTCGGCCTTGACGAAGGATATAACTCTTAATTCTTGGATGAGTTTTTTTTTCGAGGGTTGTCATTTATAAATTTATTGCTTTATTAAGGATTATTTGTTTCCAGTTGCCTTAGCCCAGAGTATCGACATCTATACACAAAAATAAATAAACACCTATCCTTGACAGCAAAAAATTTATATTTTTAAAAGAATAATCCATCGAGAGGAGAAGATGCAGAAGCAAATCGTTTTTTCGGCATACGACCCGCCAAAAAAGCTTCTCTCCCTGCTTGAATGCCTTTTTTCATTGCAGAAGCCATAAGAATAGGTTTTTTTGCTGCGGCTATTGCCGTGTTCATTAACACCCCATCACAACCTAATTCCATTGCCAGAGCAGCATCAGAAGCTGTACCCACACCAGCATCAACAAGAATAGGCACAGTCGCATTTTCAACAATCGTTAAAATATTGTACGGATTTCGAATACCTAATCCGGAACCAATAGGTGCAGCCAGTGGCATAACCGCCACACAACCAATATCTTCTAGCCGTTTAGCAGCAATGGGGTCATCATTGGTATAAACCATGACATCAAAACCATCTTTTACTAATAGCTCTGCAGCAGAAAAAGTTTCAGCTACGTCTGGAAATAAAGTTTTCTGGTCAGCTAAAACTTCTAATTTGACCAGCTTGTATCCACCTAACAATTCCCTTGCTAAACGACACGTTCTTATTGCATCATCCGCAGTAAAACAACCCGCTGTATTGGGTAAAATAGTATATTTATCTGGTGATATAACATCCAGTAAATTAGGTTCGTCCTTATTTTGTCCGATGTTAGTTCTGCGAATAGCAACGGTTACAATTTCTGCACCACTTGCTTCTATCGCCAAACGCGTTTCTTCCATATCCTTATACTTCCCTGTCCCTACTAAAAGCCGTGATGAAAATTCCTGACCAGCTATGGTAAACACATCGCCTTGTCCACCACCAATCGCCTGCACAATTTCTAACTGATCATTATTATTCAATTTTTTATTATACTGGTCGTAAGGTAAAATTTCTTTATTCAACTCAACTGCAATTCTCTTTCTTGCCAACCCTAGACTCTCAACAATATCTACAACCGCGGAACCTTCAATATAATCACCAATATCACCATTTACACTTATTTTCATTATTCTGCTTCCAAACCTAATCTACGTTTTTGAACGGCTTTAGCCAGATCATTCAATAACTTAACTGTATCATCCCAACCCAGACAAGCATCTGTTATACTTTTTCCGTAAGTTAATGGCTGGCCTTCAATTACATCTTGTCTCCCTGATTTAAGATGACTTTCAACCATTGCACCTACAATCCGCTGATCTCCATTAGAAATTTGCTCCGCTACATCAGCTGCAACGACTAATTGTCGATGATATTGTTTTAAACTATTAGCATGGCTAAAATCGATCATAATATTTTCTGGTAACCCTGATTTTCCAAGCCCTTTCGCTACTTTTTCAACATTAACGGCATCATAATTAGGCTCATTATTCCCCCCACGCAAAATAATGTGTGAATCTTCATTGCCTGTAGTAGAAAAAATTGCAGATCGACCTTCTTTCGTCACGGATAAAAAATGATGAGGCCTCATAGCGGAATTAATCGCATCAATAGCAATTTTGATTCCACCATCAGTTGCATTTTTAAACCCAACGGGACATGACAAACCTGAAGCTAATTCCCTATGCACCTGGCTCTCTGTAGTTCTAGCCCCTATCGCCCCCCAGGAAATAAAATCCGAAATATATTGTGGTGTAATTAAATCAAGATATTCAGTTGCAGCTGGAACGCCTAAATTATTCAGCTCTAACAATAATTGACGTGCAACTCTAAGCCCTTTATTGATATTAAAACTTGTATTCATATCAGGATCATTAATTAACCCTTTCCAGCCAACTGTCGTTCGTGGTTTTTCAAAATACACTCTCATAATAAGAATTAAATCTTGTTGTAAATCATCTTTAACAGTTTTTAATAAGCCAGCGTATTCATGCGCAGCTTTTATATCATGTATAGAACAAGGCCCAACAATGACTATTAACCGATCATCTTCACCCTTTAAAACTTTATGTACATCATTTCGTGCATGTAAAATTGTATTAGCTGCTACTTCAGTGATAGGAACTTCATTATGAACCTGAACAGGTGCGACAACCTCTTTAGTTTCACTAATCCTTAAATCATCAGTGTTAAATTTACTTTGCATGGTATTAAAAGAAAAATGCTATTTATTCTGGTATAAAGCAGTACATTTTAACTGCTTTACTTCTTTCTATGCTACTAATTATTAATTGTAGAAACATAAGGCAACAGTTTTAATATTAAAATTTTTAATCATTGAGTGTTTGCAATCGATCTATTTCAGCAAAAATATGGAAATCTCAAAATACTTTATATTAATAAGGTTTTAAGTAATAATTGCTATGATATGATTGCTAGGACTTTTCAGCAGATAAATAAAGATAATGAATAGATTTAGTTTACTTCACTTCAACATTAGAGCTACAGCACTATTCATAGTGCTGTTAACCAACATGACTAGTGTTACATCAGCTAATGAAACAAATGTTATGCCATTTAGAAAAGGTTCTTTTGAGCAAATAGAAAAAGAGCATAGTAAGAAACCCTATATTATTGCTTTTTGGTCAGAAACTTGTGGTTATTGCATGAAAGAACTTGCTTTATTAGGTAAATTATTAAAAAAACACCCTGATGTAAGCCTTGTTACGATTTCAACTGATCCTTTTTTGAACGAAGAAACACTTAATACAATCTTAGCCTCAAAAAATCTTCAAAATGTTGAAAAATGGGTGTTTGCAGACAGAAATACAGCTCGTTTACACGCAGATGTTGACAAAAAATGGCGTGGAGAACTCCCCCTGACTTATTTTTTTGATAAACACAATAAAAAACTAAAGCATTTAGGTACCATTAACGAGAAGGAACTTATTTCCTGGTTTGCTGACCAAAGTAAATATCCATTAAAACCAATTCAAAACTAGAGCTTATACAGGAAGATACATGCCTCTTTGCCTTCGTCTTTATCACTACCTTCTTGTGGCTACTTTTTTTAGTTTAGCTGCATTCCCTACCTCTGCAGAGCCTTTAAATTCTGCCATTAATGTTGAAACTGCAACCAATAATGCTGCCATTCAATCTCAAAAGAGAGTTGATTCGCTAAGTGATAAAACACAAAAAATGTTGGATCAATACCGTATAACCACACATCAATCAGATACCTTAGTAACTTATAACAAGCATTTACAGGATTTACTTAAGTCACAAAAGACAGAAAAAGATTCTTTAAATCAACAGTTAAACGAAATTGAAAATACACAGCGCGAAATTGTTCCTCTCATTTTACGTATGCTTGATAGTTTAGAAAAATTTATCGCATTAGATTTACCTTTTTTACCTGAAGAAAGAAAGAAACGTCTAGATAAACTAAAACAAATGATTGTAAGAGCAGATGTTACCAATGCAGAAAAATTTAGGCGTATTCTGGAAGCCTATCAAGTTGAAAATGATTATGGAAATACAATCGAAGCTTATCGCTCAGATCTAACCTTAAATGGAGTAACAAGCTCTGTAGATTTTTTACGCTTGGGTAGAGTTGCTCTGTATTATCAACATTTTGATGGAAGCGAAACAGGTTACTGGGATAAAGAACAAAGTCAGTGGCTCGTGCTCCAGGGACTCACAGCTCAGGTCGCGTACGGCTCGCTCATCTGGGTGCCCCTGTTGT